>CAXTMV010000004.1:0-32186 GCA_964245425.1 uncultured Flavihumibacter sp. | reverse complement strand
AGGACTTGGCGCAGAAGCATCGCTGAAAGATTTCAGGAAAGATATTACTATTGAATTATACAATGAGGCTGGTCAATTGGCCATTGCTTATCATGTGTACCGTTGCTGGGTATCTGAATTCCAGGCATTGCCCGAGCTCGATTCCAATGCCAGTGCGATAGCCATACAGTATATTAAACTGGAGAACGAAGGATGGGAAAGAGACTATAGCGTTACGGAACCAACTGAACCCAGCTTTACGGAGCCCTCTTAACTGACCACCTGCTCCCCGCTGACAACTACCGACCTGCGGCATCCCAAAAAACAGGTTAACCCGATCATTTTTTTGGGGGGATGCTTGGCTTGTATCAACTAGCGGATAAGTACCACCGTTCCCTTCTCCATTTTTGGCGCCTCCCCTGCCAGCTGGTAAAAACAAGTCCACACAAAAACCCCGGCGGGCTGTGCTGAACCTGACCATTTTCCATCCCATCCTTTTTGCGGATCGGTAGACTGAAACACCGCCGTGCCCCAACGATTATAGATGGCAAACCGGTATTGCTGTAGATTCCCAAACAGCAATGGCCTGAACAGATCATTTTTGCCATTGCCATCCGGGGTAAATGCCGTGGGAAAATAAACACCTGTTGAGCATTGTTTTGTGATCACCGTAATGCTGTCGGTACCTGTACAACCGTTGGCATCCGTTACGGTCAGCCAATAGAGACCGGGCTGCTTTACCTGCAGGCTTTTTTGCAGGGCGCCGGTCGACCACTGGTAACTGCTGTATGCCTGTAACGGTGCCAGATCCACGCTGTTATAACCACAGACACTATCAGTGACTGGCAAAAAATCGGTGGGCGCCGGAACAAGACTCTTTACTATAAATGTATCTGTTGCCGGGCAATTGAATTGATTGGAGACTTTTACCCAGTATACGCCGGGTGTATGCACTTCAAAACTGGCGGCCTGGCTTCCATCCTGCCAGAGATAACTTGCAAACAGGCCCGGCGTTATATGCAGCGGCGCATTGCTGCAGATGTTTTTATCGGGCCCCAGGTCGGGCATCGCTACCGGATTTACAGTCAGGTGGGTAGTGACTACGGAATCGCAGCCGAGCCGTGTGTGCAGGGTATCGCGGTAGATACCAGCCTCCTGCTGGTTGGTTCCCCCGGCATAAAAGAATGCCCCTTGGCAGATGGCGATTGTTTGCTCCGATTGTTTTTTATTGATGGTCAGGTACAGCGTAATCACAGAATCACAGCCCGAACCATTGGGAATTGTTTGTATATACACCCCGGATGAATCAAAAGTCTTTTTGTTGAGCGTATAACTATTGCATTCATTTATAAAAAGGCTGGAAGCCGTTGCATTCATACACCTGCCTAATTTCAACACAAAAGGTGATTCATCTGAGGAACCGGCCAAAGGGTATACGGCCGGACCAGGATCAAAATCTACCACACCGCTTACATCCCCGCTAACATAAATATTTCTTGCATCGTCTATCGCCATCCGCCTGAACAGGCTGTTGCCGTCATAGATGCTCGGAAAGGCGGCTGCATACACAAAATTTCCATCCGCACTTAATTTCACCAGCGCAGCGGCGCCATAATTGGGCGTGTTGATGGTATAATCGCCCGGTCCCGGATCAAAATCAACTGAAGGGCCATAGGAGCCAACGGCATATATATTATTGTCGGCATCCAGCACCAGGTCGTTGCCCGTATCACTTTGATTGCCACCAATCGCTTTTGCCCATACAAAATCGCCATTGCTGTTCAGTTTAAGAATATAAGCATCGCTGGTTCCGGCATTGCTGGCCACACTATAAACAGCCGTGCCCGGGTTAAAATCAATGGTGCCGGTAAAATCACCGGTGGTGATCACATTGTTCATGCCATCAATATCAATTGATCGGGCGTCGATGTACTGGTAATAATCATTGGTGCTGTTACCGATGCGCTTCGCCCACACAAAACCGGCATTGGGATCCAGCTTTGCAATGAAACCATCCCGCAGGCTGCTGCTGGCCATGTTAAATTGTCCCGCGCCGGGATCAAAATCGCAATTACCGGCAAAACCACCGGTGGTATAAATATTTCCGGCGGCATCGCATTTAATATCTATGATCTGTGAACCGCTGTAAACGATGGGCGCATTGCCGAACTGAATGGCCCAGGTAAAATTGCCCTGGCTGTTCAGTTTTACAATATAGGCCTGTATATGCGCAGTAGAAGTAAGCTTGTAGACACCCGGGCCAGGATCAAAATCAACCGTATTATTAAATGAACCGGAAACAACTACATTATTGTCTTTATCAATATCAAGACCGGTGGCCTGCGGTACCGTGTCGCCAGGGCCGCCAAATTGTTTGGCCCATACCAGGTTGCCGTCGGTATCCAGTTTTACCACAAATGCATCTTTGGCACCGATGGGTGTCATCATCAATACGCCCGGACCAGGATCCATATCGGCCGGCGCTGACAGATCTGAGGCCAGGTAAATATTTCCGGCTTTGTCAACCTTCAGTTCAATGGCTCCGAATTCCACCAGGGCGGGGATTTGTTTTGCCCAGATAAAATTTCCGTTGGCATCCAGTTTCGAAATATAAATACCATATTGATCCTGGGCGCCGCCTGTCAGGTTATAGACACCCGGACCGGGGTCAAAATCGATCGTATGTTCAAAAAGCCCTGCGGAATAAACATTTCCCTGCTGGTCTACCCCCACCGTTCTTCCATTGCTGTCATCCCGATAGTTAGAGCTGTTATTGGCGGTAAAAACGCGGGCCCATTGGAGCACCGGTTGCTGGGCTGCAAGGGTCTGAACCAGTAATACGAGGAGGACAGAAACAGGCAATCTGAACATGGGGTTGTATCTATCGGACAAAACTTTAAACGGCGTAATATATCACCAATCTTTCATACCTGCAACAGTTGCCTGCCAGGTGCTGGTGCACTATTGTACACCCTATCAGCTTTTGTCTACAAACCTGTTCAGTGCGGCATTGTAGCGCTCGCCGGTGTCAGGATATTTTGCTAAAATGGCTTCCATTGCCAGCAGATCGGCAGGCGTTAAAACAACCTCCGCGGAACCGGCATTGTCCACCAGGTATTTCCGGCGTTTAGTACCGGGAATTGGGATAATGTTTTCGCCCTGGGCCAGCACCCAGGCAAGCGCCAGCTGCGCCGGGCTGCAATTTTTGCCGGCGGCAAATTCGGCAAAGGCTTCACTGAGGTGCTTATTATTTTCTGCATGACCGCCCTGGTAGCGGGGCAATTGCTTCCTGAAGTCGCCGTCTTTCAAGTCGGAAATATCCAGCGCATTGGTGATAAGGCCTCTTGCCAGTGGACTGAACGGAACAAAGGAAATCCGCAACGCTTTACAGAGGGGTAGTATTTCTTTTTCTACTTCTCTTGTCAGCAGGGAATATTCGCTTTGCAGGGCGCTGATGGGATGCACCGCATGTGCTTTTTTGATAGAGGTTACGGAGGCTTCCGAAAGGCCGAGGAAACGTACTTTACCTTCTTTCACCAATTCGGCCATGGCCGCTACCATTTCTTCTACGGGTACGTTAGGATCGATGCGATGGGCATAGTACAAATCAATCACATCGGTTTGCAGGCGTTGCAGGCTTGCTTCAACCGCTTTTTTTATATACGCCGGCGAGCCATTGAATGAGCTCAGTCCGCCTTTGTTTAATTCGAACCCGAATTTGGTGGCAATGAATATCTTTTGCCTGTTTGGTTTTAATACCCTTGCTACCAGTTCCTCGTTGGCGCCATTGGCATAGATATCGGCCGTGTCCCAAAAATTGATACCCAGTTCGATAGCCTTTTCTAAGGTTGCCACCGATTCTGCATCGTCGGGCTCGCCATAGGCATGGTTCATACCCATACAACCGAGGCCGATGGCCGATAAAGAAATATCCGTGTTTCCAAATTTTCTGTATTGCATGCCGCCAAAGTAAACCATAATAGTCATATCCATTTGCGCTACGCAGTATCGTTCTGCACGGATCATCCACCCCCAAAATAAATTTGCGTAACTTAAAAGTTACTTATATATTCGTGTAACTTAAACGTTACACATTATGACAATCGACATTCAACAGCAATTTTCGTATTCCTATCCTCCGAATGAGGTATGGGATTTTCTTACCAAGGCCGACCTGATGGCGCTGTGGCTGATGCCAAATGATTTTAAGCCGGTAGTAGGCCATCGTTTTCAGTTTACAACCAAGCCGATGCCGCAGCTGAACTGCGATGGTATTTTCCGTTGCCAGGTGTTGGAAATAGTACCACGCAAAAAATTATCTTATTCCTGGAAAGCAGGGCCCGGGGATGGCAGCATCAACCTGGATACGGTGGTGACCTGGACATTACAGGAAACGCCCAGCGGAACCGACCTGCACCTGGTACACAGTGGTTTTGATGAAAAAACCAATATTGACCTGTACACCGGCATGACAAAGGGATGGCTCGACAACCTGAAAAAGATAGACAAACAACTAAATAATTTACAGCATGGCGCAGGCAACCCTTGATGCATTCCAGGCAATCGGAGACCCCAGCAGGCGGCATATCCTGCAACTGCTGTCAAAAAAGCGCCTATCGATCAATTCATTGGTTGACAATTTTGATATCAGTCGCCCGGCGGTTTCAAAACACATTAAAATATTGCATGCGAACGGGTTTATTTCAATTGAGAACATTGGGCGCGAAAGGTATTGCAGCTTGAAACAGGAAGGATTTACCGAAGTGCAGCAATGGATCGATTTCTTTAATACGTTCTGGAAGGGAAAAATGAAAGACCTGGAAACCGCCCTGCATAATAAGAAGACAACAAAATAGAAACATATGACAACTATTACAACAGCCGGATCAATGGCGCGGGTTGTGCAGCGATTCAGTGAACTCGCAGCACAGGAAAAATGGTTCGACATACAGTATGAACTTTTTTCAACGGATGTAAAAAGCATCGAGCCGTCTGATTCGCCTTATTTAAACAATGCGACGGGCAAGGCGGCGGTTCGCAAAAAAGCGGAAGACTGGGTAAGCCGGATAGAAGCTGGTTACCGGGTGTATACTACCGAAGCCGTTGGTGGTGGCAATCATTTCTCCGTAGGGCGGGAAGTAGATATTTTGGTACAGGGTTTCGGAAGAATACAGATCAATCAGATCATGCTGTACGAAGTAAAGGACGGAAAAATCATATCTGAGCAATTTTTTTATTAATGCCTCAGCGACAGGTGCAGAAAGGCCGGGCACCGGCTGTATTCTACAGGAATTGCCTATCTTCAGAAAATAACAGCAATGACCTGCAAAGAAATGGGCGGTGCCTGCGAAATGGTTTTCCAGGGAAATCGCCGCATTGAGTAAAAAGCATGGAATGGAAATGTTTCAACAGGGAGACCCACCGCACCGGCTGGCTATGAAAGTGATGGAAGCTGTTATGATGAGCCCCGAAAAAATGCAGGCCTGATGGAAGAAAAAAAAATGGCTTTTGATGCCAAGCCAGGCCTTTGATATATAAAATGGAAGCAAAGAAAAATTTTAATACCGCAAAGGCCCCGCGCATGAGCCAGGTCTTCCCGCAGGCGGTAATAGCAGAAAAATTTATATTCCTGTCCGGCACACCCGGGCTGGATCTCGCCTCCGGGCAGGTGATCAGTAATGATTTTGAAGACCAGGCCAGGCAGGCTTTTCAAAACATTAAAATCATCCTGGAAGAGGCGGGCAGCAGCATGGAGAAAGTTGTAAAGACGACCGTATTTATGGTGTCGGGCAATGACTTTGCGCTGCTCAACAAAGTTTACAGCGAATTTTTTCCCGGGCATCCACCGGCGCGCAGCACGCCACAGGTAATGCCTTTCCCTGCCGGGATCCTGGTTTCTGTAGAATGCATTGCCGTTTGCTAAAGGCAGCCTGCTCCGTTCCCAAAAACTTATAACCTGCGCGTGGCCCGCTCAGTGCATTGGATTAATTCTCCTTCAAGCCCGTCCAGGCATCCAGCAACGCTTTTAATTCCCTGGCTTTCTGTGGAAACTCGTCAATAACATTTGTGCGTTCTGAAGGGTCGAACGCCAGGTTGAACAATTCTTTTGTTGCCTGCTCCGGCCTGTTGGAGATTGCATTAACACCTGCCGGCAGTTCCCGGTATTTCCAGTTGCCATCCCGCACCGCCTCTGCCCTGCCGCTGTTCATGATATAGATGGGCCGGTGCTGGTAATTTTTACGGTTGGCTTTTCCCGTTAGTAGATCGCCGATATCCTGGCCGTCGAGCGTACGCCCTACGGGCAGGGCTGCACGCGCAAACCCCGCTAAGGTTGGCAACATATCCAGGTTGCTGATTGGGTTGGTGAGCATCAGCCCGGCAGGAACATGGTTTTTCCAATAAAAAATAAAGGGCTCGCGGATGCCGCCTTCATAAGACTGTCCCTTATACCCCCTGAACACGCCCGCGGTTCCTGCATGCCAGGGTTTGGTGGCACTGTCGCCCGACATCCGCAGGGGAAAATCAATCCAGGGGCCATTGTCGCTGCTGAAAATAAAAATGGTATTGCCGAGCATTTTTTTTCTGTCGAGCGCTTTCCAAAGCTGTGCCAGGCTTGCATCCATTTCTTCCACCACGGCACCCAGCGGACCGGCCTCCTGCTTGCCCGCCAGCCAGCTTGCCGAAGCAGCAAATGCCACGGGCAGGTGAGGCATATTATAGGCCAGGTATAGAAAAAACGGCTGGTTCGCCTGCTGTTGATTGATAACACGAATGGCTTCTGTCGTATACAAATGGGTAAGCGAAGAATCTGCCGGCTGGTAGATGTCAAGTGTACGGTTCCGGTAAATTTTAATAGTGGTATCCGTTTTTACATAAGGAAAACGGTAGTCATGGCTGTACAGCATGCCATAGTAAGAATCAAATCCCTGCCCGGTGGGGAAATTATAATCATGTTGATCACCCAAATGCCATTTGCCGATCATGGCCGTTCGATAGCCGGCTTTTTTCAGCATCTCGGCGATTGTTATTTCGGCATCAGGTAATCCGAGTGGAGATCCCGGCCCTATAACAATTGGCAGATTTGACCGGGTAGCATATCGCCCGGTTAACAGTGACGCGCGGGAAGGCGTACAGGAAGGACTGGATACCACATAATTCGTTCCCCTGATACCGGCTCTTGCTACGGAATCGAGGAAGGGCGTTTGAATAACGGGATTACCATAACAACTCAGATCAGAATAGCCCATATCATCGGTCAGTACAAAAATGATATTGGGCCGTTGCTGGCTGCTTGCGGCGATGACGTACAGCAACAACACTATTGAGAAGAATACTTTCATGCCGTAAATGTACAGCCTATGGCATCGTCGCGGAACGGGATTGGATAATTCTTTCTCATCAGCACCAACCCATCGCATTCACCGGTTCTGAACATTCATTGCTCACTAAACAAAAATTATTTTCCCAGCATTTTAATCAATCTCGATTTTGCTGTGTAGGTGGTTCCTACTCCATTTAAACCACAGGTAGGGCAGTAAGATGTCACGGTCAGAATGATACTTTGCGGATCGGAAAAATCAATCGTTGCCGTAGTGGGTGATGGATGCGGGCCGATATTTACACCGGTTTGTTCCCGGTATTCTGCCTGGCCCGATAATATGGCAACGGTTCCTGTTATTTCGCCCGACATGTTAAGAACGTTTTTGTAAGAAGCCCCTTTAAGCGCTGTAAAAGTGAAGCTCTTGTATGTTACAGCCGTTCCATTAATCAATAATTTAAGCGGATAATATTCGATGTACCCGCCACGCACAGGCTGTCTTTGTCCCGGGTGCTTGTCTACCGTTGCTTTGGGATCATTCGAACTTATCAATTCCCAGTCATAATCGCCGGAATAGACGGCAAAATCTGTCTTGCTGGGAAGCGGTGCGGGTGCCGGTATTACAGAATCCTTTTTGGGCACAGCTTTAACGGTAAGGGTATCTGCCTGTGTACGGGCAGTCTTATCCGGCCTGTTATTTTCGCTTTGCACAAGATGTACCGGCGGTGGACCGGGTGGAATATAATGTTTATAGTTTTCCCGCCAGTGTGCTTCTGATTCGCCCAGGAACGGGCCCTTTTTTGCGCGCTTGTAAATAGCTGTTTCCGCATCCTGGATGACCATGAACACCGCATGGGCCCAATAATTTCTCAGTCCTGAACCGCCAGCCAGCCCCTTAATGTTTTCTGCAAGAATGATTTGCTTGCTGCTCAGGTCTATAAAAGTAACCCAGATGCTACCCAGCTGGGTATTCCGGTTAAAGCCTTCTACAATAAAAGAAATACCAATGCCGGCAGAAATATCCAGTTTATAATTGCTTACTGCCTCCATCAAATTTTGCGGGCTGAGCACAGTATCGGCATCCGAAATGCGGTTTTCAGGTAGGATGCCATCATTGAGTTTGATAAAGAAGTCTGTATTGAGGAAATATTTGTTTTCAGGAATGTTCAGGCTGCCGGCCAAATCATATTTTTTTCTTTCTGTACCCAGCAGATCATTCAGGGCATTTACCAAACCCGCCTTTAACGATGGCTGGCTAATGAAATAACTTCTGCCAACAAAGCGCGCCTGCGTAAAATCAAGCCCTAAAAAAACAACCTTCGATTGTTTTTCTTTTATCAGCTCATTGAGGTCCTGCGCCCCTGATTCAATTGTTGATAATACACAACATAGCAGGCATATTTGGAAGCAGCATAAAAACCGTTTGGATGAAATGCCAAAAAACATGGAACAGGTTTTGGTTCTGACCACAATGATCGCAAAAAAAATAACAAATACCTGTCTTAATTTGTAAAATAAAATACAGGCAACATTTTACCCGGCTTTTGCTGCGCAATAAAGTTTCTATTGTTCAAAACAATGTTAAAAAAAGAAACCCCGCCTTGCAGGGTTTCTACTATTGGATCTATTTATTTTTTTAGTAGCAGGAAGGACGTCCGAACCTCACCACAACTCTTGAGTCAAAGCGGCCACGGTTATATCCTTCATAGTTCCTCCTGGCATAGACCTCTCTTTCATAGGCGCGCTCACGGCGGGTATACCGATCGTCATCGTGGAACCTGTCACCATTGTCGCGATAATCACTGCCCCGCGTTTCATAGCCCCTGTTATTATCATATCCATAATTGCTATTGGCAGCATACCCGTTTTCAGAGTGGCCCGCTGAAGCATACCCCCCGCTTGACTGGTTATTGGCTGAATAAACAGGCGAAGGGGCGTATCCGTTGCTTTGACCGCGGTATTGTGCGTTTCTGCTATCCTGCGCCATTGCGCCTGTTACTAGGCCGGTCAAAAATAAAAATGTAAAAATCTTTTTCATAATTGTAAATTTAGTTAAGTGTTTTTCACCTGTATATGAGAAGGACAGGGAGAAATTTCGTTTACCAACAGATTGTTAAAACAAAGCCCCACCTATGCCATCAAATAAGACCTGCCTGCTGGCAATAGCAGTTTTTTTATTGTTTTGCAACAACTGCCGGTCGCAGAATGCCCTGCCGGTATTGTTAAAAGAACCAGCTGGATGGACTTTTGAAAAATTCAGCCTGCCGCCTGTTTTTGCGCCATCCTTTCCCTTTCAGGGTTTTGAAGAACTGCGGTTTTCGCCGGGTATGTTCACTAAAAATGCAGCAGATTATTTCAGCTATGCTTTTGCAGCAGCGCTTGACAACAAAACGGATTTTACAAGGGCAGACCTGGGCAGCTATCTTGAGCGCTATTTCAAGGGCCTGTGTTTTAGCACGGCCCGCGACCGGAAACTGACAATAGATACCAGCAAAATAACAGTTAGCTTAAAAGAAACGAAAAGCCTGTACCTGGCCACCCTGCAGGTATTCGGGGTTTTTGCCGACGGGGCGCCGCTGACACTTAATATGGAGATTAAGACGCAGGCCGACAAGACTGCTTCAAAAGTGTATTTAATTTTTATTGCTTCTCCGAAACCTAAAGAAGATGCTATCTGGACCCAATTGCATGTCATCAGGGATGGATTCAAACCACCCCCGGACTAACTGCTACCGGGGTGGGGCAACCGAAATAAAATAGTGTTTTCGGCGCACCTGGTTAACCGGGCCTGCTTTTTATTGCAAACCGCTTGCCTTTTCCCTGATTGCTTTAAATTCCGAGCCGGGTTTCCATTTGGGCATGCTGGTCTCAAAAGCAAGGCGTTTCCCCACGCGGAACAATAAACGCAGATCATGCACGCCGCCTTCCATGGTCCAGGTATTGGCAAGATAAGTATCAGAAGGGCGATGATAATTTTTTGTATTGTATTCGTTTTGTAATTTTTTACCGTAGGCCGTGTCTTTCCCTATCACATCCACCCCTGTTTCCGTATACAGCGCGGGGATACCCGCTTTTGCAAAATTGAAATGGTCGGAACGATAATAATATCCGGCCTCCGGGTGGGTGGTAAAAGAAATATAGCCGCTGTCTTTCTCGGCTTCCTGTTTCAAATAGTCTTCCAGGTCAGATTGTCCGGCGCCAATAACCACAATGTCTTTTGTTCTGCCGAACGGGTTTACGCCGTCGATATTAATATTGGCCACTGTTTTTTCAACCGGGTACACGGGGTTCTCCGCATAAAAAGCAGAACCCAGCAGGCCCTGTTCTTCTGCGGTCACTGCCAGAAAAACAATGGTACGTTCCGGTGGGGTTTTCATTTTTTTAAAGGCCCGTGCCAGCTCCAGCAAAGCTGCCGTGCCGGAAGCATTGTCCAGCGCGCCATTGTAAATAGAATCCCCCGTTTCATCGGGCGTACCAATTCCCAAATGATCCCAGTGCGCGGAATATATAATAACCTCTTCCGGATGTTTGCTGCCGGTAATCTTGCCAATTACATTATATGATTTATTGTAGACCGCCTGCACCTGCTGGGTGGTAGAGAGTTGCAGGTTCAGGGGAACGGCCCGGAAGCCCCGTTGATTGGCTTTCAGCAGCAAGGTAGAATCAAAGCCGGCTGCTGTAAATAATTTATTTGCGATGCTTTCCGGCACCCAACCGATCACATCGCAGTTTTTAATGCTTTTACCGCGGTTATCCAGCACCAGCCTGGAGGTGTTAAAATTATTCTGCTGTACAGCAAAGGGGTAGCTGGCTGCAGCGGTATTGTGAATGATGAGGCAGCCCCTGGCGCCCTGTCGGGCAGCTTCTTCAAATTTATAGGTCCAGCGCCCGTAGTAAGTCATCTCTTTGCCTTTGAACAAGGTTGTATCGCCTGTCCAGAAGCCGGGGTCATTCACCATTACCAGCACTACTTTACCTTTTACATCAAGGTCTTTATAATCGTTCCAGTTATATTCGGGTGCTACCACGCCATAGCCCGCAAAAACCAAGGGCGATTTATCGAGACTTTCTCTGGCATCTGGCTTGTCGGTCCAGATGATATAATCATCAAAAGCCTTCAATGTAAAAGACCCTTTTTTTGACGTTACCTGCATTTGCGGCGCAGCATGGGCCAGCAAATTAACCATGGGTACTTCCTGCACATATCCATCGCCGTTACCAGGTGCCAGCCCGGCCAGGGCAAACTGTTGTTTTAGCCATCCTACCGTTATGGTTTCGCCTGCCGTAAAAGGTTTCCGCCCCATAAAAGAATCCGCACTCAACACGGCGATGTGCGCGCGCAGGCTATCGGCACTGATGACCTCGCTGCCATCGGTTCCAGCCACTTTATTCTCCGGCTGTGTGAGATCGCAGGCAGACAGGAACAGAACAGTGATGGCTACGAGAGCAGTGAAGCGTGTACGCATAAACTAAGGTTGTTTTGAGGCATGAATGTATGCATTTTGTGCGTAGGATAGCTGTTTGAAGCGATGCAGGCCGAACCAGGTAGCGCATACATCCTTGTCAGTGCCACATAAGCCGGGCAAATGTGTAATTTTCAAAAAACTTCCATCTAGTGGTTGTACCAGTCGTCAATTTAATACTTCAGCTTATGCAGCCAGTTAGCAAACCGATGCATCGCATCGCTTTTTTCCTCTTTATTTTTATAATAACCAGTTCCGTTGTACAGGCCCAGCCATTCCCAGACAGCTGGCAACCAGGCATGGTACTAACCACCGGGGAAGGTGGCGGTATGCGGGGACAGTCTGATTCAGTACGTATTTCCGACAAAATAAGTTTTGAAAAGCACATCGGTCCGGATAACAATAAGCACTATGCTTTTACTTTTTCACAAAAAGAATTAAACGATCTGTTGCGGCTTCTGAAAGAAAAGCATTTCGACAAAATCAAGACAAAGCAGCCTGCCCCGGTCTATGATGGCTGGAGCGGTGATATGGTTCTTCAATGGAAAGCGGGGACGATTATTATTGAGACGGGTGCGGGCCGTAGCGTTCCGGAAGCATACCGCAAAGATTTGGCCGCCATCTCACGATACATCGTATTCATGGTAGAACAGAAAAAGAAACACTGCAGGCAAGTGTTATTTTGACTGGGCCAGGTAATGTTGTAAGGATTGGAAAATGGAGCCATGGTTCCGGCTGATGATCAGCTTTTCAATCCGGGCGGTTCTGCCGAACGTACTGCCCGAGGACGCTTCTTTTAAAGGCAATTGCTGTCCGTTGGTAGTATGAAAAATATAATTGTTGAGCGTACAGCGGTACCTTTTACCTTTTACACTGATGGTGATGGTGCAGGAGATATCGGCGGTAGCCGGAACATTGCTGGCAATAATGGTTGAACCGGAAGCAGCTGTTACGATTGCAATGCCGGGCAGGCTGTCTTTTACAGATTTCAGCCAGGCTTTACAACTGGCGAGCAATTTTTTTCCTTTTACGGCACCCTGGCCGGCTGAACTGAATTGAAAGGGCGCTGTAAAATGCATGGTATCGGATATTTTGCGCAAAGAATCATCTTCCCTGCCTGGCAATTGGGCCATGGCAGCAAACGGAACGAGTAAAAAAATAAATATACATTTCATGTGTTTTATTTGTTGTGCCCAGGCTGGTAGTTACTATTTTATTTCTATCCAAACGGGCGCATGATCACTTGTTTTCTCCCATCCCCTCACATGCCTGTCTACACCCGCCTTCTTCAATCTTTTGGCCAGATCCTCGCTAAGCAGAAAATGATCGAGCCGCAGACCGGCATTGCGGCCATAGGCGTTCCGGAAATAGTCCCAAAAAGTATAGATAACCTCTGTCGGATATAATTTCCGGATGGCATCTGTCCAGCCCTGGTCAACCAATGTTTTAAACGCTTTACGAACTTCCGGCCGGAATAGCGCATCCTGCGTCCACCGTTCCGGCTTATATACATCCAACTCCGCAGGCATCACATTAAAATCACCCATCAATACCACCGGCACTTTTTCCGCCAGCAATTTTTTTGCGTGCTTCTGCAGTCTTTTGAACCAGGCCAGTTTATAATCAAACTTTGGTCCGGGTGATGGATTTCCGTTGGGCAAATACAGGCAGCAAACGAGTAGGCCATCCGTTATCGCTTCCATATAACGGCTATGCTCATCTTCCGTATCACCGGGTAGTGCACGCCGAACTTCATGGGGCTTTTGTTTCCGCGAAAGAATGGCCACACCATTCCAGCTTTTTTGTCCGTGCCAAATCGCCTGGTAGCCCGCGTCGAGAATGGCCTTTTCCGGAAATTTATCGTTGGGGGCTTTTAATTCCTGCAGGCAAACAACGTCCGGCTCTGCTTCTTTCAGCCAGCGCAACAGGACGGGCAGCCTGCCGTTAATACCGTTCACATTATAGGTTGCGAGTTTCATAAATGAAGACCGGAGATTATCAACAATACAATAGCCGGCATCTCCAGTACCAAATTCTATACCGTTTAGGCTTTTACAATTTCGCGTACCCGGCTATGCTTCTCTTATTGAGTTTTTTTACCACCCAGGGCAGAGACAGGCCCTGGCCAATCAGTGTAAAAAGTACCACCGCCACCGAAATAAAAATAATGGTATCCCTTTGGGGAAAAGGCTTCCCGTTTTCAAGTGTTACCGGCAAACCGATGGCAATGGCAAGTGAGACAATGCCCCTCATGCCCGACCAGCTGATGATAAAACTGGTATTAAAATCAAGCAGGGCTTCTTCAGCAACTTTTTTTCGCTTATCGGCAAATGCTTTTTGCAGGTTTATCTTTTGTAAAAAAATACGGGCCATGCGGATGACCAGCGCAACAATGGTGATCAGCAAAGCATACCCGATATTGGGAAGCAGCTGGTTAGGGGCAATACTTTTCATAACGATGGGAAACTGCAGGCCAATCAGAATAAAAATCAATCCGTTCAACAGGAAAATATTGGTTTCCCAAAAATGCTGCGATTGCTGCTTTAGTTTTTCCGGAAATTTTTCGCGGCTCAGTCTCGCCATACTCAGGCCCACTACCACTACCGCTATCACACCCGATACGTGAAAGGCTTCGGCCAGC
The DNA here is from genome assembly GCA_964245425.1 of uncultured Flavihumibacter sp. Classification (GTDB taxonomy): domain Bacteria; phylum Bacteroidota; class Bacteroidia; order Chitinophagales; family Chitinophagaceae; genus JACMLD01. Next base: position 17,785 of record CAXTMV010000004.1, on the reverse strand, counting down.
AGGTAGGTAACAAAGGGCATCAGCAGCATCATGCTGATAACCACCAGGTGGTTCTCCCGGCACCAGCGCAACAGGTAAGCCAGCAATTTTCCCATTACCCACCCTACCGCAAAGCCACCACACAAAAGCCCTATGAATTGCAGGGAAGCCCTCCACCATACAAAAGACACGCCGGTAACAGCTGCTACGGCAAAACGATAAGCCACCAGCGCAGATGCATCGTTGACCAGGCTTTCGCCCTCTAAAATAGTGGTTGTTTTGTGTGAAAGGCCAAGGCCCTTGGTGATGCCGATCGCAGCCACCGCATCTGTAGCAGATAAGATAGATCCAAGTACGAAAGCCAGCGGCCAGTTCATGCCGGGGATGCAATAACGGGCTATTACCCCTATACCCAGGGTGGTGAGGAATACCAATCCGATCGAAAGCGTACTAATGGTCTGAATATTTGTTCTGAAATCCCTGAAGGAAATATTAAAGGCGGCATCATACAGTAACGGTGGCAGAAAAATCAGCATTACGATTTCCGGGTCTAATTCAACAGCCGGCATGGAAGGCACCAGGCCGATCGCAATGCCAGCTGTAATCAGTACAACGGGGGAAGGCAATTTTATTTTTTCGGCGATGGCGGTGAGTATTGTGACGATGGCCATGGTAAATAAAATAATGCGGTAATGCTCCATCCAATAAAAATAAACCATTTTTATTTTGCCCGCAGCAGCGAAGTTGGGTGAATGCTTGCTGCCCGCCCCCAACCAGAAACCTTTTATTCCTGCAGACCGGCGCTTTATTGCTGATAGCGCAGGTCTGCGAAATAAAAGGTTGATGGTTTTTCATTTGCTGATTGATTTATTGCTGCGCTTGCAGCCGATGCGAAGGCAGAAAATAAGGTGGTTTATTGTTTGATGATCTGTATGCTGTCATTCGCCAGCACTTTATCAAGCGCCCGGGTGTCAAAGCAGTTCTTCTTTGTTCTGCCCGCGTGCGCTTTACATTCACCGCCTGCTAACAGGGGCGGCTGTCATTGTTACGCTTTCATTAGATGCGGAAACCACTTTAAATTGCAAACCCTGCTCAGTCCTTTTTACGGTTTGTATAATATCGTCCGGGCTCAGGGAAGTGCTTACATTATACGTAATCTGTCCATAGTTATACGGTGAAGGTTTTATGGAATAAATACCGGGGGTCTTTTCAAGTCTGTCGCCCATTGACTTTGCCTGTTCGTATTCGATACCGGCGGCTATCACGATATCAAATTTCCTGGCGGGCGCGGCGGGATTGCCCTCTCCGGCTCCATTGCTGCGCTCATTGTTTGACCGCACAACATTGCTACGCTGAGTGCCATCACTGCCCGCATTCTTTTTCTGGCCAAGCATAGCAATAATTTCACTGCTATTTGTACAGAACTGCGATTGCAGGTATTCAGCAATCTTTGTGGCCGCATTTTCCAACGCAGCTTTTCCGGCCATCAATTCGGTAGCGTCTAAACCAGCGCCTTTGAAAGACTTGGCAGCAATAATACTTCCGTCGCTTTGCATGACCGCTTTTACGCTGATGGTTGCCCTGCAGGATACGAGACCATCCGTTTTTTTGGAGTATTCGCTCATGGCATCGCCAACAATTATCATATCCACCCCCAGGTAAGCACCCAGCTTCGATGCATCATCAGGGTTCTGGTAAGCATTTTGAAAAGCGTCCTCCTTTTTTAAATTCTGTAATTGCGCAGCATCTTTTAACCGGAAGCCTGCTTCTGTAAGCTTGCTCGATATCTCCGTTTCGGCGGCCTGGCAGGGTACCGTTGAAATATATTCTCCGAGTCCGTTGCGGGAACTATTGATGGTAATGTCTACCCGGTTCCGGTAAGGATCGTAGGCACCGCCCACACCGGCTACATGTTCTTCCGGAATGATGATGGTAATGGACAGCGGCCTGGAAGACTTTAACAGGGGGCATTCCGCGGGGCGCGCGTTGTTGCTGGCAGCCACCTTCGTTTTACCATCATTGTTATTATCGTTGCTATTATTTATTATTGAAGCGTAGGCGCTTTTATTCTGGCTCATGTATTCAACCGCTTCAATCAGTGATTTTCCGATGGCATCCTGCATGGATTTATGTTGAAAGAAAGACCCGCCACCTGCGCCGGCGCTGGTGGCGCCATAATCCGCCGCTGCTGCCGCCAGCCCGATAGATGTCACTTTTTCATCAAAGGATTTACTATCCAGCACTTCTGCCGTTGATGCATCAACGAATTTCAGGGTATACCCCAGCAGGGAGGTGGTGGCCCTCCCGTTCGCTAAAGCCCCGCCCAAGGGTCCGCCAAACCTGTGTGCGAGACCCGCAAGGCCCCCCGACGCACCCGATACATTTTCCGCAAACTTGGTGACGGTCCCAAATACCAGCACCTGGGCGCCTTTTATTTTACCCAGCTGCGGCGCTGATTTCTCGTCTACTACACCAGACAGGCCCAACCCTCCTTCTGTAATAACCTCATTCATCCTGTCGCGGTCTACCACCCTGAAACAACCGCTGTTAAAAACAGCGTCCATCAGCATGTCTGACAAACCGTTGCCAACGGCCTGGGCCGCGCCTGGCACCGAAATTTTAAACGGCATAATTGCCAGCATCGGTTTTTGGGAAGGCTCCAATCCTTCACATATTTTTCCTGCCGACTGAACCTTTGTTTTCTGTGCCTGTGATGAATGGAACGCTACAGCTATTAAACCGGTCAATAGCATTGTTTGAATAAGTCTCATAATCCTGTTTTAAGTGGGTTAAAATATAAGCGGTCTCGAGTTGGATATTTATTGGATTTTGCGGGTGATACGGGTGGCTTGGTTACCAATGGTTACATGCGCATTTTTATTATTCCAGCGAAAAACACCCTATATAATAGATGTGTGCGGCGGTAAGCGCTTTGTTACCCGGCCAGCTAAATTTTTTTTGGATGATTGAACCGGCCCGCGAGAAGGCCCCGCCACATTGTTCAGACCGTCTGACAAGGCCATGAGAGGTAAGATGCGTTGCGAACAAATTTGCCTGCCAGAAAAAAAATAAATAGTTCGGGCATCCCCGAAAGAAAAAAATGAAATAAGAGCAGGAACATTCCCGCTCTTATCAGTGGCATAGCCCGGGCAATATACCGCCACACCATTCGGGCAGGCCCCTTTCGGTGGTGAGCCGGCTGCACAGCCGGCCTGCTGCTATGCTGTAATGGAAAGGAAAGGTTTAATGGTAAAATGTTTCAAATAAATGCTATCGTCTTTTTTTGACAACGGGTTCATCCGGACTATTGCCCAACCATGGCCCTTTGTACATCCAATGTGCGATACACCGCGGACAAAGCCGACATACAATCCCAGTATTTGAAAATCCTGCTGATGCCTACTTTCGAGAGGGTAGACTGCTGATCAGCGCTCTTGCTTTTCAGGTAAATGGCCAGCTGAAAATGCTGAATGCCGGCGGCCGTTTTTGTTCCGGAATAAAAAAGAATGGCTTCATAGGTAACATTTCCGGCAGCGCCTTTTTGATCAACAAAAATGGTAAAATTGTCACCGGCACCTGATATGAATGAGCCGGTACCCGTGGCGGTATCGCGCACACTGAGCGCCTTATAATCCACAGATATGGTCAGTTTGTTATTATCCTGGTCATGAAACCTGAAATGGTAATCGCTGAAAGTGGCATTTACAGCGTTGGCGCCGGAATTGTCGTAGGTACAGATATTGGGTGAAATATTATAAATGCCGGTGATCACAGGCGGTGTTTTGCCTTCATTAACGGCCAATCCCCAGGCACGCATGGAGTCGATGACCGCCGCCGGAACAAAATTTGTAATATCTGCTGATAAATTGCTGCTGCCTTCGGTGTTTTTTTTACAGGCGGAGAAAAAGCATAGGCACACAGCTGCTGCTGCAATAATTTTTTTCATTGTTGAATGATGTTGGTTGTTAATTAAAATTTTAAACTAAGGCCGACATTGAGGTAGGCCACTCCATATCCCAGCTCGGCAAAAGCGCCCAGGTGGTTGCTGAAGAAATACTTGCCGCCTGCATAAATACTGAAGCCGGCCTTGCTGCCGTAATTGTATACCCCATTATAATAGCTGTCTGAATAATGAAGCGCATTATAAGAAATCATGATGCCTCCGTAAACATCCAGCTTGGGTATATCAAAGCCGGTATAATGGTAGGCGCCCCTCAACCCTACTATTACATAATCCCATTTTGCCTTATAATCATTGGCATAGGTATAAGAATAGGTCTTGTACCCGAGATAGACACCGCCGCTGATAACGCCCGGGCCGGCCTGGTGAATACCGTGCTCGTACTGGAGACTCATTGCAGGACTCTGACTGCCGTAGGTAAAACTGCCGAGTGAACTGCCGACGCCGATACCGACGCTTGCAACACTTGTCTTGGCATCATACTGCGCATGTGCGCAAAGAAAAGAGGCAAAAAAGAAAGCCAGTAGAAAAGCTGTTGATTTCATAATTATGATTTAAGTGTTAGGTAATTGCGACCCTTTATACCATCCGTTTAAAACGATAAGCAGTTATGTATTCAATACCTGATATGGATGCGGGGGTCCGGATTGATGGTTAGCTGTGAAAGCGTTTCTGTAGATATTGGAATTAGGCTTGTAGCGGGATGCCGTACTATATTATAGTGTTCTGGAAAAAAAATGTCTTGTTACTCTTTAAGAAAAATAATTTATCCACAATCAGTAAAACAGCCGCGCATAAAGTGCACACTTTCATTTTTAGGCAGCAAATGCAGGTCAGCAAATAAAAAAAGCTACTGCACGTCAAATCAGGAAAACATTTTATACCTTGACTGCTCAAGCCGCCTGTACATATAAAATTGTATTGGCCGACAGCGATAAATTATTTGCTTCTTTTAGTTAGTGTGTGCTGCCAAAGATTTTGTTACTAAAAGATTTTTTTTCTTTTGGTAACAAAATGTAATGGCCGGTGTACTATTTAAAAGAAGGGACCAAAAAGTATAGTATGGCATCCCTGCAGGAGCGTGATCTGTTAATTTTGGATAAGGAATTCAAGCAAGGGCTCCTGGCCTATGCATTGGCGAAAACAAGGAATATAACAGTGGCTACCATAGTAGTGGAAACCACTTTGTGGGAGCTTAGCCTGAAAAGCAAGGAAAAAATAGAAGAAGTTGAAAACCTGAAGGCTTTTACTTACGGAATTTTGAAGCACCAGATTAGCATTCAGCAGCGCATAAGCAATCCGGATGCAAGAATTGTTGAGTTGATGGTGCCGGGTATAGATCGCCCGCCAGGTGGCCCTGTAGATCCCGTAAGTCCAAAACCACCTGGTATTGAAAACAAAATGTATGTTGATTCGATTGGAGAAGCAATCAAAAAAAATACACCGGAACTTACCTATAAAGTTTATGTGCTTCGTTTTATCAAAGGCTATGAAATAGAGGCGGTAGCTGAAACCCTGGGTAAGTCGGAGGGTTATATAAGACAAATTATTTACGACATCCGGCGATTTGTCCGGGCCAATTTTAGAAATGAGCAATAATAATACACCGGTAAATATTGATCTGCTGATCAGCTATGCGCACGGACTGGCGAAGCCTGAAGATGCTGCCAGGATACGCGCATTGCTGCAGGAAGACGAGCAATTGATGGGGCAGTACGAAGGGATCCTTTACCTGATGGAAACGTACCCCGACAGGGACCCTGCAGAAATACTGGACGAAATGACAGAAACGGTTGACGCTAAATTGAACAAGGAACCGATTGATAAAAAAAAAGATAACCGGTTCATCCGCGTATGGAAGCCGTTTGCCGTAGCCGCATCGGTACTGTTAGTGGCCGGCCTGGGTATTTTTATCGCATTGAACCAAAAAAGAGACCCGGTTTCTATTGCATCCGTCCTGCTCAAGGAACCCTATACCAATAGTAAAGACGTTGACCGCAATGCTACAGAGCGGGGGGAAGCAGACAGCAGCTGGTATGCCGATATTGCTACAGAGGATTATCCTGCCGCGCTTTTAAAACTATCGGCGCTCCCGGATAGCAGCCAGGATGCGAGAACCGCATTCTATTATGGCCTTTGTTGTCTGAAAATACCAACGCCACAAACTGACCAGGCCCAGGCCCATTTTGAGAAAGCCGCCGCCCAGGCTGGCGATTACCAGCAGGACGCACAATATTATTTAGGCATCATAGAACTGTTAAAGAAAAATACAGCAGCGGCAAAAGAATATTTAGCCAAAGCAAATACCCAAAAGGCAAAAGAAGTGCTGAAGCGCCTGCCCTGATACATGGCCGGCCAGCAACAGCTTACCCGGCCAGTGCTTTTTTAAGGATGGGAAAGAAACGATGCCTGTTCATGTACCTGTTGAAACATTGGCTACAAATCTTATTCTAAACCTGAAACCGTCATGAACCTGAGCAAAAGCTTATTGCTGACCCTCTTTGTCATTTGCCTAATTCCTTTACGGACCATACAGGCTCAATCGGGCGATGAGGTAGCAAGCCTTTACCTACGGTTTCGCCAGGCAATAGACAAGGAGCAACTTGACTCCCTGCAAGCTATTGATGCTACCTGCACAGCACTCAGCAAAAAAACCAGGCCTGGTACAAAGCAGGATGCTCTAATTGTCCTGATGCAGGGCAGGATTGCTTATGAGAGCGGTCATTACACAGTAGCAGATTCGGAATCATCGCAGGCACTGGCCTTGTGCAGGCAATATTTTGGCGAAAATGCCACTGAAACTTTAGACGCAAAAAAAACATTGGGCTTTACATGCGGTTACCTTGGCAAAAAAGACCTCGAACACCAGTATTATCTTGAATTGCTTGACTACTATAAGCGGAATCAGACCAAATACGCGCTTGAAATTTCAGATATGTATAACACGATGGCGCAAAGTTTTGGTTATATTGATACCGACTGGACCACGGAACAAATTTACCTGGACTCTGCCCGCAATTTTCTTGAAAAATTCAAACCGGTAACAGCTGAACAGCGAAGCCAGCAATCTCAAATCAAAAAAAATCTATATAATTCTCTTGCGATATCCTTTCTGCAAAGCAATAACTATGAAAATGCGTTGATTTGCGGCCGGCAGGGGCTTTCTATCGGGGCTGGAGAAGAACATTATTACGATGCCCCCACCTGGATGGCAATAAGCAGGAGCATGTTTGAAATGGGAGAGAATCCAGATTCATGCCTTTACAGGCTTAGGAAAGCCATTACGCTGGTTGATAACGACCAAACAAGACCTCAATGGCTCATCTACCGGGCCTACAAGGCCGATATGCTGTTAAAAGCAAAAAGAACAGAACAATCACTGACGGAAACAGTAGCTGCGCTCAGCTATTGCCAGAAACGTAAAAACCTTGACCCTATATCTGCTGTCGCCTTAATGCAACTTTGCATTATTGGAAGCAAGGCTTACCTGAAAATGGGCGACTATGAAAAAGCACTCAGTTTGTGCACACAGACAAAGGCCAGTTGTAAAAATATACAAGGGGTACCAAGAAGCCTGCATATTTCCCTGAATACACAATATGCTGTTGTTCTTGCTAAAAGCAGCCGGTGGGCTGCAGCTGAACAGGAATTTGAGTCGGCCATTGCAGAAACAGGCATATCGCTGAATCAATTGAGTACAGACCCGTACAGTATACCGGAAATTGTGCCTTATCAATATTTATTGCTATACAAGCAGGCTGGCAATTGTTTTGCGGAAATGGGAATTGCCACACACAATAAAATGAATGTTGCAAAAGGCATAAAAATATTGAACAAAGTGGCCGATGGCCTGCAGAGAGGCCGGGCCTGGCAGTTTGAAGCAGGTGTTGACGATGGATTGGGCGCACAGGAATTCGGCATCTATGAAGACCTGTTGCAAAACCTGTACAACGCCCGGGGTTTTATAGACGAACCCTTGCGGCTGGCAAACGCCTTCGATGCCATTGAATCATCTAAGTCGGCCCTGCTTAAGAATAACCTGCTGCAGGAACAGTTCTTTAATAAAACCCTGCCGGCCGCTGTTCGGCAAAAGCAAACAGCGTTGAGAGCAAGTTTTTATGCGGCGTGGAAATTCTACAGGGATACGGGCAATGCCTCCAACGAAGCTGGATTTCTGGAGCGCAGAAAATCCTACCTGGAGAATTTGCGGGAAATAAAAAGTAAATATGGCTTTAATAAAATACAACAGACCAACCTCGCACATTATAATGATTCCTTATTCACACAGCATAAAGGCGCCATCGTAAATTATTTCCAGGGCGATGAAGGCCTGTACCTGTTCATTCACCAAAACGGCACCCAGCAATTTATCCGGAAAAACATTCCGGAAAATTTCCAGGATGACCTGGCATTTGTGCGGAAAAAAGGCGTTGTAAAAGGAAACTGGAATAACCCAAAAGACTCGGCCACTTTGAGCATGACCCTGAAAAAATGGTACCAATGGCTGTTGGGAGATATTGACGTACGTGGCGAACTGATCATTGTACCACACCGCGAACTGTCTGAAATCAGTTTTGAAATGCTTGACTGCAGCGAAAACCCGCAGCAAATAAACTATCTCATCAACAAGGTGCCGGTAAGGTATGTGCTTTCAGCCAGTATCATGCAATTGGCAAAATCACAGCAGCGGGCAACATCCGAAAAACTATTTGGCGGATTTTCTGCCGCTGATTTTACATCAATTGCCAGCAATACCGGTAGCCAACGCGGCCCCAGCCCTGATGCTGCCAGGTCTGGTTTGCAGTCGTTACCCGGAACCTGGAAAGAAGTAAAAGAAATTGCAGAGAACTGGAGCGGTGATATCTATGAGCATACCCATCCAGACGATTTTATCCAAAATGCGTACAGGTATAAAATTCTTCATATCGCTACGCATGCTTTTTCTGATCGGGGTCCCAGCCATGAATGTGTACTGGTATTTGAACCGGACCGGGCTGGTAAATACATGGTACGCGATATACAGATCGATTCCCTGCGACTGAATGCTGACATGGCGGTGCTGAGTGCCTGTAATACAGCCACCGGTAAACTGAATAAGAACGAAGGCATGTTAAGCCTGGGGCGCTCCTTTTTTATTGCCGGATGCCCGTCTGTTGTGATGAGCCTGTGGTCTGTAAACGATGAGAGTACAACAAGGATTATGTCGCTGTTTTACCATTTCCTCCGGCAGGGATTGGATAAATCCACGGCTTTACGCAACGCCCAGCAGGAATACGTTAAAACAGAAACCGGATCAAAAACACATCCATATTACTGGGCCGGGTTTATTATTGTTGGCGACAACGCACCCATATCTTTTGATCAGAATAACCACCGCTGGCACCCATGGTTCCTGGCAGGCCTCTCAATAGCTGTGCTGGCCATCCTTATTCTGGCTATGGTGAAGAGCAGAAGACCTGCCGTAAAGACTGGTCAGCCTTAAGATTTCGCCCTTTCAATATGAAAAAATCACCCGTTATTCCTGTTATTTTACGCCAACATTCCTGGGCGCGACAAAGACGCCTAACGCATTACTTACAACTTAAAACTGCTCTTCCCGGCTGCCAGCGGATAGGTCTTTTGTTCCTGGTGGAGTTTATCAAAGTAAACCCGCGCCATTGCCTCTATACCATCTGCCTCTCGCAGGCGCAATATATTTCGGCGGTCTTTATCCTAATTGGTATGAGCGGCCTGATCTGGAACCGGTTTAGGCCCTACCCTTTTCCGGCAAAGTAGGCATCCCGTTCCTGCGATCTTTTAACGAAAAAAATCTGCGCGCCCGCGCCAAAATCTTTACTTTTATGTTCGTAAACAAAACGCTATGCGCAGCATCATCTACCTGGTTGTTTTCTGTTCTTGTTTTGCTACGCAGGCACAAACAGGTTTGCCTGTCAGCGGCATGAATGCGCTACAGAACAGCGCTTTTAACCATTCCCAGCTGCTGAATGACAGCAACCGGCCGGAACAGAAATGGTTTGTGAGCAGCTATGCCGGCATTGGTGCGGGTATTGGTTTTTTTAACAGGGGAAGCGCCGTCTTTTTACCCGGGCAGATGGGTGTACAAATCAACCGCCGGTTAAATAATAACCTGTATGCTTTTGCCGGCGCAGGCCTCACGCCTGTCTATTTCAACTTTAACCGCTCTTTCAGCAACGCCGATCCGTCTAAAAGTTATATGCTCAATTCCGGGTTCGGCAACCATGGCTGGGGTATCTACCCGGGTATACAGGCAGGACTGATGTATGTGAATGATGCAAAAACTTTTTCCATCTCCGGCAGCATTGGTGTTAGCAGGAGCAACCATTCTTTTTATCCCGCCGGCACCACTGTACAAAAACAGGCGCCTGTTGCCGGTTCCAGGCAGTAACCAGATCGACTCTCTTTCCGTTTTCTGCTTCAAGCGCATTAACCAGGCTGTGGAAACATCCTGATGAAGAGAAAAAATGTACCGGCTTGCACAACGTTTAATATTCCAGGTCAGCCATGGCGGGTGCTATAACGGATTCAACGGCGTCGAAGAAATATTTCTGATCATGACAAAGGATAGAGCGATTGATGGAAAAATCCTGGATATCATTTTGCATTCGGCCCGACAAAAACCCGCCGCCACAGATATTTACCTGGTCGCAGCCTTTGCAAACAGGCGGCAATTGCTCCTTTAACCTGCTGCATTTATCAAAGACCGGATCTTTTTCCATATCTGTTATGCTGTGCGTGAAAATGGAATACCCGGTTTTGATCGATTTATCCTTGAAAGCGCGAAAATAATCGTGGTACTCAATATGACCGTTTGTATCAACTACGAACATGGCCAGTTCATCGTTTACCAATGAATCGCTGTGGCGCTTTCCGCCGAGTTTGAGGGCCAGCAGCTCATAAAAAGACTTGATGAAAATATCCGGGTTATCTTCCCTGAACCAAAGGGTAAAAAGATCGGCAAACCATTTTCCGTACAGCGGTTCCTTGGCATATTGCTGACGGGTCAGCTGGTAATGATCCCAGGGCGTATTGTTATAGTTAAATTCGATGGGCCATAAGACATTTACCCGGTTTACCGGCAGGGTCTTGACCCAATTGAAGTATTCAGCAGCAGGAATAACAGGATTAACGACAGACAGCAGGCCAATTAAATCCCGATCGTACCCATCTTCAATAAGCTGCTGTAAATTTTGAAGAATGGTATTGTAAGTCGGTCGGTTATTATGGGTCACACGGAACCGGTCATGTATTTCCCTGGGGCCGTCGATGCTGATCCCGAGTGGAACCTGGTGCTGTTTCAGCAGGCTCACCAATCCCTTATTTATTTTATACCCATTGGTCTGGATAACGATATTTATCAGTCGTCCTGTGCTATTATTTTTGTTTGCAACATAATCGAGCAGGAAAATAAAATGCTGCAGGTCCCAGAGAAAAGGTTCCCCGCCATGGAGAATGAGGGTAAACAACCGCATATTATTGTGCGACATATAATCATACACTTCATCAACGATTTTTTTTGCTGTATCGACGTGCATGGCTTTAGGCACTTCCTTATAGGTAGTATCATTCGAATTGAACATATAGCAATAGCTGCAATTCAAATTACAGAAGGCGGTCAGTTTTATGATGGCAGATTTAAACATATTTCAGGAACCGGGATGAATGAACTAGTGCATTCATCCCGGTTAAATGGCTTTGATGCAATATTTCAATTATTGTCTCAGGGCTCCTTTACCCCAAGACAGGTCGAAACTGAGATCGAATGAAAATGAAGCGTCGCCCTTGTGCAGGTTAACCTGGTTGAGCGTGCTTTGGAGAATGGCCGATTTAACGGGATCTGCTTTTGATTTAGCCAGTTCTTCAGATAACTGGTTTGCATTTAATTTCCCCAAATTGAGTTTGGTGTTTAAGACCTTGTCCATTTTTTCAGGTATTAGTGTATATGCCTACTCTTTCCCCTTTTCGGCTTCCGGGTGCATACTCTTTTTACAAAGGATTTTCTGCTGCCTCCTTTATACTAGATTTTTTGTGTGAGCATGATGCTATTGTTCCGGTTCCTTGAGCCAAGGCCGGGTCTGCTTATCAGCGCCAGTAAAATGTCTTCAACGGGAAGTCAGGCGTGTTTTGAAAGGATATTGTTTGCTACTACCAGGAACGCGCAGGGATCATAAGGTATCAACTGAAGAAGGGCTAAAAATCAAAGAGGGATTCAAATATAGACTGATCCTGGAAATATACAAGAAATTATTTTTCACATTGCCTTATCCGCCAGGCACTGTTTGCTGAGCCTTGTGCAGACTACTTGGCACCGCCCAAAAAAACGGCATCGCATTGGTTGATTTCATCTGTATTGTAATTTTTCGTATCGCCGGGGCGATCACCGCATTGAACTGACCAACGCTTCAAACATACTGGCCTTCTATTATGAATAAGAAAATAATGGACCGGTTTTACAAATAGCCTAATTCTTCCGGTGTGTTAAAATTACGGAAACATTTTTTTTGCTCCTCCGACAGCGGATAAGTGGCTGCCTTTATTATCTCCAGTATATATTTCATGCTGTACCTGCTCAATCGGCCTGTTTGCTGCAATTGCAAGATAAACTCCAGCGCTTTTGCTGAATAAATGCCGCAAAGGGGTTCATAGGCATTATCATTCATAAAAACATGAGCCGCTGACGGCTTCTTTTCGTACAGCTCCATTAGTAATGTCAGTATCCCGGTATCCATCAGCGGCATATCACAGGCCAATACAAATAAATCTTCCCCCGGGTTTTGCTGATGCACCGTTAACAGGCCGCCCAGTGGGCCCTTTACCCCTATTGAGCCATCGTCTTTTACCAATTTATCAGCGGAAAAAATAGCCTGGTAATATTGAAACTGGTCTTCGTTAACAGACAAAACAACGGGCAACCCCAGGCGCGCCATTTTTTCTGCTGCAGCCTGCGCCCAGGTCATTGACTGTACCATAATCAGCCCCTTGTCGGTCCCCATTCTGGTGCTTTGTCCGCCACATAAAACCATCGCAATCATATCCATCATTTTAAGGAATTCACTTTTGCCATCCTATTATTTGAACCATTTGTATACCTGCGTGTAATGTAAAGAACTTGCCTGTTCAAACCATCAACTACTGTGCAGCAGCATTTAATTTAAATGCTCCCGGCACGGTTTTTTATATAAATTTATTGTTATTTACCTATTGATTTACTTCTATATGAAACAGTCTGTTGAGTCGGTGGTGGTTAAAATCTTCGGAGACCAGGAGGAACAAGCCATCGACAGGCTGGCGGTAGAAGAACCGCTGGAAATAAAGCTGGCCTACCAGTCAGCAAACGGCCTACAGGTTAAAAACCTGGCGGTTACCATGCGTACCCCCGGGGACGATGCGGATCTCGCTGCAGGTTTTCTTTTCACGGAAGGCATCATTACGAGCATTGACGCCATCAGTGGCATCGAATACAATGGAAAACCCTGTTCAGAAAACAAGGAAAACAGCATACAGGTAAGGCTACAACAAAATATTCAGCCAAACCTTTCACAGTCCGACCGAAATTTCTATACCAGCTCCAGTTGTGGCGTGTGCGGAAAAGCTTCCATCCATGCCATTCATACCGTTCGCTCCGTTGCGGCACCTCATTGGCAGGGCGGTCCTGTTACGGTTGCGCTGTTAACGGGTCTGCCAGCACAACTGGCACAGCAGCAAAAAACTTTTGCTGCTACCGGCGGCCTGCATGCGGCTGCCCTGTTCAGTACAGACGGCGATTTATTACTGCTGCGCGAAGATGTGGGCAGGCACAATGCGCTGGATAAATTAATTGGCGCTGCTTTATCTGCGCCATCAATCCACCTGCGGGGTTGCATTCTGTTGCTGAGCGGGCGCGCCAGCTTTGAGCTCATTCAAAAAGCAGCCATGGCGGGTATACATGTAGTAGCCGCTGTGGGCGCACCTTCCAGCCTGGCGGTTTCCCTGGCATCCGATTTTGGCATCACCCTTATTGGGTTTTTACGGAATAACCGGTTTAATATTTATTCAGGATATCAACGCATTCAAACAGCCATTCATGAAAATTCGTATTAAAGGAAACGCCTTGCGGTTCAGGCTTACCCGCTCAGAAGTAGAAAAATTTACCCATACCGGCAGAATAACCGACCAGGTAAATTTTGGTCTGTCTTCGCTGCAATACGCGTTGGTTGCTACCGGCAACCACCAGCTATCGGCTGCCTTTGAAAACAATTGCATCAGCATTTTTTTACCTGCTGCCTTGTCGGCCGGCTGGCACCTGTCTGACCGCATTGGATTTGAGGCAGTAGTTGATTTGCCCGCAACGGGTGAACAATTATTCCTGCTGGTAGAAAAGGATTTTACCTGCATGGAAAAGGTAAACGAAGATCAAAGCGACAACTATCCCAACCCACTGGTAAAAGAATTATATGGGCACAACTGATCAGGAGCAGCCTTCGGCAGAGAACCCGGCAAAATTGTCGGATGCCAGCATATCCGAGCCAAAAAAATGGGCAGCCGGTGTGCCGGGTGTAATGGCCGCTTTCAGCGATGTCTTCCAGGAAACCGGCGCAAGCCGGGGCCTGAAAGCCTTGTTCAAAATGAACCAGAAAGATGGCTTCGATTGCTCCAGCTGCGCCTGGCCCGACGAAGACGGCGACCGTTCTTTTGTAGCCGCTTATTGCGAAAACGGCGCCAAAGCACTGGCAGAAGAAGCCACCCTGAAAAAATTAGGGGCTGACTTCTTTGCGGCGAATGCTGTAAACGATTTGTCCAAACTAACGGATATGGAAATAGGAAAAAAGGGGCGGCTCACCATTCCTGTTTACCTGCCGAAAAACGGTACCCATTATCAACCCATCAGTTGGGAAGATGCGTTCAACAAGATCGCAGCTGCCCTGCATAAACTGGATTCGCCCGATGAAGCGGCTTTCTATACTTCCGGCCGCCTGAGTAACGAAGCCTCTTTTATGTACCAGCTTTTTGTACGTGCATTCGGCACCAATAATATGCCGGATTGCTCCAATATGTGCCATGAATCCAGCGGCACAGCCCTGTCTGAAACCATCGGTGTGGGTAAGGGTACCATTACACTGGAAGATTTCTCCGAAACAGACCTGATCATACTAATGGGCATCAACCCTGGTACCAATATGCCAAGAATGCTGGACTCTTTACAAAAAGCAAAAGCCCGGGGCGCCCGGATTATTTCGGTTAATCCTTTACGGGAGGCTGGCCTGGTAGGATTTAATAACCCACAGCAGGTAAAAGGCATTGTAGGCAGCCTGTTCAATAAAACCACCACACCGCTGACCGATCTTTTCTTGCAGATAAAAATCAATGGAGATATCGCGGTCTTAAAAGCCATCGAAAAAATATTATTTGCAGCGGAAGCAGCCAACCCGGGTACCGTATTCGATCAGGATTTTATCAAAGAACATACCATTGGGTTTGATGGATTACAAAAACACCAGGATCAGTGTACACTGGAAGAACTGTCTGTATCGGCCGGGGTATCTGTTGCTGAGCTGGAAGCAGCTGCCGCCATGATGAAAGATACCAGCAAGATTATGTTCTGCTGGGCCATGGGAGTTACACAACATAAGAACGGCGTAGATACGATAAAAGAAATGGTAAACCTGACGCTGCTCAAAGGCAGCCTGGGCAAACCCGGGGCCGGCCTTTGCCCGGTACGCGGGCATAGCAATGTGCAGGGCAACCGTACCATGATGATTTGGGAAAAACCGCCGGCCTGGTACCTCGATAAATTGAAGATCGTATTTGGCTTTGAACCGCCGCGGCAACACGGCGTTGATGTGGTAAATTGCATCAAAGCCATCCATGCGGGCAAAGTGAAAGTATTTTTTTCGATGGGCGGCAATTTCTTATCGGCTACGCCGGACACCAACTACACGGCGGCGGCTATGCGCAAATTGGACATGACGGTTAGTGTATCTACCAAGTTAAACCGCACCCACCTGGTACATGGGCAGGAAGCAATTATATTACCCACGCTGGCGCGGAGCGACAGGGATACTATAAATGGTGAGGACCAATTTATCAGCTGCGAAAATTCAATGGGGATTGTGCAAATGTCGAAAGGAATATTGAAACCCGTGGCAGATGGATTGCGCAGTGAAAACAATATTATATGTGCCATTGCAAAAGCCACGCTGGGCAAAAAAACAACCATCAACTGGGATGGCTTTGCAGAGAGTTACGATGCCGTCCGCGATTTGATTGAACAGTTCATCCCCGGTTTTGAGCGTTACAATCAACGGGTGCGGCAACCAGGTGGATTTTATCTTCCCAATAACGCCCGGGATGGCAAGTACAGCAATGAACTATTTGGCAAGATACCCTTCAGCATTACCCATCTTCCGCAGCACCTGCTGGAAGCGGATGACTACCGCATGGCAACGGTGCGCAGCCACGACCAGTTTAACACCACCATCTATGGCATGGACGACCGGTACCGGGGCATTCACAATGAGCGAAGGGTTGTTTTTATGAACCCGCAGGACATTAAAGAGGCTGGCTTCAGCGCCGGCGAAAAAGTGGATCTTTTTAATTATACAGATGGTATTGAAAGGGTGGCCAGGTTATTTATCATTGTGCCCTATAACATACCCGCGCGCTGCACCGTTACCTATTACCCCGAAACAAATGTATTGGTACCCATCAGCACCGTAGCAGAGAAAAGTAATACACCTGCTTCCAAAATGGTCATCATTAAAATAAAAAAATCCGCGGTCAGCTAATGCATAACAGGTATCCGTTATCCGGCTGGAAAAGCAGGTTATTAATTTTTACTAATCCGGTAAATATTGCCCGTTTCTGAAATAGCGTAGATCATATTATTGGAATAGGTCACATCGCGGAAGCGTTCATTTTTATCGGTCAATAATCTTTCCTCCCCTACTACTTTATTGTTTTTGATCGCCAGCCTGTCAACATGTAAACCGCTCAGGCAGGCAAGAAAGAGATTACCTTTCCATTCGGGTATGGCATCTCCTTTGTAAAAACAAATACCGCTGGGCGATACCACCGGGTCCCAATAATACGCGGGTTGTTGCAAGCCTGGCTTTCGTTGAATGGAGTCACCGATCTTTTCACCACTGTATTCAATGCCATAGGTAATGATGGGCCAGCCATAATCGTTACCGGCGCGAATAATGTTTACCTCATCACCGCCCCTCGGTCCAAATTCCGCTTCCCATAATTCGCCGGTAAGCGGGTTGATATCCAGCCCCTGCGGATTACGGTGGCCATAGCTATAGATTTCCGGCTTTGCAGCAGGTGTTTTTATAAAAGGATTTCCAGGGGCGGGCTTGCCATCGGTGGTAATCCTAAAGACCTTGCCCAGGCCGGCCTCCAGCTTTTGTGCCTGCGCGCGTCCTTCCAGAATGGAACGTTCACCGGCACTTACAAAAAGATAACCGTTTTTATCAAAGACCAGCCGGGATCCGAAATGCAAATTACTGTTCAGGGCGGGTGTTGCCTGGAAGATCACCACCGGGTTTTCAACCTTACCTGCCACCTCATTGAGTTTTCCTTTGGCCACTGCGGTGAGATTACCCGGCGGAACGCTTTGCGAAAAACTCCAGTAGATCATTTTATTGCTGGCAAATTTCGGATCGAAGGCTACGTCCAGCAAGCCACCCTGCCCCGCATAGGCTACTTCCGGAAAGCCAGTGATCTTTTTTACCAATGCACCATTCTTATCGTGTATTTCCATATAACCCGATTTAATGGTCACCATCAGCCTGCCATCCGGCATGGCAACAATGGCAAAGGGATTGCCCAGTTTCTCTGCAATTTTAT
>CAXTMV010000003.1:49400-75171 GCA_964245425.1 uncultured Flavihumibacter sp. | reverse complement strand
GCCTTTGAGATGCCTCGCTTTTAGCAACAAAGATTTATATTTTACGGGCGTTCCTGCAGCTCCGGCTTAACAGGAAAGAATATTATTTTTTACCGGCGTTGCTGAACCTTCGGTTTGCGTAAGCTTTATTCTACAGCTGAATAATGTGCCGGCTGAAACACTTGATAATGCTGAGTTATTTCCACAAAGCAAACGCAGCATCGAAAGGCTGCGAGCGCCTGGCCGGCACGAGGCCGGTGCACTAAAAGTTCAACCAGACAATAGTAATAACTCCATCCCAACATCCGATATTCTTTTGCACTAGTTTTGACCCATGTTACAAATAGCTGTTTTTGCATCGGGTGCCGGCAGCAATGCACAAAAGATCATCGAACATTTCCGGTCGAACAGGCAGGTAAAGGTTGCACTGGTGGTCTGCAACCGGGCCGGTGCCGGCGTGTTGCAGGTAGCGGCTGACGCCGGCATACCGGTGTTGCTGCTGCAGAAAGAGCGGTTTTCGCTGGGCGATGCCTATGCCCCGGAACTGAAAGCGCGCCAGATCGAATTTATTGTACTGGCCGGCTTTCTTTGGAAAATACCGGGCCTGCTGGTAACGGCTTTCCCCCACCGGATTATTAATATTCACCCCGCCCTGCTGCCCAAATATGGCGGCAAGGGCATGTACGGTCATTTTGTGCACGAGGCTGTTATTGCAGCCGGAGAAACAGAAAGCGGCATTACCATACATTACGTAGATGAATGGTATGATCATGGCAATATCATTTTCCAGGCCCGCTGCCCGGTAGCAGAAAACGAAACGGCAGCCAGCCTGGCCATGAAGATCCACCTGCTTGAGCATGAAAACTATCCGGCCATTATCGAAAAAACGGTTCAAACTGTAAAATCATAGTTAAAAGCAGGCGCCTTCAGCAATTGTTGCTTAAGTTATCTTAATATCACACCCAAAAAATTGATTTGACCTTTACCCGGAAATATACCCCGCTTTTTTTTACGTTGATGGTCTTGTGCTGTTGTTGCCAGCAGGCAACCGCCCAGCTGATCATAAAAGGCCGGGTATACGATATGAGCCGCACCCAGCCGCTGTCTTCTGTAAGCGTGCTGAGTACTTCCGGCACCGGTACCGTTACCGATTCTCTGGGCAATTATGTGATACTGGTAAATGAAACGGATTCCATCTGGTTTTCTTACCTCAATAAACCAACGCCCAAATTTGCGGTATCGGCCATCAACAAGTTCAATGGGTTCGATATTTCCCTGCATGTACCCATTACGGAATTGAAAGAAGTGAAAATCACCCCCCGCAATTATAAACGCGATTCCATCCAGAACCGGCTCGATTATGCCAAGGCTTTCGATTTCCATAAGCCTGGTTTCGCGCTGTCTGACCCGCCCTCTTCTGCCTTTGGGGTAGGGCTCGACCTGGATGCGTTTATCAATATGTTCAATTTCCGGAGAAACCGCCGCATGGCGCATTTCCAGCAACGCCTGATACAGGAAGAACAGGATAAATTCATTGATCACCGCTTTACCAAGGCATTGGTAAGAAGAATTACCCAGTTAACCGGTGAAGAGCAGGAAGACTTCATGAAAAAATACCGCCCCTCTTTAGAATTTACCAGCAACTCTACCGACTACGAGTTTGACGAATACATCAAACTGGCCTGGCAGGAATACGAACACCGGAAAAAAGGTTTCTGAAGGTAGGCTGAGTGAATAAAGAGAAAAGGAAGTAATTTCCCTTTTTTACGATCCAGGTATGCAAACACAGTTACACAATGAGCTAAAGAAAGAATTACAACTGGAAAGGGTCATCTTTTTCAGCGATGCCGTATTTGCCATCGCCATCACCCTGCTGGTCATTGAGATCAAGATCCCCGATTTTCACGAAAATGTTTCGGACAAAGCACTGCTGAATGCATTAAAAGATCTGATCCCTAAATTTCTTGGCTTCCTGGTCAGCTTTTTATTGATCGGTATGTACTGGACCGTGCACCACCGCATTTTTGGTTTTGTAATGGAGTACAACAGAAGGCTTTTATGGCTCAACCTTTTCTTTCTTTTTTTTATTGTACTGATGCCCTTTGCCACCGGCTTTTACAGCGAATATTCAGGACCTGATATGATGACGAAACAGCTAAAAGTACCTATGACTTTCTATGTGCTGAACCTTTGCGGCGCCGGCATTTTCAATTATGTGCTGTGGCGCTATGTGGCCAACCCGAAACACCGGCTCATTGCACCCGATACAGATATGCTCACCATCCGGCTGGCGAAGGCAAGGGCACTGGTGGTGCCCACGGTTTTTTTCTGCATGTTACCCGTGGCTTATTTTATTCATGTGCTGGCGGCTGTATACGTTCCAATATTAATACCCCTGGTAATGAAAATGGTGAGCAGGCATTACCTGAAAAAACACCAACCGGTAGTGGTGCCCGTCAGCAGCCCGGAATGATTAACAGTCCCATTCATCCATTTAACAGTAGTCAATATGAAAAAACGATTCATTGCGCTGGCCAGCGCTGCCTTTTTTGTTTCTTTCGTTTTTGCACAAAAACAAGCGCTGCCGGAACCGGCTGCAGGGGGCATGTCGGCAGAAAGACTGGCACGCATAGACAAAACCATACAGGAATATGTAGATAAACACTGGCTGAATGGCGCCGTGGCCATTGTTTACCGGAATAATAAACTGGCCTATTACAAAGCCACGGGATACGATGATGCAGACAAGAAAACACCCATGCAGGCGGGTGAAATTTTCAGGATTGCCTCCCAGACAAAAGCCATCACCAGCGTTGCCGTTATGCTGTTGTATGAAGAAGGCAAACTGCTGTTCGATGAACCCGTAAGCAAATACATACCCGAATTCAGGAAACAACAGGTGCTGGATAAATTTAACGAGTCAGACAGCAGCTATACCACGGTACCGGCCAAACGCGACATCACCATCCGCGACCTGCTCACCCATACTTCCGGTATCGGTTATGCGCAGATAGGCAGTAAGCCTATGAATGCCATCTATGCCAAAGCAGGCATCGTGGCGGGCATCGGCATGCGCAATGTATTGCTGGCAGATAAAATGAAACTGCTGGGCAGCCTGCCCCTGTTTCACCAGCCGGGTGAAAAATGGACCTATGGCCTGAACACCGACCTGCTGGGCTACCTGGTGGAAGTAATCTCCGGCATGCCGCTGGACAAATTCTTTCGTACCCGCATTTTTGAACCACTCGGTATGCACGATACCTATTTTTACCTGCCCAAAGAAAAATACAGCCGCCTGGCTACCCTGTATATGAATGATACAGCCGGCCTGGCCCTTAAAATGCCCGACCATATCAGCATCAATGGCGATTTTAACCGCGACTATCCCAATACGGCTGGTACGTATTTTTCCGGCGGGGGAGGACTTTCCTCTACCGCCTGGGACTATGCGCTTTTTATGCAGATGCTTTTGAATGAAGGCGAGGCAGGCGGCAAAAGGTTTCTTGCTAAAAGCACCATCCGCATGATGACCTCCAACCAGATTGGCGGTTTAACGCTGAGCCATGGCAATAAATTCGGGCTGGGTTTTGAAATCATTACGGAAGAAAGCAGCGCCTTTACGCCGGTATCGCCCGGCAGCTTCGACTGGGGCGGCATGTTCAGTTCTTCTTACTGGATAGATCCCAAAGAGAAAATAGTGGCGCAGATTTTTGTAAATATTTACCCGAATTACCATGGAGAACTGAATGATAAATTCAAGGCACTCGTTTACCAGGCCATCAACAAATAATACAAGACGGATGGTTTTTTGATGGCTCATTGCAGAGACAAACCGGCCTAACCGCCATATCATTTTACATGCATTAATACTTTTCTTATGGAAGACAATCAGCTCACACTTGGTATCGGCACCCGCCTGCAGCATACACAATTTGGCCCTGGCGTCATCATCGGCGTTAAGTATGCTGTCTATCTCATTTCATTTATTAACCATGGCACAAAAGAAATCGACAAAACAGATCCCAAACTGGAGGAGATAATACCGGAGAACCTGACCCTGGAAGTAGAAACCAGTTCTGCCGTGGAAAAATCTTTGCTGAAGATTTTACGGCAATGGAGCGATACCACCGAACTGGTGCCCCTGGGCGACAAATGGCTGAACGGGATGATGCTGCTGCAGCCGGCGGATAAAACACAAAAACCGAAAGAAATCCCCATCGATGTTTTTTTCCATAAGATAGTAATGCTCCGCGACCGGTTAAGGGTACTGGAACAGCAAATCAATGCCCATAAGATACTGGGCGATGAAGACAAAGTAAACCTGCAGCAATACATTACCCGCATTTATGGCTCGCTGACCACCTTCAATGTGCTGTTTAAGAACAAGGAGCAATGGTTTGTAGGAGACAAGGGCGGTAAGGATGAGGGGTAAGGCCGCAGCGAAGCGCCTTATAAAAAGCCGGATGTATTCAACCGCATTCGTATCATCGCACAGGCATTCGCTGCGATACCCGGTTAGTGATGCCTGCCTATTAATTATTAATTTTTTACAAATTTTGTGTGCAGCACCTGCCCGCCGCTGGTAATTTTTACCTGGTATACACCTGCCGCCCATGGCTGCACAGGTATGCTGTACTGGCTGGCAGCCGGTTGTACATCTAACATCAACTGCCCGTTGCTGTTATAGCATTGAAGGCGGTTCATGATTTGTCGGTTTTGCACCGTTACGGTTTCTGTTGCCGGGTTGGGCCATAATACAAAGCCACCGGTTTCAATCCTATTTACCAATACCGTTTTGCTGTAACTGTATTTTCCGTCTGCATCCGTTTGCCGGATGCGGTAATAATTCTTCCCCCTCAGCGGCAGTGCATCTGTTGCCTGGTATTGTTTTTCTATTACCCGGGCGCTGCTGGCGGGCAGGGTAGCTACCGAAGTAAACGAAATACCTTCTGCCGATCTTTCCACTTCGTATCCCGTCACATTCACTTCATTGGTTATTTTCCAGTTTACCTGTACCTGGCTGCCTGCCGGTTTCGCTGTTACCGCCAGCCATTTTACCGGTAAGGCGTTGTTAATATTCAATGTAAAAGGTATAGACAGGCTATCGCAGGTGGTTGTAATCGCTTTAACCCGGTATATACCACCCTGGCCGGCCATATACAGGCTGTCTGTTGCGCCGTTAATGGGATCGCCGTTCAGGTACCACTGATAGGCATAACCGCTGTTGGCAGTAGCATGCAACGCGATGGTTTCTGCGGCATGAATACTGTCTGTTGCAGCGGTAATGGTTACCGGCGGTGGCGTATTTACATGTATGGTAACCTGGCTGCTGGCCGTATTGCCGCACATATCGGTTACGTTCAGCTGGTAAGTGGTTGTACTGGCAGGTGTTGCCACCGGCACAGCAACGGTGGTGCTGCTAAGACCTGCGGCAGGCGACCAGTTAAACTGGTAGGCCGGTCCGGCAATACCGGTAGCATCTATCTCAGACAATCCCCCCAGCGAGCCAATGATGGTGCAGATGCCGGTAGTAGCATTGGCCAGCCTGAGATCACTGGCATAGTTCTGCGCCAGCAGAATGGTGGTCAGGTACAGGCTGTTGGTAACCGGGTCAAAATCGGCGTCTTGCTGATAAAGCACATTGGTACCTACCCAATTGGGCAGTGGTGCCGCTGCACCCGTAAGCTTATTAACCGTGTAAATATAATTGTTGTCAGACATCGTGTACATATCTCCGTTATTGCTGATGGCAATCCATTCCGTAAGGCCCACCGGCACCAGCGCCACAGGCGTAACTGCTGCGGAAAACGGATCAATGATGCACAAACTGCTGCCGGAAGCGGCTGAAGCAATGCCGTATAAGTTTTTGGTAGCAGGGTCCCAGGCCAGGCCAGACCATTCGTACCCGGCAAGTGGCTGCGACAGGCCAACCAGTTGCTGCGCGCCGGTTGCCGTATCTATTTGCACCAGCTTATGCGTGCCCTGCGTAATGGCATAGTATCCGTAAGGCGTAAAATCACCACCGCTAAAGAAATTACCGGCCGCAAAATCATCATCGCTTACCATATTATGGGCAATCGTATCGTAATGCAGGGGGTCGGCCAGGCTGAACCGTATAAATGAATTGCTTTGCCAATCCATACCAAAAACCCTTTTGTCGGGCAATGCAGGCGCTCCATCCATTGCCACGGGGTTGCCGCCCAGTTTAACGGCGCTGCCTGCGCAGATAAAAGTATCTATCCCTGCACTGGCGTTCAGTGTGGGGGTGTTGTTCAGCACCGTAACGGCAACAGGGGCCGACAGGGCAACACAGCCGTTGGCAGCCGTGGCCACTACATCGTAACTGCCGCTGCTACCGGCCGTAACAGTTAAACCGGTGGCAATATTGCTGCCATCTGCACGCCATTGATAGCTGGTTCCTGCAATAGGGTCCAGGATGGACAGCACAACGTTTCCACCCGCACAAAAACGAACCGGGCCATTGGCCTGCACCTGCACGTTACAAAACTGGCCGGTCTGGGCCACCTGTACCGCCTGAAACGCATTTACCCGGCCATGACCGGTTTCGGTGTTCCAGGTTCCATTGGGTTGGCCGGCCACCTGGCTATAACTGTAACCCGGCAGTTTATCGCAGGTATTTTCCAATACACTGCGTACCTGCGTAGCCGTTAGACTGTTATTGGCAGACAAAATCAATGCCACCACGCCGGCGGCGGCTGGGGTAGCGGAAGAAGTTCCGTTAAACGTAAAAAAATAATCACCCGCCGCCCCGGCCGCTGTATTATAGCCGC
This sequence comes from uncultured Flavihumibacter sp., assembly GCA_964245425.1. Lineage (GTDB taxonomy): Bacteria > Bacteroidota > Bacteroidia > Chitinophagales > Chitinophagaceae > JACMLD01. The sequence goes on along the minus strand of CAXTMV010000003.1, from coordinate 68,401 downwards.
CGGACCCGCTGATATCCGTGCTCACAATTTTTACACAGGGTGCTACCACATCCAGGCCGGTGCCGTAACAGGCGCCCCAGTTTTCTCCATCGCATGAATAGGGTGATTTACGCTGGCCACACATGTTTACGCCCCCTACACTGAGAACCGAAGGGTTGGATGCAGGATAACCGATGCCGGCATTGTTGTTACCACTGGCAAACAGCACCACCGATCCTTTTCCGCCACGACCCAGGGTAACCGCCCTGCTGATAGCATCGTCTATAAGATTACTGGGTGATCCCCCACCCCATGAATTGCTGATCACATCGGCGCCATGCTGCCAGGCATAATCAAAACCGGCTGCAATATTTGACTCGGTGGTAAAATTGCCATTGGCGGCAGCTAAATTAATGGGGATGATTTTACTGTCTGGTGCCACCCCTGCAATGCCGATATTGTTATTGGCAACAGCGGCAATGATACCGGTACAATTTGTTCCGTGCGCGCGGCCTGATCCCAATGGCCTTCCATCCCCGGGATTGGCAGTGCCGGACAAACAATCGTATCCCTGCAAAAGGTTTGCCTTTAAATCGGCATGACCGGTATCAACACCCTCATCTATAACCGCCACGGTGATACCGGCACCAGTGCTGATGCCCCATGCCTGCTGTACACTCATATCTGCTCCCGGTGTACCGTTGTACTGTGCCGGAGTGCCCGTATTTTTATGGCTCCACTGGTAGCTGTACAGGGGGTCATTGGGATCGCTGAAAAAAAGGCCCTCCAGCAAAGTGCAGTCCGGCTCTGCATATTCAAATAAACCTGTTTCAAAAAAAAGATTGGAGACCGCAATGGCATCGTAACCGTTTACCGCGCCAGTACTTAATACATAGATATTATCTGCAAATGGGTATTTTTTGGTAATGCTGCAATGCGTTTTTTGCAAGAGACCGTTCCATTGCGCGGAACTGGTACTGGTTTTTAGTTTTACCACCACTGCATCGCCATAACCCATGTCTTTGCCCGATCCGCTGGTAAAACAGGGGTGTACAAAATCTGCATATCCCTGGCTGCTCAGCGAAGCTTCGAGCGTTTTCAGGCTGGCGATACTGGTGCGGGTGCTTAAAGTTACCGTTACCATCCGGGCATCAGCCATTGGCTTAACCGCCGTATCGGCCACTTTCAAAAGAGCAGCCAGTTGCAGGCGGCGGGTATTGGATGACTGTACCGTTTTTAACTGGATAATTACCCGGCTGCTGTTTACAGGAAACGACAACTTCTTACCCTGGTAATAATAACCAATCTTTTCAGCGATTTGTGCCTGCGCGGCATAACAGGAAATCAAAAGAAGAAAAGAAAAAATTCTTTTCATAGTATTGGATGTTTAGTGATATGAGGGGCCGGTAACCAACCGGCAAACCGCCGGCAACCTTATTAACGTAATTGCCTGCTGTTGCGTATGCCAGACCCTGCTAATAGAACGGAGATTGTTATGATGGTTATACTGGCAGCAAATAATGCTGGCGGCAGGATGCCTGTAAACAGGCTGTACTAGGCAAAAACCCTTATTCTGCACTTTTCTTCTGTTTAAAATACCTTACATTAACATCCACAAATCATCTAAATTAATTTATCGCATGTTCAATCGACTGTTGTTGTTTGGCCTGTTGTTGTTTCCGGCAGGCCTCATTGCTCAATCATATAGTAAAATTCACAGCAATGCCATCGTAGTTGATACGCACAACGATGTGTTATCTACGGTAACTATGAAAGGATTGAACATGGAGAATGATTTGACCGGCCAATCGCATTCAGATATTGTCCGTTTTAAAAAGGGTGGTATGGATGTGCAGGTATTTTCTATTTTTTGTGATGAAAAGTTTGGTAAAGACACGGCATTCAGGTTCGCCAATATAGAAATGGATTCGCTATATGCCATTGTGCGGCGTCATCCTGCTTCAATGGCCATTGTAACCAATCCTGCTGCCCTGGCCCTGGCAGTGCGGCAGAAAAAACTGGCCTGCATGATGGGTGTTGAAGGCGGTCACATGATGGAAGACCGCATGGATTACCTCGACAGCCTTTTCAAAAAAGGCGCGCGGTACATGACCCTTACCTGGAACAATTCCACTTCCTGGGCCAGTTCGGCGGCAGATGAAAGCAAAAACAAACTGCCTTATGGCAGCAAGGGTTTAACTGTTTTTGGCAAAGAGATCGTTCAGCACATGAACGCATTGGGCATGATGGTGGATTTATCGCATGTGGGCGAACAAACCTTTTGGGATGCCATCGGCGTTGTCACTAAACCCGTGATCGTGTCGCACAGTTGTGCCTGGAGCCTTTGCCCCGTTCCTCGCAACCTGAAAGACGAGCAAATAAAAGCCGTGGGTAAAAACGGCGGTGTGATAGACGTTAATTTTTATTCCGGCTTTTTAGACAGTAGCTATATGAAAAAAAAAGAAGGATTTCTGGCCATGCATAAAAATGAAACCGATTCTCTTCAGCAGCTGAAATGGCCTTCTTATGAAATAGAAGAATGGGTATCAAAAAAATACAAGACGGAAGCAGATGCATTAAGGCCCCCGCTGTCATTGCTGATCGATCACATTGACTATATCGTGCAGCTGGCAGGCATTGATCATGTGGGACTGGGCTCCGATTTCGACGGCATTGAATCTGCCCCGAGGGAGTTAAATGATGTAACTGATATGCCGCTGGTAACAAAGGCCCTGCTGGAAAGAGGTTATTCGAAAAAAGAGGTGGAGAAAATCCTGGGCGGTAATTTTATAAGGGTATTCAGGGCGAATGCACCTGTTTTGACAGCCAATGCTGATTAGCATTTTAAACTACCTCATAACATGAAAAAACGACTGCTGGTATTATTGTTGCCGCTACACCTGCTGGCACAACCCGCCGCTTTTACTGCATTTAAAGACTATCCTTTTACTACAGCCATATGTGCTGCTGCACAGGGTTCAAAAATTGCCTGGGCAATGGACGAAGCAGGCAAAAGAAACATATATGTGGCCGAAGGGCCGGCATTTACGCCCCGGCTGCTCACCCATTTTACGGCAGACGATGGCCAGGAAATTACCAGCCTCTCCCTATCTGCCGACGGCAAATGGGTGTTCTTTGTACGCGGGGGCGACCATGGCGCCAACTGGGATATCGGTTCACCCATTAATCCGCTCGGCGATACCAATCCCTTTAAAGTGCAGGTGGCCTGTATCGCATTTGCCGGCGGAGCCGTACGGTATTTGTCGGAGGGCGATTACCCGGTTATCTCAAACAACAACACCGTGGCTTTTATAAAAGCTGGCCAGGTATGGACCGCTCACCCCGACAGCGCAGCTGCGGCAAAAAACATATTCACGGCCCGCGGCACCATGGAGGATCTGCAATGGTCGCCCGACGGAAAGCAGTTGTTGTTCGTATCTAACCGGAAAGATCATGCGCTGATTGGCATATATACCAGGGAAACAGCTTTTGTTACCTGGATAGCGCCCTCCTTCAGCCGTGACGCCTCACCACAATGGTCGCCGGACGGTAGCAAGATTGTCTTTACCAGGCGGCCGGTTACCGGCGGCGCACCGGATTCTATGCTGGTCAGAAAACCCAATGCCTGGAGCATCTGGGTGGCAGATGTACAGACCAACCAGGCAACCATGCGCTGGAAGGCGCCCCGAAGCCTGCGCGGTTCTTTCCCCACCACAGACGGCGGCGCCAACCTGCACTGGGCTTCCGGCAATAGCATCGTCTTTTTATCTTACCAGGATGGATGGCCGCATTTATATTCCATCAATGCAGGTGGCGGACAACCTTTATTACTCACGCCGGGTCATTTTATGTGCGAGCACATAAAATTAACCGTCGATAAAATGCACCTGGTATTCAGCACGAACGCTGGCAATGATAAACTGGATATCGACAGGCGGCACGCTGCCGTGGTAAGTATTGACAAAGCGGATATGCAGGTGATCACGCCCGGCAACGGACTGGAATGGATGCCGGTAGTAACAGGCGATGGCACCACCACCGTTTTTATTTGTGCTACCGCACAGCAACCACCCCTGCCTGCCATCATGAATGGCAACGATAAGAAGATACAGGTACTGGGCAGCAACCTGGTGCCGGCCGCTTTTCCGCAACAGCAGCTGGTTACGCCGAAACAGGTGATACTGAAAGCTGCCGATGGGCTGGTCATACATGCACAGCTGTTTGAAGCACCCGGCGGCAAAGCCAGGAAACCCGCTATTGTATACATACATGGCGGCCCCCCCAGGCAAATGCTGTTGGGCTGGAATTATTCAGACTATTATTCTAATGCCTATGCATCCAACCAATACCTGGCCAGCCTTGGCTTTGCAGTGCTTTCTGTGAACTACCGGCTAGGGATAGGGTATGGATTTGAATTTCACCAGCCGCCGCACGCCGGCACTACCGGTGCAGCCGAATACATGGATATAAAAGCAGCGGGTGAATGGCTGAAAAAACAATCTTTTGTAGATGCTGGTAAAATTGGTGTTTATGGCGGTTCGTACGGCGGTTATCTTACCGCCATGGCCCTGGCAAGGGATTCGAAGATTTTTGCCGCCGGGGTAGATATTCATGGCGTACACGATTGGGTAGGCCGTTCCGGCATGCTCACCGCTTTTGCAGATAAATATGAAAAGGCACCCGATTATGAAAAAGCCATCAAAATAGCCTGGCAGTCCTCGCCCGTCTCTGCTATGAACACCTGGAAATCGCCGGTGCTCATCATACATGCCGATGACGACCGGAACGTAGCTTTTAGCCAAAGTGTTGATTTAATCAGCCGCCTGGAACAAAAAGGCATTCCCTACGAAACGCTGATGATTACAGACGATACGCACCACTGGATGAACTTTGCCAATTCTGTAAAAGTATATGCAGCGGTAGCCGATTATTTTGTGCGGAAATTCAAATAAGCGCAGCAACGTTGGCCGGCACCTATTATTGGCCTGGTTGTTCAGAAAAGCGGCGGGGCAGGATATTAAAACTTTTCCGGTGATGGATGCAGGTGCCATGTTCTTCTATGGCTTTGCGATGCAGTTCTGTGCCATAGCCTTTATTGCTGTTCCATTGGTACTGCGGAAATTGCTCATGCAATTCAACCATATAATCGTCTCGGTAGGTTTTGGCCAATATACTGGCAGCCGCAATAGACGCATAAAGACTGTCGCCTTTAATAATACACTGGTGGGGGGTGCGCTTATATTTTTTAAACCTGTTACCGTCTATCAGCAGCAACCCGGGTTTTATCTTTTTTAATTTGCCAACGGCAATGTGCATGGCTTTTACAGAAGCCCATAAAATATTAAGGGTATCAATCTCCGCTTCGCCCACCACACCCACGGCACAATCAATGGCTTTTTGTTCTATCAGCGGACGCAGTTCATATCTTTCTTCCGCACTGAGCTGTTTTGAATCGTTCAGCAGCGGGTGAAAAAAATCGGGTGGCAAAACAACGGCTGCAGCAAATACGGGCCCGGCATAACAACCCCTGCCTGCCTCATCGCAGCCCGCTTCTATCAATACATCCTGGAACCTTGTCTTTAACACGCCTGGTCTTTGTTCAAAAATAATACAGGCCGGTTGTATGCCTGCCGGGTTTTTATCCCCATGCGCGAATAGGCAACAGGAAGTATCTGATTTTATTTTCCGATCTTTACGTCTTATAGCAAGTACCATGAATATAGCAGTGTGGATAAAACAACCCTGGCCCTGGTGGCTGGCCGGGCCGCTTATCGGCCTGACGGTACCGCTCTTACTGATAACCGGCAACAAAACATTCGGTATTTCTTCGTCGCTGCGGCATATTTGCGCGGCCTGTTTTCCTGCCGGCATTTCATTTTTTAACTATAACTGGAAAAAGGAAGCCTGGAATTTGTTTTTTGTTGCAGGTATTTTACTAGGCGGCTTTGTGGCCGCGTCTTTTTTAAGAAACCCGCAAGCAATTAGCATCGCACCCGCGCTGGCAAAAGAACTGCACGGCGATGGCATCGGCGATTTCAGCAACCTGGTGCCGGCTGAACTCTTTAACTGGCAGGCACTGTTAACCCGGCGTGGGTTTTTGCTGATGGTAGTGGGCGGTTTTTTGGTTGGTTTTGGCACCCGGTATGCAGGGGGATGCACGTCCGGGCACGCCATTATGGGCCTGTCTAACCTGCAATGGCCATCACTGGTGGCCACCACCTTTTTTATGGCGGGTGGATTTATTATGGCAAACCTTATTTTACCTTTTATTCTTCGTTTATAATACACCGTTATGCAAACCAGCCATATAAAAACCGCTGTTCAGCAGGAAACGGCAGCCGTACACGATTTTGAAATGGGCGCCACCGGGGCTGCAGCGGCGCCGGGTCTTTTATTCGTCCTGAAATATATACTGGCCGGCACCTGGTTTGGCATTTTGCTGGTTAAATCGGAAGTCATTTCCTGGTTTCACATACAGGAAATGTTCCGGCTGCAAAGCTTTCAGATGTATGGTGTGCTGGGTTCCGCCGTAACAACCGGCATTCTGTCTGTATGGCTGATAAAAAGATTTCGCATCAAAACCCTGGCAGGAGAAGCAATTGTACTGCCGGCAAAAAAATTCAATAAAGGACAGGTATACGGCGGCCTGTTATTTGGTTTTGGATGGGCGCTAACCGGTGCCTGCCCGGGCCCCTTGTTTGCACAGATAGGAACCGGTGCCGCCATCATCATCGTTCCCTTATTAAGTGCAGTGGCCGGCACCTGGGTATTTGGCTATTGGCAAAATAGACTACCGAGATGATGGCTGATGTGATTGATGCCGGATGGCTGATTGTTGGATTTGCTGCAGCCAATAGAAATCTCCAGCGCCCGCAATCACAAAATCAGCCATATTAATGTATATTCATCATCGTAATATTTATCAACTCGTGTCTTCATTTTTCAGATCCAACTGGTTTCCTGTGCTGCTTTTTATGGCAACGGCCATTGGCGTATGGCAGCAATTGGGGGATGCGCCCGCAGAAAAGAAAAACCTGCCTCTATCACCGTTAACGGCCGTAGAATGGCAGGCGCCGGATATCAATAACCTGGGCAACAATCCGCTGGCCCCTATGATTCAGTACGGCAGGCAGCTGATTGCCCATACTGCTACTTACCTGGGGCCTAAAGGAACGGTGGCTGCCATTACCAATGGGATGAATTGCCAGAATTGTCATGTAGATGCCGGTGCTAAGCTGTATGGCAATTGCCTAGCGGCGGTGGCCGCTACTTACCCGCAGTTCAAGCCAAGAAGCGGCAGGATAGAATCCATTGAATTCCGGATCAACGATTGCCTGCAAAGAAGCCTGAACGGAAAAATGATCGACAGCCAGAGTAAGGAAATGCAGGCCATGGTGCTGTACATTAACTGGCTGGGCAAAAATGTGCCGAAAAATACACAGCTTGCCGGTACGGGTTTAACAGATCTTGCTTTTATGGATCGGGCGGCCAGCACCACAAAAGGGGAGCAGATCTATGCACAGCAATGCAGCCGCTGCCATGGTGCTGCCGGTGAGGGACAACCGAATTATGACAGCAGCAGTTATATTTATCCGCCCTTATGGGGTATGCACAGCTATAATACGGGCGCGGGCTTGTACCGGCTTTCCAAACTGGCTGCCTATGTAAAAGATAATATGCCCTATGGCATTGCCACCCATGAGCAGCCGCAACTCAGTAACGAAGAAGCCTGGGACCTGGCGGCCTTTATCAACTCGCAACCAAGGCCCGACAAAAAATTTACGGAGGATTGGCCCGATATAACAAAAAAGGCTTTTGATTACCCGTTCGGCCCTTATATCGATGGATTTTCTGAACAGCAGCACAAGTATGGCCCTTTTGAACCGATAAAAAAAGCCCGCAGCGCCACCCTATCAAAACAAAAATAAACCCGGTTACAGCCGGCCGTGCATGAACGCCGTTTATTTCAGCCTACTTTTACCCAATCTTTATCAATAAAAATAATCAGCATGAAAAAAATGTTTCTTCTTACGCTGCTGGCCGGCAGTATGGCCATTACTGCAGGGGCGCAAACAAAACAGCATAAGGTGGTTTTTGAGATTACCAGCGCCGATACGGCAGAACAACGCACCATGCTGCGGCAGATTGCCAATGTGCTGAAAGATGCTGCCGGTACCAAAATAGAAGTTGTATGCCATGGGGCAGCCATTTTTATGCTGGTCAAAGACAAAACGGTTTTGCTGCCCATGATGGAAGATCTGAAAAGCAAACAGGGTGTTGGTTTTGCCGCCTGTGCCAACTCTATGCGTAAGAATAATATTGAGGCCAGCCAGTTGGTACCGGTTGCCAATATTGTACCCAATGGCGTAATGGAAGTAGTGGGCAAACAGGAAGATGGATGGAGCTATATAAAAGCGGGGGAATGATCTTCTGACCTACCTTTGCGCCGCTATGATGAATGCTTTTCCAAAAGGCCAGAAAGCAGTTGCCAACTGGATATATATTGGTGTATGTATGCTGCTGGTACAGGTAATACTAGGTGGTATTACCCGGCTAACCGGCGCTGGCCTTTCCATTACCGAATGGAAAGTGGTGGAAGGGGCGCTACCGCCTCTTTCCGAGCAGCAATGGTTGATCGCCTTTACAAAATACCAGCATACCCCGCAATACCAGCTGCTGAATGCAGATTTCAGCATCAGTAATTATAAATTTATTTATTTCTGGGAATGGTTGCACCGCGAATGGGCCAGGCTTATCAGCATCGTGTTCGTGGTGGGCTTTGTTTACCTGCTGGCAAAAAAATACCTGCAGGCATCCATGATAAAACCTTTGCTGATATTGTTTTTACTGGGCGCGTTACAGGGCGCCATTGGCTGGATAATGGTAAAAAGCGGCCTTACAGATGATATGATCTATGTAAAGCCGCTGAAACTGGCCCTGCATTTTGTTTTTGCACTGGTGTTGATTTGCTATGCCTGGTGGTTTTCGCTTTATTTATCTGTACCCCGTAAACAGCTGGTAAAAAACACGGCGCTGCGCAGCACTACCTGGCTGATCATCGGTGTATTGTTCTTTCAGCTTATCTATGGTGCACTGATGGCAGGCCACAAAGCGGCCAATGCAGCCCCCACTTGGCCAACCATCAATGGCAGCTGGCTGCCACAGCAATTGTTTACCCCCGCCATTAACCTGGTTGAAAATAAGATTACGGTACATTTTATACACCGGGGCCTGGCATATCTACTGGTTGCGCTTACACTTGCCTGGACCGTGCAGGCAGGCCGGATGTACTTTTCTTCTGCCGCGCTGAAAAAAACAAAATGGCTGCCTGTTTTGCTGATTTTGTTACAGGCCACCCTTGGCATCTGGGCCGTCGTCAGCAGCACATCCATCATTCCCAATCGCTGGGTATTGTTCGATTGGCTGGCACAGTTGCACCAGGTAGTGGGCATGTTGTACCTGCTTACAATGGTATGGATGCTGTATTTGGTGAGGGCTGCGGTGGCTAAAAGATGAACCCCGGTTAAATTTCCTGCTAAGCGCTCGTCGCTGATAGCTGATAGCTTTCTTTTCCCGCCAAATTTTTGTACTTTACTTTTTTATTACCTACCATGAAGCAATCTGTGCGGGCCATATTCTATTCATTTCCTGTTCAGCTGCTGTTGCTGCATTTTAAGAAATTCCAGGTGTTGCTGGTATTCTGGTTTATCCTTTTTGCTGCTGTTGGTGGCAGCTTTATGAAAGCATATGGTGTTAACTCACTTTACCTGTCGCCGGAATACCTGGGTAATGTAAATGCAATGAGCGCTGGTATTGTAGGTATGTCTGCCGCCGTCTTTATCATGAGCTGGAACATCACTACTTTTATTTTATTCTGCCGTCATTTTAAATTTCTTGCTACTACTACCCGTCCGTTCTTAAAATACTGTATTAACAACAGCCTGATACCTTTATCGTTCCTGTTTTTCTATTTTGGAGAAGTTGTCTATTTCAATAAATACCGCGAGCTCAGTTCCAACTGGCAGATATTTGCTTTGATTGGCGGCTTCCTGCTGGGCCTTATATTAATTATTGTTCTTTCTTTTTTATATTTTTTCCGCGCAGACCGCAGTATTACCCAGCGCATGGCAGCGCTGATCCAGCATCCTGCTGAATTTAAAAGTGTTTTTCGTCCGCAGGTAGCGCTTACCAGTGGGGGCAGCCGGCTGATAAAAGTCAGTTCCTACCTCAACACGCCATTTACGGTCAGGCCTGTACGTGATGTGGCCCATTACAGTTCCATCTTTATTGATACCATTTTCAGCCGCCATAATTTTGCGGCCATGCTGTCTGTGTTTATTGCATTTATTTTCCTGATAACAGTAGGGTTTTTTCTCGACCACCATATTTTTCAATTGCCGGCAGCGGCCAGTATTACCCTGTTTTTTGCCATATTGGTAGCAGTAGCCGGCGCCTTCTCCTATTTCCTGCAAAGCTGGAGCGTACCTTTTTTCGTATTGCTGGTAATACTGCTGAATGTTTTGTATGTATACCAGGTAATTGACCCTACCAACAAAGCATATGGTTTAAACTACGCTAAAACAATAGAGCGAGCCGATTACAGCCGGGAAGGATTAAAGGCGCTTTGTACGCCGCAGCGCATGGAGCAGGACAAACAGCAGATGATACAGGTGCTGGAAAACTGGAAGAAAAAACAAAAAGAAGAAAAGCCTATCCTGTTTATCATTAACGTGAGCGGTGGCGGCACACGCAGCGCCACTTTTACATTAAGTGTTTTGCAGCGGCTCGACAGTTTATGCGGAGGCAGGCTGATGGATAAAACCTTTCTGATTACCGGTGCATCGGGCGGGATGCTGGGGGCGGCATATTACCGCGAGCTGGCGCGCGAACGATCAGCAGGCAAAAACCTGTACCTCTACAGCCACAAATACGTGGATGATATTTCCAAAGACCTGCTAAACCCAACGTTCTCCTCATTTGTAGCCAGGGATATGGCGGCGCCTGCACAGAAATTTAAGATAGGCGACTATTTTTATATTAAGGACCGGGGATATGCTTTTGAAGAAAAGCTGCGGGAAAACACCCGCAACCTGCTTGACCGCCAACTGAAAGACATTGTTCGTGATGAACACGATGCGAAAACACCCCTGATGATGTTTAATGCGGTGATTACAAGAGACGGCCGCAAAATGATCATCAGCACGCAGCCGGTCAGTTTCTTAATGATGCCGCAATACGACAGCACCCGCAGTACCGCACCCGATCCGGATGGCGTTGATTTTGCAGCCCTTTTTGCCCGGCAAAATCCCATGAACATGCGCTTGCTGACCGCACTGCGGATGAATGCTACTTTTCCATACGTATTGCCCAATGTATGGCTGCCCTCTGCACCAGTTATCGATGTGATGGATGCAGGCCTTCGCGATAACTACGGACCGGAAACGGCCCTCCGCTTTACCGAGGTATTCAAAGACTGGCTGCAAAAGAATACAGCCGGAGTAGTGATGCTGCAGATACGCGATCGGAAAGCCGGCGGCTGGGACGATCCTTATGAATCAACCAATGTTTCTGAACTGATAACAAAACCCATGTTATTACTGCAATACAACTGGTATAAAATGCAGGAATACAGCCAGGACAATACATTTGGCCTTACGGAACAGCTATTGAACAATAACCTGTACCGGGTTGCTTTTCAATACGAAGCCAGGTCGGCAGATGCAAAGGCTGCCTTGAATTTTCACCTCACCCAACGGGAAAAAATAAATATACTGGAGGCACTGGACAACGACAACAACAGCAAAAGCTTCAACGTGTTTTCGTCTTTTCTGCAGCGGAAAGACAGTACGGCGCATAAGAAACCCTAATGATGGCTGCTGCCTGATATGCTGATGTCTGATTTCCGTATCATTTCCGGCTTTGTTACATTTATCACGTTTTCAGCTTCTTCTTTTGTATCAGCCTAAAACAATTGGGTATAACGCGGATGGTAAACCGCTGCGCTGTTTCACGCGGCTCGCCATCTATATGCAGGGGAGCTGCCTTTTTATTTTGTATGGTAAGCTGGTCGGCCTGTAAATAAATAATGCCCGATTTCTTCAGCGCATGGGGGTTTGCTATCGGGTTACGGCCGGCAATCTGGTTTAGCAGCGACAGCGGTAATTGTGCTTTGCTCATTTTCCTGACCACTACAATGTCTAGCAGGCCATCACATAAACTTGCCTTTGGAGCAATGGTAACATTGTTGCCAAACTGGTTGCTGTTGGCGACACTGATAAAATAGGCTTCGGTGGTAAAATTGGTTTCGCCAAGGTCAATTTCAAAGGGGTAGGGCCGGGCAGAAAAAAAATTCTTAAGCGACTGGCTGGCATAGGTGAACAGGCCGCGCTTCTTCTGTTTGGCAAAATCATGTGCTACCTGTGCATCAAAACCCAAACCGCACAACATACAGGCAAAAGCGTTGTTAACAAGAAACCCGTCTACAGCGGCTGGCTGGCCTGTAAAAACCAGTTCCAATGCCTTCTCGGGTTTGGTGGAGATGCCGGCGCTCAGGGCCAGCCCGTTTCCTGAGCCCAGTGGCACAATGCCAAAATTTACGGCTGTGTACCGCAGATCCTGCACAACCGTATTCACAGAGCCGTCGCCACCGCATATTATTACATCCGTACAAAGTCCTTCTTTTATTTTTTGCTTTATAAAATGATAATCGCCGCTGGCTACCGTAGGCAATATTTCGTATGCTGCCGAATGCTTTTTAGCAGCTGCTGCAATCAGATCAGGCAGCATTTTTTTAGATGCCGTACCGGAGACCGGGTTTATTAAAAAAATGAATTTTCGCATGAAGAAAATTTAAAGATCATCGTTCATGGTTCGTTTGCCGACAAACGACTATGAGCAATGAATGATGAAACCTTTGCGGTTACCATTTAAGTAAGGCGCTGGCCCAGGTAAATCCGCTGCCAAAGGCGGCCAGGCAAACCAAATCGCCTTCTTTTATTTTGCCTTGCTCCCAGGCTTCGCAAAGTGCGATGGGTATGGAAGCCGCCGTGGTGTTTCCATATTGCTGGATGTTATTATGCACCTGGTCGTCGCGCAGGCCCAGTTTCTGCTGCACAAACTGGCTGATGCGCAGGTTGGCCTGGTGCGGGATCAGCATATCAATAGCGTCAGGCTGCAAGCCATTGGCGGCCAGCGCTTCTATGATCACTTCCGGAAATTTTACCACGGCTTTTTTAAATACGGCCGGCCCGTCCATATAAGGAAAGTTCTGGGCCTTTTCCAGCATGGCTTCATTCATAAACATCTCCCCGATTTCCGCGTCGCCAAAATCGGCCAGCTTTTTATCTATCCAGTGGTTGGCATGGGTACCGGGATTGTACATAGCCAGTATCTCCGCGCTTTCGCCGTCGCTGTGTAAATGGGTGCTCAATATGCCCTGCTGTTCATTGTTAGTAGGTTGCAGTACTACTGCACCGGCGCCATCGCCAAAAATCACAGAAACATTGCGTCCGCGGGTGCTGAAATCGAGCCCAAAAGAATGTTTTTCACTGCCAATAACCAGTATGTTTTTATACATGCCGGTTTTTATAAACTGGTCTGCAACACTAAGCGCATAGACAAAACCGCTGCATTGGTTCCTGACGTCCAGCGCGCCTATTTCCTTCATTTTCATGGCACGCTGCACCAAAACGCCGCAACCGGGAAAGTAATAATCGGGGCTGAGCGTGGCAAAAACAATAAAATCAATATCCTGCGCGCTGATGCCTGCCCGTTCAATGGCAATGGCGGCGGCGGCAACACCCATGGTAGCGGTTGTTTCAGCGGTGCGGTCTGCGTAATGCCGTTCCCGGATGCCGGTACGCTCCTGTATCCACTCGTCGCTGGTATCCATGTACCGGGTCAGATCATCATTGGTAAATACATTTTTGGGGATATACATTCCTACACCAGCCATTTTACTGCGCCACATAACAAGCTTTTGCCGCCAAATTAACGAAAAGAAATATGCCTGAATCATTGATTTTTTTTTAATATTGCAGGAGACGCCCTGTTTCGGGCTGTTTTAGCGATACTATTTTGATTGCCTGCCGCTTTTTTTGCTTTTATCAGCATTTTTTTTGTACACATTCCCAATTTTTAGAGCATAGTAGCCAACCCTTTGCGCCCATAATCCGTCTAATGGATGTAAAATTGTTTAGAAAGGCTTTTGATCTTTCGTTTTTATTTATAGCTTTACTATCCCAATAACAGGAATGTCTTGCTTATAAGCGCTTAAGACTTCACTGATTGCCTGCGAACAAAGCCTACATATACAACTTTGTTTAATATCCTCTAAAAGCTGGTTTCTTTAATTCAATTCCATCCTTCGGACTACCTCCACCACATCCTTCGGATCACCACTGCCTATTACTCCTGTAATTATTAAAAGAAACATTTAGTTTATGTACCAGCGTTTACTCTTCCTGTTTTCAGTTCTGTTTATTTCGGGTGTTTCGATGGCGCAGAATGTAATGACGCCGAACGATGGGGACCATGTCTACAACAGCCACAGACCTGTCGGAGACAGTCTCAATCCCCGCCCAACGGGCACGGATTCTATTCAGAAATGGGTACATGATCCTACCCAAAAAAATCGTATTGGCTTTAACCAGACCAATTTTAAAAGCTACCGTATTAATGGTACTTCGTTCCGGCTGCGTTTCCCCAACGGGTACAATCCGGCCAACAACGCCACTACCAAGTACCCCATCGTGGTTTTCCTGCACGGTGCCGGCGAAGCAACCCCCACCAATTACCCAAGTAATGTATACAATGGGGTAACCAACCTGGTAAATAGAGAAAACCAGGACCAGCTTTACTGGGGTGCCCAGCTTTTTGAACAACGCATTAATGCTGGAGAATGGAACGGCTTTTTATTGTTCGCCCAGTTATATGATAATTCTACTGCCTGGAACGTTACTAATAACTCACTCCAGAACCTTAATATGGTAATGGATACCTTAACCAAGTACAACGGACTTGATCCTGACCGGGTTGTTGCCATGGGCCTTTCTGCCGGCGGTGTTGGTTCTATTGTTTATGCCAAATCTTTTCCGCGGCGTATTGCAAGCGTGGTATCCGCCAGTCCTGAACTGCTGGGCGATAACCTGGGAGGTATTGATTCCTTGGTTCATATTCCTATCTGGATGACATCAGGTGGTAATGACCCTGCTCCTTCAGACCCCTCTACCTTTTTAAAATGCCGCGATACCATTTCCGTACACGGTGGCAATGTATATTTTGGTTTGTACGCCAACCTGCCCCATGATACCTGGGAACAGCAGTGGAACGAGACCGATATTTACAACCGTTTAATATTAAGTACTGTCTGTAACAGTGCCCACAAAGCCCAGCCACTGGTATATTTTGGCAATTCTTCCTTCTGCGATAGCGCACCGTTTTCTACCAAATTGGGTCTGAGCACCGGCTTTAGTCTATATGAGTGGCAGTTGAACACGGGCAGTGGTTTCAACGATGTGCAAATGAGCGCCTCAAATACTTACCTGGCCAGCCAGGCCGGTCAATACCGCGTACGTTTTAAGCGCACCGCCACATCCGACTGGTCTGCCTGGACGCCCAACCCCGTTGTTATCAATTCCAAAAAATGTTCGGTTGATACCGCGTTTTCAGAGCATTTCGAGTTCCTGGTGCCCCCTACCAATGCCGAAGCTTACCAGGCATTGAATGCAAACGGACAAGGTGGTTCCAACTATAAATACCAGAACATGACCTGCCTGGATGGTATCATGGTGAATAGTACCGAAACGATTACGCAGGATGCCAGCGGTGTACAGGGCCGCCGATTCCTGTATCATTCCACCAGCTCCAGCAGCAGTTGCGTATACCATGCCGGCGACCAGGTATGGCGCACCTACCAGCCTCCTTCCGTTGCCCAGAATACAACTTACGTTTATAGCTTTTACCTGGCCAACCATTCCAATGCATACCTGATGCCGGATGCACCCAATGCAGTTATTACCGCTACCATTAACGACCAGGTAGTAAAACCAAGCAGCATCAAGGTGATCAGCACCGGTAACCTGAGCTGGAAGAAATACACGTATATCTGGAATTCCGGCAACAACACGTTTGCCCAGCTGGGATTGCTGGACAGCACCATCGATGGCAATGGCAATGATTTCGCGATAGATGAAATATCGCTGGTAAAATATTCCAAACCGGTTTCTCCAGGCGGTACTTTCGCCAGCCCGGCCTTATGGAACAAAGCCGATGCCATTGGCGGCTACGACAGCAGCTCAGTGGGTGTATGGAACAATATTGTATTGAATAATAATGGCAACCTGCTGCAGGATACCATCAGTCATCAGCCCGCTTTAAGAAGCAACGCGTCTAATAGCATCAATTTTAACCCGGTTGTTTCCTATAATACCGCTAACAGAAAGTTCATGTCGATTATTGGCGGCTTGTCTGGTAAGGGTATTACCCATAGCGCCGCTTCCGCTTATATAGTTGCCAACTTCAACTCCCTCTCGCAGGCAGGCATCCTGTTTACAGAAAGCCAGAACGTCGGCGGCCTTCGCATCAATGCAGAGACGAATGGTTCAATGAGCTGGTATGCAGGTAACGGATCAGGGGCGGCTATTGGCACATCAAGCGGCCAGGTAGAACTGAATAAACCTGCCTTGTGGACATTCAGCAAGAATAACAATGGCATAGGTATCAGTGCCGGTAATACACAAGACATCCGTAAGAATGGCGTTGTTGTAAAAACAGGCGCTTCAAACACCACTTTCAAGGGAGACAGTAGTAATTTGTATATCGGTAAAGATATTTTCCCCACCACCGGTACTGTTACAACCCTGGATGCTTCTGTTGCAGAAATTGTGTATGTGCAGGATTCAAACATTACCAGTTTAACACAGAACAGGATAGAATCTTACCTGGCTTTAAAATATGGTACTACACTGGGCACCAAAGCTGCACCGGTAAATTATACTTCTTCAGACAGCACGCTGGCTTTCTGGACTGCTAATCCCTTTTTCCAGGTAGACGTATTTGGTATCGGAACCGACAGCGCTTCCGGCCTTACGCAGGAAATATCAAACAGCATGAATTCCGGCAGTGGCGATGGCACCGGCCAGGTTGCCAAAGGAAACCTGGTACTTACTTCCAACACCATATTCAAAGACAAACAGTTCCTGATGATCGGGAACAATGGAAACTCACTGGCGCAGAAAATGATTCAGCCTGGAGAAGGCAGCCCCGTTACACAGGGCAGCATGCGCATCACCCGGAACTGGAAAGTTAAGAATACCGGCCTGGTGGGTGCTGTGATATTAAGTTTTGATACGACAGGATTGGGTAAACAGACAGGTATTGACCCATCCAGTTATGCCTTGTTGATTTCCAACTCAGGTGATACCACCTATTCCGGTACGGTTTCCTTTTTCTCTGCCAGCGCCATTTCAAACAAAAAAATCTATTTTAACGGCGTAACGCTGGTAGATGGTGCCGTATTTACGGTCATCACCAATAACTTAAATGTGGCATTGCCTGCGACATGGCTGGGCTTTACGGTAACAGCCGTAAACAGCAATGCATTGCTGAACTGGAAAACAGCCAACGAAGTAAACGTTGATACCTATACTGTTGAGCATTCTTTTAACGGTGTCAGCTTCTCACCGGTAGGTACGGTGGCTGCCAAGAACGGTACGGCCGAAAATGATTATACCTATACAGACGCATCACTTGCTCCGGGCCTGCACTACTACCGGATACGCAGAACCGATAAGGATGGCAACAACGGCTACAGCGATATCAAGTCTGTGCGGATTTCCAGCACCGGCGCCAATGTACAGGTTAGGCCCAATCCCGTAGTAGGTTCTACACTGGTACTGGCCGTATCTGTTCAGCAAAGCAGCAAAACCAATATACAGGTAATGGGTGTAGATGGAAAAGTGATACTGCATGAAAATGTAAACCTCTCAACCGGAAATAACCTGCTCAACCTTAATATCTCCACTGTACCTCCCGGTATTTACCTGGTGCAGGTGCAGCTGAACGATGAAGTGGTTACAAAGAAATTTATCAGAGAACGTTAATATAATACCAACCACCCTGATACTAAAATACCCCCGGGCATGCCGGGGGTATTTTAGTATCAGGGTATCGGGCGGAAGGGAATAGTGTGTAAGGGATCGGGTGTCAGGTATAAGTTGGTTTGCAAACTACCTGTCAACCGCCCGGCCAATCAATTAATTCACCGGCCGCATGTGCAATATTTCCTGCATAAACAGGGCCACCTGCTTTTCTACCCCCTCTACATCGTGCGATTTCAGGTAAGAGCCAATTACATGGGTGCCGGCATTGGGCATGGCCTGCTTCCGCTTAAGCGCCGGCGCTGTGCCCAGTTCATCAAACATTTTCAGCATCGCATCAACTTTTACTGTACTATCCTGGTGTATTTGATCTTTATAGTAATACAAAAGAAGCGTAGGCGCCTGCACTTTTGAAAAAGTTTCCGGCAGCATAGCGGTTTCAATTATTTCCTGCAAAGCCGCGGTGCCTTCAAAAGGATAACGGTTATACCAATATTTATTGATCAGCGGATACACAGAATCTGCCGACTCATTGTGATCATGCCCGGTTACCATATGCGCCAGCTGAACACCCCAATGGTTGTTCAGCAGGTAGGCCTTATCGTTATTGATGGCAATATTGGGCGATAGCAATATCAATGCGGCCACATCGCCCGGGTAGGCCGCCGCCAGTTGCAGCGCATTGGTGCCACCGGTAGAAGTACCCATTACAATTACCTTATTGCCAATTTGCTTTGCAATGGCCAGCGCCTGTTTAACCGACTCCCAGTTTCTATCAGCCGTCAGGTTCATCATGGGTTCTGTAGTATCGATACCATGTTCTGCCAGCCTGGAAAGATAGAGGTTGCAGCCAAAGCGGGCCGCCATGTATTTGTGAACAGGATCACCCTCCGCCTGCGAAGCGGAAAACCCATGCAGGTATAC
>CAXTMV010000003.1:27571-49390 GCA_964245425.1 uncultured Flavihumibacter sp. | reverse complement strand
GGTATACAATGGAAAAGGCTGTCTTACCCTTGACCGAATCATTGGCCCAGACAATTCTGGCTTCGTTATCAGGTTTCAGTTTATGCTCCGCTTCATTTGCTTTTATATAAGCCTCCAGCTGAGCGGCGCCGGCAGGCACCTGGGGCATGTCTTTATTATACTTCGGGGTAGCCGGGCTGGGGCCGGCCAGGTAACCGATGGCCGCCACCACCGGTATGGCCAATAACCATTTTTTGGTCATACAAAGGATTTTTTATTACGCCAAGGTAAAGAGATATTGCCAGCTGCCGTTATTATCTTATAATTTCCCCCGGGGAGGAGGTAAGAGCACAAAGGAAAAAAGAGGCTAAGCGTATAAGGAGAAAAAGAGTGCGCGACCCGCAATGCATCGCACACTCTTTTTCACGTTGTTCTTTTAGCCCTTATCATAAATTGATTACATTCGGTTACATAAAAAAATATACATGTCATCTTCTCCGCGGTTTCCGGCACTCGATGTATTCAGGGGCATTACCGTTTGTTTTATGATCATCGTAAATACCTCCGGTAACGGCGCCACCACTTTCTCTCCCCTGCAGCATGCCGCCTGGCATGGTTTTACACCCACCGACCTGGTATTTCCATCTTTCCTGTTTGCGGTGGGAAATGCCATGAGTTTTGTAATGCTGAAATGGCAAACAAAAACACAGGCCAATGTAATTGGTAAAATACTTAAACGCAGCTTCCTTATTTTTCTACTGGGTTACCTGCTGTACTGGTTTCCCTTTTTCAGGTTAGACCGCGCCAACCATATCATATCATTCCCGTTATCGCAAACAAGAATACTGGGCGTATTGCAACGCATTGCCCTATGTTATGGCATCGCTGCTTTTTCATTTTACTACCTTAAACCAAAAACAGTTGTTTATACAGCCGTGGCCTTATTGTTGTTTTACTGGGGCCTTTTGATCTGGCTGGGGGAAACCGGTAATGAATTAACCATCACCGGTAATATTGGTTTGCGTTTCGACAAATGGCTGATGGGAGAGGCCCACCTGTACCATGGTGAAGGTTTTGCTTTTGACCCGGAAGGCTGGCTGGGCACCCTGCCCGCCGTAGGTAACGTGGTTGCCGGTTTTGTGGCCGGACAGTTTGTACAGAAAAAGGGAACCAGTTACGAAGGCCTTGCCAAACTGTTACTGGCCGGCTTTTCGCTCGTTTTTATTGCCTGGTGCTGGAATTTTTTCCTCCCCATCAATAAAAAACTCTGGACCAGTTCTTTTGTATTATATACGGTGGGGCTCGACTGCATTATTTTATCGGCCATCATTTATGTAATTGAATTCTTACAGATGCGGGCCTGGACGCCTTTCTTTGAAATATTCGGCAAGAATCCCTTATTTATTTACCTGGTAAGCGAACTTGGCGCCACTATTCTGTACATGATACCCGTTGGCAAAATGACACTGGGTGGATGGCTGTATATAAATGTCTTCAGAATGGCCGGCGACTATACCGGTGCACTGCTGTTTGCCATTGCCTGGATGCTTTTTTGCTGGAGCGTAGGCTATGTGCTGGATCGCAAAAAAATATATGTCCGGGTGTAAATTCAACAATATCCATTCAACAATCAAAAAGCCTTAGCCCGGATGATCTGGCCAAGGCTTTTTGATTGTTGAATTTTGAACTGTTACTTTTGAATTATTGTTCCGACCAGTCTACACTGGTCCGCCACCGCAGGAATTTCAGGTATAGGATACCCAACCCATAAGTACCCAGCCGGCCATAATCCCTGATCACTTTTGACCGGCCATTGAATGTTATTTTGGTAAAAGCAGTCTGATCATCGGTCCAGTTTACAGAATAGGCATCTTTTACCTGGTCTGGGTTGATGTATTTCAGCAGTTGCAGCAGTTCATCAAACTCATTTTGCGGAATGGTACCGATAAAGTTACCGGTGAGCTCATTAAAAAGCATTGCATTGTATGCAGCAGCCCTGTCTTTGCGAATCGTCATCTGGAAAACCGGGCATTCTCCCAGGCAGCGGCTGGTGGCGAAATGTACCTGTTCAAAAACAAGGGTTTCGAGCGGGTGCCGGTTGTATTCGATAAAGCTGTTGAACAGGTAGACCAGGGTATCGTACTGGCTTATTTCATTTTTAAATTGCCGTACAACTATTTTTTTGGGTGTGGCTGCGGTATCAATGAAAATCAGGTCTGCACTCCTGGGCAGATAGGGCCCCCTGTCGAGGTATCGGACCTGGTAATCGTTGTTTCCTTTGTCAAGAATCACCATTAATTTATTACCATAGATAATTAAGTCAGTAAGCTGGTTGTTATCTATATCTGTTTTAAAAAAACTGTTTCTGCTAAAGGCAGCCGTATCAGTCTGTGCTGTATTGTTTTCCAGCACCGGCTGTTCTTTGAATTGTTTGCTGATCCGTTTAATTAAAAAATTGCTGACATCCGCATTGCTGTGGAGTTTATCGATCTCATTGGCATAAGAATCCGCCATCAGCAGCAATGATACGATACAACATAAAGCCCTCATAGAAACGCCCTGTTTGGTTTACGGCTGCAAAGAATATTGTTTAAAATGGTTTTTTTCGCGTGTCGGTGCCTGTTTTATTCTTTTGAAAATCGCCTGCATAGATCAGGGTTAATTTAGATTCGTCGAAATATTTACGCAGGGCTGCATTTACGGCGGCGAGGCTCAGGCCTTTTATTTTATTTTCAAAATCTGTAAATTCAGTCAGGTCGCGATCATCCGCCAGGTAACTACGCAGCATACCAGCCAGCATATTGTTTACACCCAGTACTGTTTTGTTTTGCTGCAACCAGCTGTTAACTGATTTTTTCAGTTCGTCTTCTGTAAACCCCCCGGTGCGCGCTTTTGTTATTTCCTCGTGCAGGGCAGAATCCAGGCGTTGCTGGTACAGCGGGTTAAAGAACGCATAGACACCCCAGCTGCCCGCGTTGTATTTGTGTTCGGCCCCCACATAAGTTCCTGCACCGTAACTCATGCCTTCTTTTTCCCTCAGGCGCTGCGGAATCCGCGATGAAAGAAAGGAACCACCACCCAGTAACTCATTGGCCATAAATATGGCTGGGTAGTCGGCATGTTTTTCCGAGATATTCAGGTTAATACCGCCAAAAAGGGCTGCATTGGTTTTATCGGGGGTAGAAATGGTTTGAACGGTGCCGGGCACATCAAAGTATTTTGTTTCAATTTCCCTGTAGGTCGTTTTGCTGGCCCATCCACCAAGTGTATGCTGTAAAAAATTCTTGATTTGCGGTTTGTCCAGCTCGCCTACAAAAGCTGATATTGAATTATTCCCGCCATAGAAATCAGCATAGTATTTCTTTACATCGTCAAGTTGCACAGCGGCCAGTGC
Source organism: uncultured Flavihumibacter sp. (assembly GCA_964245425.1). GTDB lineage: Bacteria > Bacteroidota > Bacteroidia > Chitinophagales > Chitinophagaceae > JACMLD01. Next base: position 46,017 of record CAXTMV010000003.1, on the reverse strand, counting down.
GGCCAGGCTCTCATCCGTATCCGGGGCATAGTTGGGATGTCCCTTTGGATATTGGCTGGTTAATTTAGCCAGTTTTATCGATGCGAGGGAAGAAGGTTCATTTCTGTTTGCTTCGTAGTCGGCCTTACTGTCGATAATAATTTTATCAAACTCTTCTTTGTCAAATTTCGGATGCATCAGCAGGTCATCCAATAGCGTAAGGGCTGCGGGCAGGTTTTGTTTGTCTGTATTGATCCGAACGGTAACCCCGCTGGCATTACCAGACACTGTCATATCTGTCTTGATGCGATCCAGTTCATCCGTAATTTGCTTTTTTGTTTTGGTGCTGGTGCCTGTCTTCAGCAATTTTGCAGTCACCGCGGCAATCTCACTTTTATTCATCAGGCTGCTTTCATCGCCCAGCCGGAGTGTAACAATAGCATCTATCTTATCGCCTTTGGTAGGTTTTTCCAGCAGTGCATATTTGCCGCCATTGGGCAAACTGCCATATTCGGTGTTCTTTTTTATGTTCTCGATTGAATTTTCAAAATTCGATTTTTGCTGCGCTACATCCTTGCCTTTATACCCGTTCAGCAGTTGCATAATATCGGGTGTTTCGGCTACTTTGGTGCGGTCGGGTGCTGCATCGGGTATAAAAACACCGTAGGTGCGGTTGGATGTTTTATAATATTTTTTGGCCGCTGCCTGTACGTCGGCCAGGGTAAGCTGCTCCAGCCGATCGCGGTTAAGGAACCAAAGCCGCCAGTCGCCCGCCCCGATGTATTCGGTGATACCGATCGACAGGTCGAGAATCTTATTATTGGTATTTTCAATGTTTTTCAGTCGATTGTTCCTGGCGCGGGTCAGGTCTTCTTCTGTAATGGTCATGGTGCCTACTGCATCGGCGGCCTGAAAAAGTGCCTGCTTTGCGCTGTCGATGTTTTTATCTTTTGGCACTTCTGTTTCAAAGTAGGAAAATCCGGGGTCGTACAGGGTCTGTGTATAGCCGCTTACTTTGCTGGCCAGTTTGGCGTCTACCAGTTTCTTGTAAAATGTGCCGGAGGGGTTATTGGTCAGGATTTCGATGAGCACGTCATTTGCTACAAAGTCTTTATCGGCTACCGCGGGGGTGTGGTAGGCCATACCGATGTATTGTATGTCTCCTGTGCGGCGCAGCTGTACACTTCTTTCGCCATCCTGCTCGGGCTCTACGGTGTACGGTGCTTTTAACACACGGGTGGGGCGGGGTATCGGCCCAAAATACTGCTGTACTTCGGCCAGTGCTTTGTTTTCGTCGAATTTTCCGGCAATCACCAGCACGGCATTGTCTGGCTGGTAATATTTTTTGTAAAAGACTTTCAGGCTTTCTGCTTTCACCCTTTCAATATCTTCCTTGCTGCCGATGGTGCTTTTGCCATAGTTATGCCAGAGATACATGGCGGAAAGTACCCGCTCGTTTAAAACCTGGCTGGGATAGTTCTCTCCTATTTCAAACTCGTTGCGCACTACACTGAATTCTTTCTGTAGTTCTGCCGCCAGCATTTTTGAGTTTACCATGCGGTCTGCTTCCATATCAAGCGCCCAGCGAAGGTTTTCATCAGAAGCCGATAAAATTTCGTAATAATTGGTACGGTCGTACCAGGTGGTGCCGTTAGCAAAGGCGCCTTTGTCGGCAATGGCTTTTTTTATGTCTGTAAATTTTCCGCACTGCTTGAACAACATGTGTTCAATCAGGTGAGCCATGCCGGTTTCGCCATAACCTTCGTGCCGGGAGCCTACTTTATAAACAATGTTTACAATAAGATTGGTTTGCGAAGCATCTGGCACCAGGAGCACATGCAGGCCATTGGACAGCGCATATTCCTTTATGCCTTCAACAGTGGTAACCAGTTTGGGTAATCCCTGCTGGCATTGTACGGCGGGGGCAGCTGCCAGTAATAAAAGCACCGTAAAACACAGGAATAAGGGCTTAAACATAAAAATATTTTTTTAAAGGTAGGGGTTTATGAATTTGACCGGGCAGGGAAAATTGGCATCCTTTTTTTGCTGCAAAGCCTGAAAACTGTTTCTTTGCAGGTCAAAACAGGCCTGTAGGGGTTTGAACGGGAGGTTTACTGATTACAGAACGACATAAAAATTATAACCCACCATGAGTTACATTTCCGAAGTTCATGCAAGACAGATTTTAGACAGCCGCGGAAACCCCACGGTAGAAGTAGATATTATTACGGACGAGGGTGTACTGGGCCGGGCGGCAGTGCCCAGCGGTGCCAGCACCGGTATTCATGAGGCGGCAGAACTGCGCGATAACGACAAGAAAGTATATGTTGGAAAAGGTGTTTTACAGGCGGTGAAAAACGTAAACGACAGCATAGCAGAAAAACTGCTTGGCTTTGAAGTGTCTGACCAGGCCGGCGCAGACAAACTGCTGATAGACCTGGATGGCACGCCCAATAAAACCAAACTGGGCGCCAATGCCCTGCTGGCAGTTAGCATGGCCATTGCCAAGGCAGCGGCCCTGGAAGTTAATATGCCCCTGTACCGTTATATTGGTGGCACCAATGCCAGAACACTGCCCATCCCGATGATGAATATCCTGAATGGCGGTGCACATGCCGATAATAAAATAGACTTCCAGGAATTTATGGTGATGCCGGTGGGCGCTTCCAGCTTTAGCGAAGGCCTGCGCTGGGGGGTTGAAATATTTCATACCCTGAAAGGCGTACTCAAGAAAAAAGGCTTTAGTACCAATGTTGGCGACGAAGGCGGTTTTGCACCCAATATACAAAGCAACGAGGAAGCCATTGAAACCGTGCTGGAAGCTATTACTGCCGCTGGTTATACTACCGGCAGCCAGGTAGCCATTGCCATGGATGCTGCCAATAGTGAATTATGGGATGGCAAGAAAAAGAAATATGTTTTTCATAAAAGCAGCGGCAAGGAAATGAGCAGCGAAGAACTGGTTCAATTCTGGGAAAGCTGGGTAAATAAATATCCCATCATCTCGGTAGAAGATGGCATGGCCGAAGACGATTGGGATGGATGGAAACTACTGACCGACACCATTGGCAGCAAATGCCAGCTGGTGGGCGATGATTTGTTTGTAACCAATGTTACGCGCCTGCAGCAGGGTATCGACAAGAATATTGCCAACGGGCTGCTGGTGAAAGTAAACCAGATTGGCACCCTTACCGAAACCATCAATGCCGTTACACTGGCACAGCACAACAATTATAATACCATCATGAGTCACCGCAGTGGTGAAACAGAAGATACCACCATTGCAGACCTTGCCGTGGCGCTGAATTGCGGGCAAATAAAAACCGGCAGCGCGTCCAGAACCGACCGTATTGCCAAATACAACCAGTTAATAAGAATCGAAGAGCAACTGGGCAGTACCGGTATATATCCCGCAGGAAAAATAAAATTCGGGAAATAGGCAAAAGCTGTAAGGTCGAAGGTGTAAGATGTAAGGTTCGCTTGCGCAGCACGGCAGCAAACCTTCTACCTAAAACCTTCGACCTAAACTTTTTACCCTATCAGAAAAATCGCTAACTTTATAGGGCACCAGCAAGTTGTCTATGCAATTTTTAAATCATATTCCCGCCTGGCTGAAGAATAAATACCTGCTCACCGTGGCAGGTTTCGTATTGTGGATGTTGTTTTTCGACGATCGCGATTTTTATATTACCTGTATTAAACAGCGCCACGAATTAAGCGAACTCCGGCAAAGCAAACAATACTACGAGCGCCAGATAGCCGCCACCCAACAAGAGCTGGACCAGTTAAAAATCAACGCACTAACCATCGAGAAATATGCCCGTGAAAAATACCTGATGAAGCGCGATAACGAAGATCTTTTTATTGTAACGCCTGTTAAACAGGCCAACTAAAAGGGGTCTTGCATAGTAATTTTACGGTCTCCATCCATCATTTTGCGTTAAATAGTTTTATTTCGGTACAATAAGCTATCTTAAACCTCGTTTCTAATACGGACGTTCCAAAGCTGGACACTTTGGAAAATTTTTTAACAGGACAAAATGGTTTGCCTATGTCAATCTTTACACCGGAAGATTTGATCTTATATGTGTATCAAGAAACTTCCCCCAGCGAGACTACTTTAATCAAAGATGCTTTAGCCAGCGATTGGGCTTTACAGCAAAAATTTAATGTCATTGAAACTTCTGTTCAACAGCTGAGAACTGAATTGTATTCGCCCCGCGCAGAAGCTGTTTTAAACGTGTTGAACTACGCGCGTGAAACCATGCCCGTAACAACGGACTAAGAGTACCAGGAGAAGAAGAGCGTGCGACAAGCAGGTATTATCGCACAGATTAACCAGCGTTAACAGTGGAAGGCAGAAAAGCCCCTGTTTACCCTGCTTGGTCTGTGCGATAATTTTTTTTACGTGTGTAGCACGCTTCTTTATTTCTTGTTCTCTTAGTAGCCTCCCAGCAGCTTTGCACAGCTTACCTGGTTATTAAAATTAATTTTCACAAAGTACATACCAGTAGTATTCAGCATTTTGCTGCCGGCCACCTTATTCAGTAACAGCTGGTAACTGCCTTTGGGCTGAAAACCGGCATCGTAAGTGCCGCCCAGTCTGCCCATGGCATCAAAAAGGGTTACCTGTAAACGGCCGTTAGCAGGCAGGTCTATTTTTAGTTGCGTATCAGACCGCACCGGGTTGTTCAGTACCGTTATTTTCAGCTGCCCGCCAGCGTTAGGCAGGTCAAAAACAGGGGTAGAAGCTACATTGGTCACATTCCTGTTCACGTATACATGGTATTCGCCCGGTTGCAGGGTAAAGCTTTGGGCCGAGCCGGTAGCAGTAATGGTCTCCCCGGTTAAATAATCGTACCAGGCGCCCGCCCCGGGAAAGGTAACCGTTCCGGTAGTGGCGGCTACATCAAAATTGCCTATCACCACAATATTGGAAGTATCGGTGGTAAGCACCAGCCATTTAAACAAGCCAACCAGGCTTTGTTGCACCCGGTTGGTAACAAAGCCTGCCTTAAACAGCGGGTGGGCGCGCAATTTCAGCAGGGCGGCATACACATCGTGCAAATGCAGGCGATTGGTTGCCTGCAGGTAGTCCCAGCGAATGGGTTTGGCGTCTGTACGGCAGGCGTTGTTAACGGTTCCATCCTGGCAGGTATTAATAGAATAGTCGTAACCCAGTTCTCCAAATTGCCAGATCATTTTCGGACCCGGCATCATAAACAGAAAAGCTGCCGCCATTTCATTCCTGGCCAGCCCGATGGTAAGTGCTTTTACACTATAGCTACCGGCTGCATTGCCATAATTGATATTTTTATACATCAGCCTTTCTTCATCATGGCTTTCCATATAAGATACCAGGCTGGGCTGGGTCCATCCGCGTACGCTGGACAATGACTGGCTCAGATCACTTCCGTCTGCATAGCCCATGGTGGCCTGGTTAAACGCATAGTTTTCGTTGCCCCATAACATCATTCCATAATTAGACAAGACCGTTTCTTCGTCATTGGCTGCAAAATGTTCCAGTATAACATAACTATTGTTTACATATGATTGAATAGAATCATAATATCTTTTCCAGATGGCCACCCTTGAGCTGTCGTATTGGGCAAAGGCATTGTCGTTGCAGTTTGCTCCGTTGTTATCGCAGGTCTGTTTTTGGGTGAACCCTTTGGCCAGGTCGAACCGGAAACCATCCAGTTTGTATTCCTGCAGCCAGAAGGCAGTAATGCGGTTTACATAATATTTTGTATCGAGGCTTTCATGGTTCATATCGTAGCCAACATTAAAATCGTGTTTGGCAACCGGGTTAAACCAGGGATTGCTGATATCGGGCCGGTTATTGGCGGCATCAAAATACAATTGCACCATGGGCGAAGATCCGAATGAGTGATTCAACGCAATATCCATTACTACTGCGATACCATTTTTATGGCATTCATCCACAAACGCTTTTAAGGTATTTTTTGGACCATAGTATTTATCGGGCGCAAAGTAGAAATCGGGGTTGTAGCCCCAGCTCAGGTTGCCTTCAAATTCATTGAAGGGCATGATCTCAATGGTATTGATGCCCAGGTTTTTTAAATACCCCAGCGTATCTTTTAATGTCTTCCAGTCGTGCGCCGCCACAAAATCCCTTACCAGCAACAAAATCGCGCAGCAATAATTCATAAACAACCAGGCTGTGTTTATCGGGCCTGCTGAAATTATTTACCTGCCAGGTATAAGCCGTCTCTTTTGTCTGTAGTACACTTACAATACCCGATGTTTTACCGGTGGGATAGGCTTTAAGACCCGGGTAGGTGGTGGCAGGTATAGAAGGATCATTGGCGGGGTCCAGTATTTTCTGGGTATAGGGATCGGCTATTTTAATCGTACCGTCTACATAATACTGGTACGCATATTCGGTACCTGGTGTGAGGCCCGTTAGGCGCAACCAGAAGAATTTACCATCTGCAGTCTTATTCATCTGGTAATTACTTTGCTCGGTCCAGTTATTAAAATCACCGAGTACGGTTACCCTTGTTTTATTGGGTGCTCTTAATACCAATATGGCAGACGTGTCGCCCGGTTCATAGTTGATGCCGTCTGCACTGCCGGCGGGTAAAGGCGCTATGTTTGCGGGCGATGATACGAAAAAATTAATGGTATCGCTTGTTGTAACAGCACCGGCAACGGCTTTGGCAATGATCTGCTGGGCGCCGCTGGCTGTTATAACAGGGCTGGCAGCGATACTGTCTGCGCTGCTGAGGGCATTTACCTGTGTTCCGTTGAAAAACAAACTGAGACCGGCATTAACCGGCGTGATGTAAGAAATGCCGATTGCATCACCTACATTCTTCTGTATGGGTTCAGGCACCGGTACGTACCGAGGCTGAAAAAGAGGATTGGTGAATTTGCCCGCCAGAGTTGCATCGTAAACGGATATATACATATCGCTGGCATCGCTGTTGCGTTGCACCAGGTTACCACTGCCATTTCGAAAAAGGATGGCGATCTTTTTGATGGTTTCGCCCGCAGGAACGCCATAAAAAGTCCTTATATTATCAATGGTAAAAGAATAGCGGTTATTGCCAAGCGAAACTGCCTGCAGGGCAGGATAAGCCTGGTTAAAATTGGCGTTCAGCTTTACATATTTCCAGTCGCTGCTGCTGGTACTGGCGCTGGTAATAACACCCGTGTGCACATACACATCACTGGTAGTTGCATAGTTGAACAGGCCCTGGTTGCCTTTTGAGCAGTCTGCCACAATGGTAATACCAGTATTGTCTTGTGGAAAAGACGGATAGACTGATAATAATTGCGCGCGGGCAATATTGCCCAACAAAAGGAACAACATTATCTTACCGGTTACTTTTGTCATAATACGTGCATTAGGTATAAAACGGGAAAGAGCCGTATTTAAAAAGGGCCATCTTCGAGAACAGCCCTTTTTTAAAAAATGGAAAGGTTGATTATTGCTTGGTCACCACAAATTTATACGTAAGGAAATCCACATCAAATTTATAGGTTCCCGAAACGGCGGGCGCAGGAAAATTATCATTTTTATCGTAGCCGAAATCGCCACCGGCATTCAGACCGGCAACTGTTTTATCCGCCACTGCAAATTTATGATCCCAGCTGCCGTTCAGGGGAAGCATCAGGTACTCCTTTCCGCCGGTAATGGGCAGTGTAATGGAAAATTTGCTTGAATTTACACGGGTGAATTTTTGAGTAGGCACGGGTACTGGATTGTTCCAGCCGCCCGGCGTAGCATCACCCACCATATACAGGCTGTCGGGCATTACTTTGGTATAATTTGATACCGTAAATTTTCCTTTTTGAAAATCGACTATAATCTGGTAACGGCCGGTGGTAGTGGGGCCAGGGAAGTTGTCGTTCAGGTTGTAGCCAAAGTCTCCGCCTCCATTCAGGCCGGCAACGGTTTTATCAGCCACGGAATATTTATTGGTCCAATCGCCGTTTACGGGCAAAATGAGGTATTCTTTTCCGCCAATCATATCAAAGATGCCGCCATAGGTTACAGAATCTATTTTGGTGAGCTCCTGCGAGGGTGTGGGTACCGGGTTATTCCATCCGCCCTGTGTTGCATCGCCCACCAGGAACAAGCGGCCGGAAGCAGGTGGCGCTATTTTGGGGGGAATTTTATAAGCGGTCATTCTAATTTTTACCACGTTCGACTGCAGTATCTCGTTATTGTTGGCATAAGAAGAAGTAATTCTTACATCCATAGTAGTGGCTACACCAAAAGAAAAACCATAACCCAGCAGGATATTGTTCAGGTCTTTTGCGGTGAAAGTGGTAGCCAGGTTAGGATTGGCAATATTGGTCAGTACACGCGTATATTCTTTAGAGAAATTACGGCCGGTAGAATCTATTTCAATGGTATACTTATAGTTGGTGGCGGTAGTGGCATAGTTAGGCGATGTCCAGGTAAGCGTTAGCACCGTTTTAAGCGAATCAGCAGCAGCGGGCGCCACATCGGTAGCAGAACTGGATAATAAGACCGGCGTGCCGTTATTGACTGCAGTAATATTGGCTTCTTTATGGCATGCGCTGAATACGATGGCTGTCAAAAAAACCCCGCAAACAATTCTGAGTAAGTATTTCATGTCAACATTTTTATTGGTAAAGCCTTTACTAAGTTATATCCCGTTCAGGCAATGTTATATTATTGTTTGGTAACCGTAAATTTGCCGCGTTGAAAATCTACTGAGATTTTATACGTTCCGCTGGCGGTGGGGCCGGGAAAATTATCGGATTTGTCATAGCCGAAATCACCCCCATCACTAAGGCCTGCAACCGTTTTATCGGCTACCGCGTATTTATGGGTCCAGTCTCCGTTAACCGGTAAAAGCAGGTATTCCTTTCCACCAATCAGGGGAGCAGTTATTTCATACAGGGTAGCACTCACCTGTGTAAACTGCTGGCTGGGCACCGGCACAGGATTATCCCACCCGTGCGCGTCGCCACCGGCCGTTGCATTGCCTACCAGGAACAATTGTCCTGAACTTGGCGGGACTACTTTGGGAGGAATGGCATAGGGCGTTACCGTTAGTTTCACTGTATTGGAAATTAATACAACGGAATTATTAACCAGGCTGGATTTAACCCTTACATCCAGGCTATGCGGTATGCCTGGTTTTAAAACCAACTGGTTGAGCAGGTAATCATTCAGCTGCGACACCGTGATGGAAAGGCCCAGATCTTTACTTACTGAAACAGACTGCTTTTGCGGGTTGGTAAAGTTAGCCCCTGTGGTATCAATTTCAACAATATAAGAAACATCCTGCGAGCTAATGCCAGTGGTAAACTGGTAATTGGGGTTGGTCCAGGAAAAACTAACTGCTACATTGTCTGCTGTAGCAAAAGACAGGGCCGGCGAGCTGGTAGAGCTTGTTAATACCGGCGCCGTGCCGCCGTTGTAATAATCTTTGTGCTCATCTTTTGTACAGGAAACCAATAAGGCAGCCAGTACAGCGGAAAAAGCCAGTGTATTGAATATATTTTTCATATGCGCTTTTTTTCGGTAAAATTAATAACCTGTGTTCTGTGTTAAATTCGGGTTTGAAGTTCTGTTGGTAGCGGGTATCGGGAAAATATTGTATTTCGCATCTACCGCGGTACCGGAAGCAACGCCACCCTTCCAGGGCCACAGGTAGGTGCCGGTGGTCAGCAATCCGTAGCGTACTAGGTCGGTACGGCGATGGCCTTCCCAATACAGCTCACGGCCACGTTCATCCAGAATGCTTTGCAGGGTGATATCGGTCGTTAAAAAACTGGCGGCGCCCGCGCGTGTCCGGATTTTGTTTACATACAATAATGCGGTGGCCGCATCTGCACCGGCTCCCCCCCGCAAAAACGATTCTGCATAAATCAGGTACATTTCCGAAAGGCGGAATACCGGAAAATCGATATCGGCAAAATTGGCGGTTACATCTGAAGTAGGTAATCCGTCTGTTCTGATATTGATGTATTTTTTAACATGCAATCCGTTACTGAAATCAGTGATGTCGGCAATTTTTGATTGTGTGGCCGTGGCCTGGTAAACAGAAGTATAAAAAGACACCCCTCTTTTGTCTTTTGTGGTGTCGATGCTGCCGGAACCATCTTTCGGGAACAGGTTGCCCAATGAAGCGGTGGCACGGTAGCCATCCCATCCGCCGCTTACACCATAATCATTGTGGTCGTCTCCTGACGGGCAGTGCACCAGGAAGGTGGTATTGCCATATGCCTGTGTGTGCAGTCCGTCGCAGTTGATGGCCCATACAATTTCATTTTTTTGTTTGTCATTGTCGGCCATGAACAGGCTTTTATAAGAGGGCTGCAAAGCATAACCTGCGGCAATCACTTTGCTGGCATAGGTGATAGCATCTGTGTATCTTTTCTGGCCGGTGTATATTTCAGCATTCAGGTATAACCTGGCCAGCAAAGACCATGCGGCCGATTGGTCTACCCTACCGTATTCGATGGTTTTAGCAGGTGCGAGGTCGGCATCGATGGCTTTCAACTCTGTTTCAATATAAGTGAACAAATCGGCACGGCTTATTTCTTTGGGCAAATCGGTTCCGATTAAATTGGCTTCTGTAATAAAGGTTGATTTACCGAACAGGTCCAGCATCACCCAGTAATTAAACGCACGCAGGAACCTTACTTCGGCACGGGATTTTTTAATATCGGCGGCATCGCTGCCGGTAATGCCACGACCCGCTACTTTATCATCGGTTGATTCCCGCAGGTATTCGTTCCCCAGCGTGATATTATAAATGGGCCTTGCGTAAATTCCCTTTATAAAAGGATCGGCGCTGGTAAATTTCAGGTTGTGGAAATCCTGGATGGTCTGGTCGTTCCAGGCCACTACCGCTTCATCGGTAGGCAGTTCTTCGCAATTAAAGAACATCCTGATAAATGCCACCTGCGATCCTTCGTCAAGCCCACCGGCTATATCGGGGTTGCCGGCCGGCCCGGTATTACCGGTAATGGCCATGCCGCCATAAACTTTTGCCAGCACCATTTTATAGCCGGCTGCTGTGGCATAGGTGGGGGCGGGCGTAAGATCGTTCTGCGGAAACAGGTCGAGTTTTTTTGCGCAGGATGCCATACAGGTAACCAGTCCTGCGGCAGCCACGAAATATATAATTGTTCTGAGTTTCATATTCATCAATCGTTTAAATAATTAGAAATCGAAATTCAATCCCAGAGACGCAATGCGGGGGCGGGGATAAATGGTATTGTCGGTTCCGGCATCGCTGGAATTTTCCGGGTCTAACCCCTTGTATTTGGTAATTACAAAAACATTTTGCACGCTAACGGTTACGCGCAGTGTTGTTTTGTTATTAAATACTTTCCCGGCATTGTAACCCAGGTTGATATTATCGAGACGCAGAAAAGATGCATTTTCTATATAATAGTCAGACAGGTACTGGTTATTGTTAAACTTGCTATCCTGGTAATTTACCACCGCGTTACCAATGAAGTTGAGCGGATTTTTGATGGCCCTTAGCACACCGTCGTTCGAGTTAACGTTGTTATACAGGTAATTTCCAAAGGATCCGTGCAGGGCAAGGCCAAGGCTAAACTGTTTGTATATTACCTGGGTATTGATACCCAGCAACACGTCTGGCGCGGGTTTTTTGTACAGGTAACGATCGTTATCATCAATTTTTCCATCCCGGTTCAGATCATCATACAGGCCTTCGATGGGTTTACCGGTTGTTTTATCGTATACCTGTTTGTAAACATTAAACACATAAGGGCTATAACCAACAGCAAACTTTCCGATATTGTTACCCGTACCGCCGCTGATACCGCTTACGTCAATTCCCTTGAAACTTGGGTCGGGTTGTCTTAAGAGGTTGGTGATCTTTGATTCATTATACGTTACGTTGAAGCCAAAATCCCAGGTAAGGGTTTGTGTTTTTACGGGCGTCGTATTGAGGGTAAATTCCACACCTTTATTGGTCATATTGCCCACATTGGTCAGCAACGAAATATCAAAATTGGCACCTGGCGCTACGGGTATTACACTTAACAGGTCTTTTGTTTTCTTATAATATACGTCCACCGATCCTGATATCCGGTTGTTCAGCAGTCCGAAATCGAGGCCGATATTTGACGTAGCAGTTGTTTCCCATTTAATATTGGCGTCGTAGGCGGCAGGGCGAAGAAAGCTATAAAAGGTATTGCCAAATTGGTATTGCGCCGTATTGGTACTCTGAGAATAGCGCGGCAGATAAGGATACAGATTGCCAATATCCTGCTGACCAGTGATACCATAGCCCAGGCGCAGTTTTAAATCCGTCAGTACGGTGGCAGTTTTGAAAAACTGGTCTTTCAGTTTCCAGGCTGCCGCTACTGCCGGAAAATAGCCTACCCGGGTAGCAGGAGAAAATTTGGAGCTGGCATCCCTGCGGATGGAAGCCGTTAGCAGGTAATTATTGGCAATGGTCAGGTTAACCCTTCCCAGGTAGGATTCCAGCCGGTATTCGGGTTTGTCTGTCAGAAAAGTTGGTTCGGTACCGGCAATGGTATCCTTCTTTGCCGGGTTGGCAGGGTCTGTGATGGCCCGGTAGCTGAGGCTGGGATAATTGTATACATTGGTCGCAAAATCCTGGTAGCTATGTCCCACCAGCACATCTATTTTACTGTTGAGGCTTTTAACTTCTTTTGCATAAAACAATGAAACATCGGCCAGGGTATTTGTTTTACCCTGCTTGTAATAAACTCTTTTACCACCTGTTTTATAGTTGGTGGCCGATAATGAGTCGGTATTATCGTTTCCGCTGCCGTGTCCGTCATCAATACCGCCGTTCAGCAAAACATGCAGGTCAGGAAAAAAATGAAGTTTATAATCGATCTGCACATTTCCGATGATGCGGTTAACGGTAGAGGTATTATTTCTGAGGTATAACAGACCGAGGGGATTGCGCGTAGCCAGGTCAATGGGTTTGCTATCGGCCTGCAGCCATTCATAGTAGCCGCCATAACTGTTTTTAGCCATTACCGGCTGGGTAGGGTCAAAGGCAATGGCGCTGCCCACTGCACCCTGGTCTGCAAAGCGGTTCTTGGTCTGGCTCAGTTTCAGGTTCACATTAACAGACAGGTGATCATCAAAAAATTTGGGCGACAGATTAATGGAAGAAGACAAGCGGTTGAACTTATCTGTACGCAAAATACCTTTCTGTGTTAAATAACCGAGTGATACCCGGAAGGGAATATTAGCAACACTGCCACTCGCACTTATATTATTATCAAAACCCGGGGCGGTCTGGTAAATCTGTTTCTGCCAATCTGTATTGGCGGTTCCCAATAAGTTTTTATAAGTATTGATATTGGTCGTTTTTGCGTCGTCGTTTAGGATGTTCCTGATTTGATCACCGCTGAGTACAGCCAGTTCTTTTGGAGCCGCACTGGCAGAAAACTGTGTATTGAAGTTAAACCGCAGTTTTCCCTTTGAACCTTTTTTAGTGGTGATGATCAATACGCCATTGGAAGCCCTTGAACCGTATAAAGCCGTAGCAGACGCATCTTTTAGTACACTGATGGATTCTATGTCATTTGGGTTGATGGTATTGAGCAGGTTGCCGGACCCTGCAATGCCATTGCTTTCAACAGGTACACCATCTATTACAATCAGCGGATCATTGCTGGCATTCAGGGAAGCGCCCCCGCGGATGCGGATGCGGCTGCCACCGCCTGCTGACCCCCCGCCGGTGGTAATCTGCAAACCGGCCACTTTACCTTGCAATAATTGCTCAGAAGAAGAGATAGCGCCTTTCTGAAAATCTTTCGCCGACACAGCGCTCACCGCGCCTGTTAGGTCACCTCTTCGCCTGGAACCATAAGCAACCACCACCACTTCGTTCATAGCAGCATTAATGGCGCTTAACGATACCGATACATTGTCGCCTGTAACGGCGGCTTCCCTGGTGCCAAAACCAACATAAGAGAAAACCAGGGTGTTAACGCCGGTGGCCACCGGCAGGCGGAAGGTGCCATCCGCGTTGGTTACCGTACCCCTGCTGGAGCCCTTGGGCAATACAGTAACACCGCCAACGGGCGAGCCGTCTTTCGCATCCGTAACTTTTCCGGTAATTATTTTGCCTTGGGAAAACAGGAGAACAGGGCATAGGAGCATCAAAGGAATGAAGATCCTCTTAAGCAATCGTTTTGTAGTCATAGCTGAATCGTTATTAAGAAATTCTACGTTTAGTCGTGTATTTTTTACACTATCTGTTAAGGCAAATGTGTAAATTTTACACAATTATAGTAAAAAAAATCAAATGTCAAAACCGGTTAACAAAATTTCATTCACACACAAAAACAAAAAAATTGAGAAAAAGGGGATGGCAGCCCTTTTTTGCCGGTAGTAATAAAGCGGATCAGCAAGGCAGCTGCGCACAGTAAAATGCTGCATCAAAAATCAATACCAAACCATTTTTTCCTTTCTTTTTGCCGGTATTTCTCATAATTGAAATTATACAGTTTGCCCGGGCGGTGCGGCACATCTGCTTCGTATTCGCCGGTGTCTTCGAGCAGGTCCATAGAAAAGAATTTCTTGCGGAAATTGCGTCGGTCGAGCCTTACACCCAGTATGGCTTCGTACAGGTTTTGGAGTTCGCGGAGGGAGAATTTTTTGGGTAAAAGGCTGAATCCCAGGGGATGCTCCTGTATTCTTTTTTGCAGCCAGCCGTAGCAGGCATCCAGGATCTGTTTATGGTCGAAAGCCATTTCCTTGATATGGCGGACGTTGTGCCAGTGCAGTTCGTTGTCTAGTTTTTTGAGCTGGTAATGCTGCACATTCACCAGCGAGCAATAGGCCACTGTAATAACCCGGGCGGCGGGGTGCCGGCTGATTTCGCCAAAAGATTTTACCTGTTCCAGGTATACATCCTCCATACCGGTGCGCTGGTTCAGCACCCGGTACGCAGCCCCGTCCAGCGTTTCCTTGCTGTCTATCAGGTCGCCCAGCAACGACCATTTGTCTTCAAAATTTTTCAGGTCAGACTTTATCAGGAGAACTTTCAGCTCATCTTCGTCAAAACCAAATATCACACAGTCTACAGAAATACCATTCAGACCCTCATTTTCCAGTTCACGGAGAATGGTCTTGATGTTTTTCTGGTGGGCGGAAGCAGCAGGCATTCGTTTTTATTTGGTTAAGGTTAATACGCTAATGGCCGCTAAATTAATATTCTGGGCCAAGAGCGCAAAGAGAAAAAAAGGCTAAGACAACAAAGAGACAAAGGCGGTGCGACAGGCGAAAATAGGTATCGCACAGAACCAGCAGGCCAAACGGAGGGAAGAATTTTCGGCAACGCCGGTTGGCCTGCTGGTTCTGTACAATCATTTTACGAGGAAAATTTCTTTTTCTCCTGGTACGCTTCGCTCTTTTTGGCTCATACGTATTTACACCTATCCAGTTATCGATAACGCCTGTATACGATTCCCTTTAAGAAAATTTTGTGACGCCAAAACAATCATCGCCATAATAAAAAAGAAATGGCCGCCGTTCTACCAGTATCAAAATCTTCCTCATGAAAAGACTTGCCATTTTATTACCGTGGTTTTCCTTTTTTCTTCGCGAGAAATATGCACAGGGATATATCTGCCTGGCCCTCCAGATATCGGTTATCGGCTGGCCGATTGCCTCCATTTGGGCTACCATGACCTTGTTAAATGCTGGCACCAGCACCAAAGACAGTTTTGTATTGCGTTCGGTAAGGCCGTCTTTTGGCAAAACGGATAGGGCCATTAACCGCGTGGCACAGGCGGGGTAAACCTTATTCATGTGCGTTGAGACCGGTATTGATATTTCCGAATATCCGTATTTCCGGGTAACAATGTTTCGGGTACATGTATTCACGCGTACCAGTATTCCCGATTCCCGGGCCGATAGCCTACAGCCACTTGGGCCTGCTTTACCATGACTGCCCAACGGCGACAAACTGCAGACCCGCCCAATCTCAACAGCAGTCAATCCCACCATCAGCTACCTGCATTTTCACATTCTTCACATTTTTTACAGCTCGCCCACCAGCGCCATTACCAGGCTGGCAGAATTACGGGCCGCAATTTCATAAAAACTGCGCACGTCCATCGATGCATTATTACCTGCATCGTCACTTAAACTGCGGATGATGATAAAAGGTGTTTTCTGTTGCCAGCAAACCTGGGCCACTGCTGCACCTTCCATTTCCGTAGCATCTGCGTTCAGCCGGCTTCTTAGCTGCTGCGTGGTCGCCAGCGAAGAAACAAAGACATCGCCCGTTACAATAATACCTGTAATAGCCAGCGGTGTGCGGTTGCCGTTTTTGCTGCTTATTTTTTCCAGGGTGCAGTGACGGACCGCCGCCAGCGCTTTTTGCACCAGGCCTGAATCGCAACGGAAAAACATCGGGTTTTCCTGCATGGTAATCGGGTTGCGGGTAGCCCTCCTGGTCATACTATCCGGCGTAATGGTTCCATAATCGTGGTAAGTCACTTGCGTGCCGATGACGAGATCGCCGGGCGACAGCCTGGCATTAACAGCACCCGCAATACCGGTAAACAGCAGCTCTCGCGGCTGAAAATGCTCCAGCAACAATGTTGTTACCATTGCCGCATTTACTTTGCCAATGCCTGTCTGCGCCAGTACCACCCGGCGGCCGTTTAGCCTGCCTGTAATAAAGTGAATGCGTTGTATGATTGTATCCCTTCCCTGCTCCATTTTTTGCTGCAGCAGCGCAATTTCGGGTGGAAAAGCACCAAGGATGGCCGTTAGTTCCTGGTACTGCCGGGGGGCCCGGCTGCTGTCGGCCAGTTCATTAAAAATAGGCGCCTGTGCTGCCAGCCGCAGGCTACAACACAATGCTAGCCATATACAATACATACTTCGCATAATGATCAGGTTTTGGTGAAACAAATCCATCTTATTAATACAGGAAGCAATCGCCGATATTCATTCCAGCAACAGCGCCAGTATAGCAAAGGCGTCAATGATCAGCAGGGCGGTACCAATTTCTTTTGCTTTTCCGCTGGCCAGTTTCAGGAATGTCCAGCTCAGGAAACCCCATATAATACCTTGTGTAATGGAATAGGTAAACGGTATCAACACCATGGCCAGGAAGGCAGGAATGGCTTCGTCCAGTTGCAACCAGTTTATTTTTGTTACCGGCCGCACCATGAATACGCCCACCAGTACCAGCGCAGGCGCCGTGGCAATGGCCGGCACCAGCGATAACAGGGGCGCCAGAAAAAGAAAAGGCAGGAACAGCAAGGCGCCGGTAACAGCTGTTAAACCCGTTCTGCCGCCGCTTTCAATACCCACCGCTGATTCAATATAGGCCGTACCCGGGCTGGAACCTGCCAGGCCTGCAATAGTGGTGGCCACTGCATCTGCCAGCAATGATTGCCTGATGTTCCTCGGTTCGCCCCTTTCATCCAGCAGGCCTGCGGCTTCCGACAGACCGATAAACGTAGACAGGCTATCGAACATATCTGTAAAAACAAATGCAAAGATCACCGGCCAGACCGACCATTGCAGGGAATGGATCCAATCGAGCTTACATAATAAACTGAAATCCGGTGCCGCCCAGATGCCTTTCCAGTTCACCAGGGGTGGCTGGCTGGTATGGTACCACCTGCCCAGCGGGTAAGCTGCCAGGGTGGTAAAAACAATGCCCAGCACAATCGCTCCTTTTTTATTTTTTACCAGCAGTATGGCTGTTAGCAGCAAGCCCGCCAGAAAGGTAAGCAGCGGAAGGTTCAATAGGCCTGCGCCGATGATGGTAGCGGGGCGGTGCACGATAAAACCCGCATTGATACAACCGATAAGCGTAATAAACAGCCCGATACCCGCCGCAATGGCATAACGCAATTGTTTTGGAATGGCTTTTACAATATAGGTACGCACATTAAAAACCGATAGCAGCAGGAAAATAATGCCCGACCAGAACACGGCGCCCAGCGCGGTTTGCCAGGGCACTTTCATACCCAGCACCACTGAAAAAGTGAAGAATGCATTCAGGCCCATACCCGGTGCTACTAAAATGGGATTCTTTGCATACAGGCCCATCATCATACTACTGAAAAAACAGACCAGCACCGTTGCCGTTAGTACGGCGGAAAAAGGCATGCCTGCCTGGCTTAATATGGCAGGGTTTACGACAATAATATAAGAAGTGGCCAGGAAAGAGGATATACCCGCCAGTATCTCAGTGCGGACAGAAGTCTTGTTTTTAGCTAGCTCAAAATATGCCTGCATGAAGACCAGGTAAATGAATAATAATGTATTCTACAACAGGCATTCGTTGTTTCTCCAGGGGCTGGTTTAATTGTTCTTTCAAATATATGGTTTCTGTAGCGAAGAAGTTCATCGTTCCATGGTTCAGGCGTTCGCCGTTTTTGCGGCAACGGTCAGCGTACGCGAACGGTGAACGCCGAACCAGGTAACGGTGCCATTGCTAAAGCAAATGAGTAATTACTGT
>CAXTMV010000003.1:0-27561 GCA_964245425.1 uncultured Flavihumibacter sp. | reverse complement strand
ACTGTATTTTTATAGCCCAAATAACCAGACCATGTATTCTGTTCCGCAAACACAGGCCCTGCAAAAGCTTACAAAAAAACTGATGGATGCCAGTGCCAGGCACCCGCTGCCGCCAACGGAGGTGGAGGATCTGCGCAAAGTGCTGCGCTTTCATGAATACCGTTATTATGTAATGGACGATCCGCTGCTGGCAGATTACGAGTATGATCAGCTGTACAAACAGTTGGAAAAAATGGAAGCCGATAACCCTGCACTGGTTACAGGCAACAGCCCTACCCAGCGGGTAGCGAAAGGACTTACCAGCAATTTTCCGACGGTGCAGCACCTGGTAGGCATGCTGTCGCTGGAAAATTCTTATAATGCGGAAGACCTGCTGGACTGGGACCGGAAAGTACGCGAGGCCAGCGGGCTCACAGAAGTGGAATACTGTGCAGAACCAAAATTTGACGGGGCCAGCATCTCGCTGATTTATGAAAACGACCTGCTTACAAGAGCTGCTACGCGGGGCGATGGCGTACAGGGCGATGAGATCACCACCAATATCAAACAGATAAAATCAGTGCCGCTGTCGGCCGCTGTTTCTGATTATGGCGTGCAGCAGGTAGAAATACGGGGTGAGGTACTGATGAGCAAAAAGAGTTTTAAGAAATACAATGACAATCTAACGGCAGCGGGTCTTCCGCCATTGGCCAACCCACGAAACGCCGCATCCGGTTCACTGCGTATTAAAGATCCTGCCGAAGTAAAAAGAAGAAACCTGGAAGCTTTCCTGTACCATGTGAGCTATTTTATTGCCGACGGTTTAAGCCCGGACACCGGTAAGAAAGGCGACCAGGCTTTGTCTACCCACAGTGGTGCGCTGGAGATGCTCTGGAACCTCGGCTTTCGCAGCCCGGTAAAAGAAAAAAAGATCTTCAAAAATATAGATGATGTAATTACCTATGCCAATCGTTTTGAAGCCGGCCGCGACGATCTGCCTTACGAGATTGACGGTATGGTAGTAAAAGTGAACAGCATTGCATTGCAGGATGCGCTGGGACAAACCACCCATCACCCTCGCTGGGCCATTGCCTACAAATTTAAAGCCCGGCAGGGCACCAGCAAATTACGAACCGTAGAATTCCAGGTAGGCCGAACAGGTTCGGTTACCCCCGTTGCAAAAATAGACCCCGTACCCATTGGCGGCGTAACCGTTGGTTCCATTTCATTATTTAATGAAGACGTGATAAAAGAAAAGGACCTGATGATCGGCGACACCGTGCTGGTAGAAAGAGCGGGGGATGTAATTCCTTACATCGTAAAATCCCAGGCGGAGCTGCGCAATGGATCGGAGACAGCCATTGTGTTTCCCAAAGAATGCCCGGTATGCGAACACCCGCTGGTAAAACCTGAAAGCGAAGCGGTCTGGCGCTGCATCAACCCCCAATGCCCGGCACAGGTGGTAGAACGTATTATCCATTTTGTGAGCAAGGATGCCATGGATATACGCAGTTTTGGAGAGGCCAACGTAAAAAAATTCTATGACCTGGGTCTGCTAAAAAGCATTCCGGGCATTTATCACATCGATTTTGAAAAAATTGCCGCACTGGAAGGATTCGGGAAGAAATCGATCGACAACCTCACGGCGGCCATTGAAAAATCCAAATTACAACCACTGCACCGCGTTATATTCGGGCTTGGCATCCGCTATGTAGGCGAAACAACGGCCAAAATACTGGCCAATGCGGTCAGCTACCTCCCCGATGCTGCCAGCCTTTCGCAGGAAGATTTACTGAACCTCGAAGATGTGGGTCCGAAAGTTGCCGGCAGTATTTACGAATTCTTTCATACGGCAGACAACTTAGTGCTGCTGAAGCAACTGGAAGCTTCGGGCGTAAACATGCAAAGCAGTAAGAAACAGGCTGCTGCCGGGGGCAACCTCCATGGGCAAACGTTTTTATTTACCGGTACACTGAGCCGGCTCAAACGCAGTGAGGCAGAGGAAATAGTAGAAGCCAACGGAGGTAAATTGCTGGGTGGGGTCAGCAGCAAACTCAATTACCTGGTGGTAGGGGAAGATGCCGGATCCAAGCTGGAAAAAGCGAAAAAGATAACCAGCATTCATGTTATTACCGAAGATGAATTCCTCCAACTGGCAGGCAAATAAACAACCCTGAAAATTAAAAGTGCGTAAAGCCTTCAATGGTGGTTGCCGGCGGAACGGCCGCCGGGCGGCCGACCCGACCGCTAAAGTGAAAAAATAAAATAGGTAAGCTATAATATTTCTGTAACTTTAAAAAAATACAAGGCATGATAAAAGCACTGTCCGCCGAAGTATGGAAACCACTACAGTTTCCCGGATGGAAGCAGCTCAGAAACAAGTACGCCTTATCTTCTCATGGGCGTATTGCCAGTTACAAAGACGATGTGCTGCTTGATGGAAAACTATTGCAAGGCTCCATTACTACAGGTTACAAAACCCTCAACTTACACCGGCCCGAAAACAACGGTACGCTGTACATTCACAGGGAGATTGCCAGGCTCTTTAACAAGAAGCCCAGTAACAAACACAAGTATGTTATCCATGTTAATCACAACAAAATGGATAACAGCAGTAAAAATCTGCAATGGTCTACTTTGGAGACCATGATTGACCACCAGCAAAAAAGCCCCGCCAAGGTTGCGTACAAAAAAGTACAGGCCAACCGTACAGTAGGGCTAAAGCTCACCGCCACCCAGGTTAAGTCAATCAAAAAAACCCTCACCGATCCCAAAAGAAAACTCACCATTAAAAAAGTGGCGGAGAAATACGGGGTTAGTGAAATGACAATGTACCGCATCAAAAGCGGCGAAAACTGGGGGCGCATCCGGAAATAGCGAATTGCATGGCCGAACTGATTTAAAGGGTGATTGTGCTAATCACCCTTTATTTTTGCATGTCACGCAAGCATTTTCACGCAAAAATTTTCACACAAAGAAGCAAAGCTCATTTTGCCCGGTTAAGACGCAAAGAAAAATAAAGCCTTTGCGTCTTTCTTATCTTTGCTTCTTTGCGTGAAAATGCTGACATGAAAAATCCTTCACGTGAAAAACAAATGCTTATTTATGTTACAAACAACTACCCTCAAGTTCTTAAAAGACCTTACCAAGAACAATAATAAACCCTGGTTCGACAAAAACAGGCCGGTATACGAAGATGCTAAAACAGATTTTACAACCTTCATACAGGCTGTTATTGACAAACATGGAAAAAAAGATGATAGTATTAAAGATCTGAAAGCGAAAGAATGCGTTTTTCGCATTAACCGCGATGTACGCTTTGCAAAAGACAAATCGCCCTACAAAAATAATTTTGGCGCCAGCATTAACCGGGGCGGGAAAAAATCAGTATATGCCGGCTATTATTTCCATTGCCAGCCGGGCGAATCTTTTGTAGGCGGCGGCCTGTGGATGCCCCTGCCGCCAGACCTCAAAAAAGTGCGGCAGGAAATTGATTACTGCTTTGCTGAATTCAATAAAATACTGGCAGCGAAAAAATTTAAGGCCGTGTACGGCAGTATTCATCAAACCGATGACCTGCGCCTGGTTAAAGTGCCACAGGGTTTTGACAAGGATAATCCTGCCGCTGCATACATCAAACTAAAAAGTTTTCTTGCCTTGAAAAAACTCACCGACAAAGATCTGTTGTCTGCTGACCTGGCAAAAATTACCCTGGAAGCTTTTGATGCACTACAGCCATTGCTGCTGTTCCTGAACCGGGCTCTGGAAGAGTAAGCTGGTGAGCTAATTAACCCTTTTTTGCCTCCATTTGTCGAATATAATTATCCCGTAAGCGAAATGGTTTCCGCCACCCCTATTTGTGTTGCATCTTTATACCAGCAAGAACGAAATATCCAAATCCTCCGAAAACAGTTCCAAATCCTTTAAAGACCCGATTATCCGAATCCCGTAAGAACCCTCATCCAATCCGTTGAAAACACATCCAATCCATTGAAACAACCGGCATCCATTGATCCTGAACCATTTTATTTGTCCATCCAAATCCTGTAAAAACAACCCGTGCGCAGAAAATTTCTCCATCTGTTAAACAATCTTTTTCTGTACAATAAAAAGGAGCTACTCACGTGGCTCTTTTTTTATTACTGGTTAGCAATCGCCAGGTTGATCAGCTGCGGGTTTCCGGCTGCCTTCTTTTGACCGGCACCATTTCGTTTTTTACTCTGCACGCAACTCGTTATATTTAAACAATAACCCTGCTTATGCTTAAATATACCGGCCTGCTGTTCCTCCTGCTGACCGTTTTTACCGGTCATTCCCAAACCTTCCGGGTTACCATCGACCCCGCTTTACAGGCATCGTCGCTCGACGGGCGCCTGTTGCTGCTGCTGGCCAATAACAATCGTGCAGAGCCGCGTTTCCAGGTGGGCGATGATGATCATACCCAGCTGGTATTTGGAATAGATGTAGAAAACTGGCAACCTGGCACTTCACAGCTGGTAGACATGCATGCCTTTGGCTACCCGCTGGAACGCCTGAAAGATGTGCCTACCGGCGATTATTACGTGCAGGTATTGCTGCACAAATATGAAACCTTTCATTTAAAGACCGGGCAGACAGTAAAATTGCCTATGGACAGGGGCGAGGGGCAGCACTGGAATAGCGCACCCGGCAATATTTACTCCACGCCGGTAAAAATTCATTTTGACCCGGCCAGCGCAAATGAAACACCGCTCAGCATTAACCAGGTTATTCCGCCGATTAAAGAGCCGGAAGACAGCAAATACATCAAACATATTAAAATACAAAGCAAACTGCTGTCGGAATTCTGGGGAAGACCTATGTACCTGGGCGCCCACATCCTGCTGCCGGAGGGTTTTGACACCCATCCTTCCGTAAAATACCCGCTGGCTGTATTTCACGGTCATTTTCCTGCCGACCTGGCCGGTTTCCGAACGGTGCCCCCGGATGCCAATATACCAACAGATACCAATAAGCGCTTTCGCATAACCGGTTACAATAAAATTGTGCAGCAGGAAGCCTATGATTTTTATAAGCAATGGACCGGCCCCGGTTTTCCGCGGGTGCTGGCAATAGAAATACAGCATGCGAATCCCTATTATGACGATTCTTACGCCGTTAATTCTGCCTGCCTGGGGCCCTATGGCGATGCCATCACCTATGAACTGATACCGGCCATCGAAAAACAATTCCGCGGTATCGGCCAGGGCTGGGCCCGTTTTATGTATGGCGGGTCTACCGGCGGCTGGGAAGTGCTGGCCGCACAGGTTTTTTATCCTGATGAATACAACGGCTGTTATGCCGCCTGCCCCGACCCGGTTGATTTTCATCATTACAGCACCGTAAACCTCTATGAAGATAAAAATGCGTACCAGTCGGGCGATTATAAAAAAACGCTTCGCCCCGGCTACCGCGATTACCTGGGGCATATTACCACTACCATACAGGATATGAACCACCATGAACTGGCTACCGGCACCCGCAGCCGCAGCGGTGAACAGTTTGATATCTGGGAAGCGGTTTTCTCGCCGATGGACAAAGACGGGTACCCGAAAAGAATTTTTGATAAATATACCGGCGCTATTGATACCAGTGTGGCGGCTTATTGGAAAGAACACTTCGACCTTACGCATATCATTAAACGCGATTGGCCCACACTGGGCGAAAAGCTGAAAGGCAAACTGCATATTTATGTAGGCGACATGGACAGCTACTATTTGAACAATGCCGTATACAGCGCTGAAGACATGCTGAAACAATTGCAAAACCCCTCCTGCCATTGCGAAGTGGCTTACGGCGATCGTGCAGAGCATTGCTGGAACGGCGACCCCAGCCAGCCCAATTATATCAGCCGGTTGCGTTATCACGCGATGTACATTAAAAAATGGACGCAGGAAGTTGCCGGCCGCTCACCCAAAAATGCCGATTTGAAAAGCTGGCGGTATTGAAAAGGATTTAGTAAGCAGGAATTAATAATTATTGTTGCCCGGTTAAATTTTTAATAGAATGGCCGCTGGCCGGCCGGGCCCTCGCAGCCTTTTCGATGCTGCGTTTTGCTTTGTGGAGGTGACTCAGCATTGTAAAGTGTTATTATAAAAAAAATTATTTTTATCCGGACAACAATGATTAACAATTAGGTCTTTACTTCGAAATTCAGGTTACAGCAGTTTTTATAACGATACCAGTCGGAGAAAGCCTATTTAATGTACCGAAATCCTTTAACAGAAAGGTTCCAGCCCCTGTTGTCCGGAGAGGGGTTGAGTTGAGGTTAACCAGGTATTCCTATATCACCAATGTGCGGAAAGATTCCTGTTTAAATGCCCGGGGACTGACTTTTTTCTGGCTTTTGAAATAACGGGAGAGATGGCTTTCATCGACCAGCCCGAATTCGGAAGCAATTTCCTTTAATGTTCGGCCGCCGCTGGTGAGGCGCCTTTCAATCAGGTTAATGCGGTACTGGTTTAAATATTCGCGGTAGCTGATGCCGAAATTTCTTTTAAAATAAGCGCCGAAATAAGCCGGGGAAATATTAAAGTTCTCTGAAATGGTTTTTATCTGTACCAGCTCGGGCCGGTAAATATGCTGGTGTATAAAAGACAGCAGTTGCTCGTTGTTCCGCTGTTGGTAATGCTGCGGATGGTGACCATGCTGAACCAATACTTTTTTTACCATTTCTATTACAGACAGCAACTGGTAAAAAACCATTGCCGCCGTTTCATCGGCAGAAGGATCGCTGATGGCAGTAATATTGTTGATGATGCTTTTCAGAAAAATCTTATCAGAAACGGTCAGTCCTGGTTTTATTTCCTGCAACAATTTATTGCGCATCACGGGCTCTACTTCCTGTTCAAAGAAAGCAGGCGACGTATGCCGCTGGTTATAAAAAAAGCTGTCGGTAAATTTCAGGAATACAAACCGGGTGGTCTGTTCCACTACAAAATAATGATTGTCTTCAGGTGCCAGTACAAAAAGATCACCCGCCGCATAGCTGAAGTCATTATTGTTAAGGCAATGCCGGCCACTGCCATGGTAGATATAAATGATCTCATAATACGTATGGTTGTGCCGGGGCAGGGGGTAAACATCTACTTCAAAATCAGAAAGAATAAATGGCGCGAATTGCCGCAATCTCTTCATAACCGAAAATTACAAGTTTATATGCTGAATTTACAATATTTGCAATGGATTGTTCAGATACATTTGTAAAACTTTCGCTTGCTACTGTTATATCAGCCATCTTCTATTGGTAAGGTTAAAATTCAATTAAATGCATTCACGGGTTACGGGTTCTCAATTAAAAGAAGTAAGAAGTTATTCAAAAAAAAATAAGAGGTGGATACTTTTACCGGGCTTTTTACTGCTGACAGGTATTCAGTTGCAGGCACAGGCAGACGGGCTGCTTCGTTTATCTGATGCTGTTAAAACCGGCATGGCCAATTACCAAACCATTAAGGCCAGGTCTAACTACATCAGGTCTTCGCAGGCCCAGGTACAGCAGGTAAAGAATCAATACCTGCCGGATGTGATTGGTTCTTTACAGCAGGCTTACGGTACTGTAAACGGGCAGTTTGGTGCCATTGCACCGGCGGCCGGCACGGTTTCCTCTTCCGGGCCGTCTTATGGCAGCCAAAGCTGGAACGCTGCCTTCGGATCTGTTTACCTGTTGAATGTAAACTGGGAATTTGTTTCTTTCGGACGCCTCCGTTCAAGAATTGATGCGGCCGTTGCGCAGGTAAAAACGGATTCGGCCAATTATGTGCAGGAACAATTTGTAACCAGTGTCAGAATTGCCGGTACTTACCTGAACCTGCTCATTGCCCGTCGTTTTATCCTGAACGCACAAGCCAATATAGATCGCGCCACCTACGTACAGCAGTCTGTACTTGCCAGGGCAAAATCAGGATTGATAGCCGGTGTTGATTCTTCCATTGCCAATGCCGAGGTATCGGGCGCAAGACTGGCTTTTTTGCAGGCCACCGCCAATGAGCAGCGCATCCGGAATGAACTGGTGCAATTATTAAATGCCGCACCCGAATCATACGCGGAACTGGACAGCAGTTTCTTTAGCCATACCCCCGCCAGTTACAACACTTCTTACGCGGTGAGTGGCAACCCACAGGCAAAATTTTTTGAAAGCCGTATACTGCAAAGCGATGCCCTGGCAAAATATTATAAGAAAAGCATTAACCCTGGTGTTAACCTGTTTGGCACTTTCCAGGGGCGGGGTTCGGGTTTTGATTATAATTATACGCCGGATTTTACGGACCGCTATTCCAAGGCTTATTTGGATGGTATAAAACCCGAACGCTATAATTATCTATTGGGCGTAGGCATCAGCTGGAATTTGTTCAGCCCCTTTAAAATAAAACAACAGGTAAAATCACAAAATTACCTGTCTGCTGCTTACAGAGACGAATACGATTTGGTGGTTACCCAGTTAAAAGACCAGCTGGTGCTGGCCGATCAGCAAATTGAAAACAGTTTAAAAAGTGTACAGGAAGCGCCCCTGCAGTTAAAAGCCGCCTCCGATGCCTACCAGCAAAAAACTGTTTTGTACAAGAATGGCCTTACCAATATTGTGGATGTGCAGCAGGCATTGTTTACATTGAACAGGGCGCAGACTGATAATAGTGTGGCCTATATAAATATCTGGCAGGCATTGCTTTTGAAAGCAGCCGCTTCGGGCGATTTCGATTTATTCATCAAACAGGTGCAATAGCGATAGTATGAATCTTATCAGAACAGCATTAAGAAAACCCATCACCATTATGGTGCTGGTAGCCGGTTTGTTCTTCTTTGGCATCAAAAGCATCAACAGCATTAAGATTGATATTTTTCCGGCCATGAATTTGCCGGTGATCTATCTTTCGCATCCTTTTGGCGGTTACTCACCTACCCAGATGGAATCATTCTTTGGCAAGCAATATGTAAATATCCTTCTGTATGTATCCGGTGTAAAAAGCATCGAAACAAAAAATATCCAGGGGCTGAGTTTATTAAAGCTTACGTTTTACGAAAATGTAAACATGGCGCAGGCTGCCGCCGAAGTGAGCGCCTTCGCCAACCGCGCGCAGGCCATTTTTCCGCCGGGCTCGCAGCCACCCTTTGTGATCCGGTTCGATGCATCTACCCTGCCGGTGGGGCAATTGGTATTGAGCAGCGACCAGCGATCGAACAATGAGCTGCTGGATTTGGCCAATGTATATGTGCGTTCTTCATTTACTTCCATACCCGGTTTGATTTCTTCTGCCCCCTTTGGAGGTAATGTGCGCAGCATTGTGATAAAAGTAAATCCCGACGCCATGCGTCAGCACAATCTAACCGCTGATCAGATTGTAGATGCATTGCGCATCAACAACCAGACATCTCCTGCAGGTAATGTGCGCATCGGAGACGTTAACTACCTGACGCCCGCCAATACTACCATTAAAGGCGTTAAAGATTTTGAAACCATCCCGCTGTTCAAAGGCGGCGTGCCCAATGTATTCCTCAAAGATGTGGCCACGGTAGAAGATGGCGCCGACATTACCGTAAGTTATGCGCTGGTAAATGGCAAACGCTCTGTATACATGCCCATCACCAAATCGGCCGATGCCTCTACCTGGGAAGTGGTGCAGAACCTGAAAAAAGCCCTGCCCCGGTTCCAGAGCCTGCTGCCCGACGATGTAAAATTATCGTACGAATTTGATCAGTCGGTCTATGTAATCAATGCCGTAAAAAGTTTATTGAGTGAAGGTGCCATCGGCGCCGTGCTAACCGGGTTGATGGTGTTGCTGTTCTTGGGTGATCCGCGCGGAGCCCTTATCGTTATATTAACCATTCCCACCTCTATCATTGCAGGGGTATTATTCCTGTCGCTTTTTCACCAGACCATCAATATCATGACGCTGAGCGGCCTGTCGCTGGCCATCGGTATACTGGTAGATGAATCCACGGTAACCATCGAAAACATTCACCAGCACCTTGACATGGGTAAGCCCAAGGCCCTGGCCATCTGGGATGCCTGCCAGGAGATTGCTTTCCCCAAATTGCTGATCCTGTTTTGTATACTGGCCGTATTTGCACCGGCTTTTACAATGACGGGTATTACCGGTTCCCTGTTTTTACCACTGGCCCTGGCCATTGCTTTTTCCATGATCGTCTCTTACCTGCTGGCCCAAACCTTTGTGCCGGTATTGGCCAACTGGATTATGAAAGGACATGGTAAGAAAAATGAAAACAGTGCAGACGAGTACAAAAATTATAAAGTAACCGATACCCAAACGGAGGGCGATACCTGGGACCAGAAAAAAGCCCTCCTGGAAGGTGGCCATGGAAAAGACGGTAAACCAACCCGTTTTGAAAAATTCAGGGACCGGTACCTGCGCTTCCTGAACCGCTTGTTGCCGGCTAAAAAAATAATTGTTGTTGCATACGTATTGATTATAACCGGCGTCGCTTTCCTGTTGTTTACACGTATTGGCCGCGATGTATTGCCAAAAGTAAATTCAGGTCAGTTCCAGGTGCGGTTTCGTGCGCCGGACGGCACCCGCTTAGAACGTACCGAAGAAAAATTGTTGGCTGCCATCGAAGTATTAAAAAGTATTGTTGGTAAGGAAAACATCGCCATTACGTCCGGCTTTGTGGGCCAGCACCCCGGCCAGTTCTCCAGCAGTCCTATTTATTTATTTATGACCGGGCCGCACGATGCTATTTTACAGGTGGCCTTAAAAGAAGGCTATAAAGTGAACCTGGATGAACTGAAAGACCAGTACCGCAAAGCGATGAAAGAAAAGGTGCCGGATTTTGCAATGTCCTTTGAACCGGTAGAACTGACCGATAAAATCCTGAGCCAGGGATCGCCCACGCCGATTGAAGTAAAAATAACCGGCAAGAATAAAAAACTAAATGTTGAATATGCCAATAAAATGGTTGCCAAGCTGCAGGAAATCAATTATCTGCGCGATGTTCAGATTGGGCAGTCGGTAAAATACCCCGCTATTGATATTAATATAGACAGGGTAAGGGCTGCACAGCTGGGGGTTGATGTGGGCGATATTTCCCGGTCACTCACCGCTTCTACTTCCTCTTCCAGGTTTACAGAAAAAAATGTGTGGATAGATGAACGGGCCAGCCTGGGTTACAATGTACAGGTGGAAGTACCGGAAAACCAGATGACCAGTATAAATGCCATGGGAGAAATTCCGGTATTAAGAAATTCGGCCAGGCCGGTACTGAGCGATGTAGCGAGTTTTCAGCTCGACACTACTTTTGGCGAGATCGATAATATCGGCGCCATCCCACAGGTATCTGTAACCGCTAACCTGTATAAAAAAGATTTGGGTACGGCTGCCACCGACGTACAGAAAGCCATCAAATCGCTTGGCGAGTTGCCGCGTGGCTTAACGGTTGAACTCAAAGGCCTGAGTAATGTGCTTACGGATACACTGGACAGCCTGCAAAGCGGTTTACTGGTAGCCATCATCGTTATATTCCTGATGCTGGCGGCCAATTTTCAGTCGTTCAAGGTATCACTGGTGGTGCTATCTACCATTCCGGCGGTATTGCTGGGCTCACTGGTATTATTGATGCTCACAGGCTCTACCCTTAACTTGCAATCTTATATGGGTATGATCATGTCGGTGGGCGTATCCATTGCCAATTCCGTATTGCTGATCACCAATGCAGAACACCTGCGTATGCACAATGGCAACGCCATTGAATCGGCCAGGGAATCGGCAGCCCTCCGCATCAGGCCTATTTTAATGACCAGTGTGGCCATGGTGGTGGGAATGGTGCCCATGGCGCTGGGCATCGGCGAGGGCGGCGACCAGGCCTCTCCGCTGGGCAGGGCAGTTATTGGCGGGCTGATAGCTTCTACCTTTGCCGCATTGCTGATATTGCCCCTGGTTTTCGCCTGGATGCAGGACAAAACCACCACCGATTCTGTTTCACTTGACCCGGAAGATAAAGAAAGCAAATTTTATATACCATCATTGTATGAATCACATCACAAATAAGTACAGTAAATTTTTTGGCCTGGCCACGGCTCTCTGTATGGCTGTTTTGGCAAGCAGCTGCGGTGCATCGGAAAAAAAGGAGGAGGCTGCAAAACAGGAAGCGCAAAAAGAAGAAGCACCGGCCGCTACCAAAGTATTCCTGCTGCAGAAAGGAAAACTGGCGGCTGCCTTGCAGATGCCCGGAGAACTTATTCCCTTTCAGCAGGTTGATTTGTATGCCAAGGTAAATGGGTTTGTAAAACAGCTATATGCAGATGTAGGCTCTGAAGTAAAAGCGGGCCAGCTGCTGGCCGTAATGGAAGCACCTGAACTGGGCTCACAGCTGGCGGGTGCCGAGTCAAGGTTGCAGGCACAGCAGGCTATTTATACGGCCAGCAAAGCCAATTATGACAGGCTGGTAGAAACCAGTAAAACGCCTGGCACTATTTCGCCCAATGATATCGATCAGGCCACTGCCAGGAAAAATGCGGATTCTGCACAATGGCAATCTGCTAAATCTGCTTACAAAGAGATTGCAGAAACCAAAAATTACCTGGAGATAAGGGCGCCCTTCAATGGGATTATCAGCACCAGGAATGTAAACACCGGTGCTATTGCAGGCCCGGCAGGCAAGGGATCCGATTTGCCTTTGTTTGTTTTGCAGGACCAGCGCAAGCTGCGCCTGGCTGTTTTAATACCTGAATCGATTACCAGTTATATTACCGATAAAACAGTTGTGAGCTTTACTGTAAAAGGTTTACCCAATGAGAAATTCTCGGCGGCCATCACACGTTCTGCCGGATCGCTGGATTCAAAACTGCGTGCCGAAAGAATAGAAATGGACATCATCAACAAGGACAAAAAATTGCTGCCCGGTATGATTGCGGAAGTAAGCATTCCCACATTGGCCAAGGACAGTGGTTTTATTGTTCCTAAAACGGCCGTCATCAACGCAACAGAAAGAATATTTGTTATAAAAGTTACCAATGGGGTTGCGCAGTGGGTGGATATTACAACCGGCAAGGGTGCCGACGATAAACTGGAAGTATTCGGACCGCTTGCGGTAGGCGATACACTGGTAACTGCCGCCAGCGAAGAAAGAAGAAATGCCAGCCCGGTTAAACAGATAAGCTTTGGCGAAAAGAAATAATTTCCTCTAACGATGATACCCATGCGAATATAAAAAGAGGGGTCGCCCGTTCCGGGCCACCCCTTTTTTCTAAACAGCGATCCATTGTCATTTTTGCGGTTGACGGCCATTTATCTAGGTAAGCGCAGGCAGGCGCCTGCACCTGGAAATAAGAAAAAGTTACAATATACTTTTCCCGTTCAGGTATTCGGCAATCTGAACCGCGTTGGTGGCAGCACCTTTGCGCAGGTTATCACTCACAATCCACATATTCAGTGTATTGGGTTGTGTTTCATCCCGCCGTAAGCGGCCAACAAATACATCGTCCTTTTCATGCGCATCCATGGGCATTGGATATTGCTGGTTGGCGAGATCATCTACCAATACAACGCCGGGTGCATTTTTCAGCAATGCTTTTACCTCATCCAGGTCAAAGTCTTTTGTAAATTCTACATTCACCGATTCGCTGTGGCCACCCATCACCGGTATGCGCACCGTAGTAGCCGTTACGCGGATGCTGTCGTCTCGCATAATCTTTTTGGTTTCATTCACCATTTTCATTTCTTCTTTGGTGTAGCCGTTTGAGGTAAATACATCTATCTGCGGAATCACATTCAGGTCGATCGGGTATTTATACGCCATCTCACCCTTTATCCCCTTGCGTTCATTCATCAGCTGTGTTACTGCCTTTACACCTGTACCTGTTACACTCTGGTAGGTAGACACCACAATTCTCTCAATATTATATTTTTGGTGCAGGGGGTTCAGGGCCACCACCATTTGTATGGTAGAGCAATTGGGGTTGGCAATAATCTTATCTGCAGCCGTTAAAATATCCGCATTTATTTCGGGTACTACCAGTGGCCTGGCAGGGTCCATGCGCCAGGCGGAAGAATTGTCGATAACAGTGATGCCTGCAGCGGCAAATTTTGGCGCCCATTCAAGTGAAGTGCTGCCGCCTGCGGAAAAAATGGCTACGTCGGGGCCTGCGGCAATGGCATCTGCCATACTTATCACCTTGTATTTTTTACCCCGGTATTCAACCTCTTTACCCACTGATCTTTCTGAAGCAACGGGCAGCAAATCAGCCACCGGAAAATTGCGCTCGGCCAATACCTGTAACATTTTGGTGCCTACCAGACCGGTAGCGCCCACCACTGCAACTTTTAACTGTTTCATAATTGTTTTTTTAGCAACCAGCTGTAACGGAATGACCGTTGTCTATCTGTTTTGTTTTAAGGTGATAAAAAGAATAAAAAAGCCCCCGGTAAACCGGGGGCCCTGAATATCTTGTAACATACAAAACGATCAAAAAGCTCCCGGTGCGGAATGTTTCTTTGTGCGCTTTGTAGATTTAATGGTCATTTTCATGTGGGCCAAAAGTAATACAGCCACGTTATTAAACCAAAATTATTTGGTGAAAAAACACGGGCCCGTTTTTCCCCGGCCATTCATTCTGTTTTAACTTTCTGCAAACCTTATTCAATGAACAAGCAACTGACCGGCCTGCTGCTGGTATTTCGCCTCTGCGTGCATGCACAAACCGCGGCGCCTTATAATGTAGTCATAGATGAAATCATGGCCGATCCTACCCCGGTAATAGGCCTTCCCAATACAGAGTATATTGAGCTTCGGAACGTTTCGGCCCAGGCTTTTAACTTAAAGGGCTGGCGGCTGGGCGATGCCAGCAGTTCCGCGGTTATCAGCACCAATGTCATGCTAAAACCCGATAGCTTTGTTATCATTTGCAGCAGCAGCGCTGCCGCCCTGCTGAATAATTTTGGGACAGTCCTTTCCGTTAGTAATTTCCCTTCGCTGAACAACGATGGCGACGAGTTGTACCTACGGTCAGAAGAAGGCCGCACCATACATGCAGTAGCCTACAATGCCGCCTGGTACCGCAACGCCGTAAAAGGCCAGGGGGGCTGGTCGCTTGAAATGATTGATCCGCGCAACCCCTGCAGCGGAGCTGCTAACTGGACAGCCAGCAATGATAATAAAGGCGGTACGCCGGGTAAAAAGAATTCAGTTGATGGTATACTACCGGACCAGGAGCCGCCGGCATTGCTGCGTGCTTTTGCCACAGACAACATCCATATTACCATTACTTTTAACGAGCCGCTGGACAGCCTTCCTGCCGCGCGGCCGGCAAATTATACCATCAGCAACGGCATCGGACCGGCGGAGCAGGCTGCTGTAATGGGGCCTGTATTTGACCAGGTGCAATTGCGAACCGGCAGACCCTTGGCTGAAGGCAACATATATACGGTAACAGCCACTGCTATTACAGATTGCGCCGGCAATGCTATCGGAGGCTATAACCGCGCCGCATTTGGCCTTGCAGGAGCAGCAGCAGCATTTGATCTTGTTATCAATGAGCTATTGTTCCATCCCAAACCCGATGGCGCCGATTACCTAGAATTATACAATCGCAGCAATACCATCATCGATCTGTACAACTGCTACCTGGCCAACCGGGTTGCCGGCATTATCGGGTCTGTAAAACAAATCAGCGCAACACACCGGGTATTGCTGCCAGGCAACTACCTGGTAATAACGGCAGACCTGGAGGCAGTACAAAAACAATACCTGGCAAAAGACCCCGCTGCTTTTGCAGTTATTGGTACCATGCCCTCTTTTCCCGACGATAAAGGCGCTGTTGTATTGCTGGATGCACAGGGAGCCATCATAGATGAGCTGGATTATGATGAGCACTGGCAGTTTCCGCTGATCAGTAACAACGAGGGCGTAGCACTGGAAAGAATTGATTATAATAACCCCACACAGGATCCCGCCAACTGGCATTCGGCGGCCACCAGTGCCGGTTATGGTACGCCGGGTTATCAAAACTCTCAGGTAAGCAACGGCACCGTGCTGCCCGGAACCATTTCTGTTGCGCCTGCCATTTTTTCGCCCGACAACGACGGCCACGACGATTTTCTTACCATTCAATACCAGTTTCCGGAAGCGGGGTATGTCTGTAACCTTACCGTTTTAAATGCCGCCGGCCGGCCGGTGCGTTACCTGGCCAGGAATGCCCTTTGCGGCCGGCAGGGTTATTTCAGGTGGGACGGGCTGGATGAAAACATGACCCAATTGCCCATAGGGGTGTACGTTATCTTCGCGGATTTGTTTAACCTGAAAGGAAAAACCAGCCATTTTAAACAGGCGGTTACGCTGGCCAGGCGGTTGTGATACGATTAAAATGCAAAGGAAAGCCAGGTTTTAATCCAAAGCGGGATAATTGCGTTGAGATCCAAACCTGGCTTCCTTCTTATACCGCTGCAATAAATTAAGCGCTTAGTTCAATATCAAAACTAACCAGGTCTACAAACTGGCGGATACGGCTGTCTATATCTTCTTTTGTTATTTCTTTTAACCGGTTGGGGCCAAATTTTTCAACGCAAAAGGAAGCCATGGCCGAACCTACAATGATGGCCGTTTTCATATTGGCGAACGAAATATCATTTGTTTTAGCCAGGTGGCCAACAAAACCGCCCGCAAAAGTATCTCCGGCACCCGTGGGGTCAAATACTTCTTCCAGCGGTAAGGCAGGTGCAAAAAACACTTCGTTCTTATGAAAAAGCAGGGCGCCGTGTTCGCCTTTTTTAATGATCAGGTATCGCGGCCCCATGTCCATTATTTTCCGGGCTGCTTTTACAATTGAAAACTCGCCACTCAATTGCCTCGCTTCGCTGTCGTTCACCATCAGCACATCAACCATTTTAAGCACTTCCTTCAGTTCCGCCATTTTAATGTCCATCCAGAAATTCATGGTGTCCATTACAATCAGTTTCGGGCGGGGTGTCAGCTGTTCAATTACCTGCTTTTGTATAACAGGGTCTACATTGCCCAGCATCAGGAATTCGGCGCCCTGGTAAGAAGCGGGTATTTTAGGGTTGAAGTCGAGCAGTACGTTCAGGTCTGTCACCAGGGTGTCGCGGCTGTTCATATCCAAATGGTATTTGCCACTCCAGAAAAACGATTTTTTATCGGCTATTATTTCTACGCCTTCCAGCTGCACGCCCCGGCGTTTCATTTCATTCATCTCTGCTTCCGGAAAATCGTAGCCGATAATGGAAACCTGCTGAATGGGCTGAACAAAATAACTGGCTGCATATGCAACATAGGTGGCCGAACCACCCACAATCTGGTCAGTCTTGCCAAAAGGTGTTTCAATGGCATCAAAAGCCATGGTGCCTACTGCGATTAAAGACATAGTATTTATTTAATGAATGAATAAAAGACGCTAGTGCTGAACAATAAACACTAAGTTCCAAGCGGTTTGCGACGGCTCAGTGTTTATATCATGTAGGCTGTTTCTACCGTTGCATATGGCCTGCAAAACCGGCGCAAACCTACGGTTTTTTAGCTGGCCCTGCAACCGCCAGTCAAGAAAAAACCGCCTAATTGCGGCGCATAACTAACATTTGTTACCAGTTAGTATTAATTTTGCCGCTAAGTTTTTATTATGGCTAAAATAAGGCAGCGAAAAAACAGCACCCGTAAAGAAACCATTGTTGAAACGGCCGCCCGCCTGTTCAGGGAGCGGGGTTTCAGTGCCACTTCTATGCGCGACCTGGCTGAACAGGTAGGTGTGGAAGCCGCCAGCCTCTACAACCACATCAGTTCCAAAGCAGAAATATTACAGGAATTGTGTTTTAAAGTGGCCAATAAATTCATGAGCCATATAGAAAAAGTAGATGCCGCCGACATGAGCGCCATCAAAAAAATTGAAGCCATTCTTCGTTTTCATATCCAGCAAATGGTACATCATTATGAAGAAGTATATGTGAGCGACCGCGAATGGAAACACCTCACCGATCCTTACCTGTCGAATATCCAGACCCAGCGAAGGGTATACCGTCAGCGCATTGCTTCTATTATTGAAGATGGCATCCGGAAAAATGAAATAAAGAAAATTGATGCCCCCACCGCCGTATTAATCATGCTGCATGCCGTTAGCGGCATTGAAAGCTGGCACCGCAGCAAACAAAAAATTACCGGCGAAATACTGGAAGAAAACATGATTACTATCCTGATTGGTGGTTTGCAAAATAAATAAATACTGTGGCTACGCGTTTTCAGCAGCTGGAAATTAAAGATATCCGACAGGAAACAGACAGTTGTGTTTCTGTTTCTTTTCATATTCCGCCTCACTTACAGCCCACTTTCAACTTTATACAGGGACAGAACATCACCCTTAAAACGGTTATTGACGGGGAAGAACTGCGCAGGTCTTATTCCGTTTGCAGCAGCCCGCTGGACAATGAGTTAAGAATTGCCATAAAAAAAGTACCCCAGGGGAAATTTTCTGCATGGGCAAATAGCCACCTGAAAAAGGGCGATTGGCTGGAAGTGCTACCGCCCTCCGGAAAATTTTATACCCGCCTCGATGGCAGCAACAAAAAGCACTATATCGCATTGGTGGCCGGCAGTGGCATTACACCATTGCTTTCGATCATTAAAACCACCCTGGCCACCGAACCCGGCAGCCGCTTTACACTGGTATATGGCAACCAAACCAGGGCTTCCATCCTGTTCCGTGTAGAATTGGAAGGACTGAAAAATAAATACATGCACCGGTTCAGCCTTCACCATATACTCAGCAGGGAAAAAACGGATCTTGCTATCTACCAGGGAAGAATAACCGAAGAAAAATGCGATGCCATTTTCAACTACCTGGTTAACCTACAAAGCTGCCATGAATTCTTTGTTTGCGGCCCCGGTGAAATGATCTTCTTGCTGAACAGCTACCTGGAAAGAAAGGGCATCCCAAAAAATAAAATACACTATGAATTATTCAGCACCCCGGGAAAAGAGCGGCTGCCCACGGATAACGAAACGGACCGGAAAAACACCGAACCAGGAAAAACAAGCCGGGTAACCCTTACTGCAGACGGCCATTCCTTCGATTTTGAACTGCCTTACAACGGCAAATCCATCCTGAATGCCGCCCTCGCGCTGGGTGTTGACTTGCCTTTTGCCTGCAAAGGTGGCGTATGCGCTACCTGCCGCGCCAGGCTGCTGGCGGGCGAAGTAATGATGGATAATAATTATGCGCTTGAGCCCGAAGAAATAGCCAATGGCTATGTGCTCAGTTGCCAGTCGCATCCCCGCAGTGAAAAACTCGTCATTGATTTTGATGGCTGATCGCATGATGGAATACCGCCACAAATATCACAGCAAGCGAAATCTCCAAATCCCAAGATCTCCAAATCAGCATACACCAGACATCATCTACAGTACCAGGGTGGCAATAGAATGCGGCAGGCTGGTTACTTCGGCCGCTTTACCGGCTATCCATAACCGATAGGAAATTTTTTTACTGCTGTCGTTCATCACCACCACGGCAATCGTTCCATCTGTGTTGATGAATGCGGTGGTCAGTAACTCGCTCCTGCTGGCG
This sequence comes from uncultured Flavihumibacter sp., assembly GCA_964245425.1. Classification (GTDB taxonomy): domain Bacteria; phylum Bacteroidota; class Bacteroidia; order Chitinophagales; family Chitinophagaceae; genus JACMLD01. The sequence continues at coordinate 8,048 of CAXTMV010000003.1, read as the reverse complement.
GAGCTGATAATTCTTTTGGCGCCGGGGCGGATGAATTTTGAAAACTGGCCGATGTAGTAATAAGAATTGGTATAATACAACTCGCCTGTTTTTGTGTTGGCATGTACCGGCGCAAAACAAAAATTCTCTGCGTGATTGGGGCCGCCGGTTTCATCCAAAAAGACATTCCAGTCTGTCCAGCCCGCCGTGCCTGCATTAAAATCATTGATCATAGAGCGTCCGTACCGTTCGCCCAGCGACCATTCATTTACCCTTGCCAGGCTGAAAGATTCCACGCATCCCTCGGTAAAGATCAGGTGCTTGTCGGGGAAGCTTTCGGCTACCCGTTTTACATTCTCAAACTGCATGGTGCCGCCTGTCCAGGGCTCGTACCAGTGAAAGCCGATGCCCCATACATACTTTGCCGCCTCTTTATCGTTCAATACCGCGGCGGCGCGCTGGTAAACCAAGTCACGGTTATGATCCCAGGCTATCAGTTTTTTGGCGGCCATATTGTTTTTATACAAGGCAGGCCCCAGGTGATTTTTTATAAAATCGCGTTCGTCTTCGCCGCTATACACACAGGATTCCCAGCGTTGCGTGGCCATAGGTTCATTTTGTACCGTTAATCCCCAAACCGGGATGCCCTCTTTTTCATAGGTCTGTATAAATTTTATATAATAGGCCGCCCATGCGTCGGCATCCGCCGCTTTTAATTTTCCGCCGTGCAGCATATCATTATTATCTTTCATCCAGGCCGGCGGGCTCCAGGGGCTTACAAAAAGGGAGAGCTTGCCGCCGGCTGCGGCAATGGCCTTTTTGATCAGTGGAATCCTGCACCGGCGATCATGATCAACATTGAATGTTTTTAATGCAAGGTCGTTGTCTGCCACATAGGTATAACTATCGCTGGAGAAATCGCAACTATTGATATTGGTCCGGGCCAGCGTATAACCGATGCCTTTTTTCGGCGAATAAAATGCATCCAGGAGTTCCTGCTGCCGGCTGGCCGGCAGTTTTGCAAATGTTTCCGCCACTGCATCGGTAATGGCCCCGCCGATACCTACCAGGGTCTGAAATGTTTTTGACGGATCTACGAATATGCAGGGCTGTGTTTCTTTGGGCTGGCCAAAGTCGGTCAATGAGAGCGTTGAATCGGTCAGCGTCAGCCGCAGGTTGGTGCTATCGGCGGTTGTATACACCTGCAACTTTTTGCCGGGTATAAAAAAAGAAGGATCCGTTGGCCGATTATTTTTATGAACGGTTTGCCGGCTAAAGGCCAGCAATAAAAGAACAGTTGCAAAAAGGAATATCTTTTTCATATGCAGTTATTTGAGCGATTGCTGATGTCCTGATTCACTGATTTTGCGAGTTATTTTGCCGGGTTCAGGTAAATCCTACAATCCGTACATCAATCAATTTACCAGGTATAGGTTCCAACAGATCCGCCGTCGAGCGTGGCTACCACCCATTTGTTGTTAAACTTAATGTTAAAAGACGTGGTGGTGGTTCCATCATTTTCCACGATCAGTACTTTTTTTCCATCGGGTGTTTTAAAAGCCACGTTTTGGAGGCTGGTAAAAAGATCACTGCCGATTCTTACGGAGCCGGCCGGTACAAATTTAGAGGCATGGGCAATAATGTAATACCCTACATTGCGTGTAATGGTGCTGCCGATGGTGAGCGCACCTTTGCAGGTAGTGCAGCCCCCGGGTGTATACGGGGCGAAAGACGGATTGTTGGCCAGGTTCCATTCCAGCGCATTACGGCTCCAGTTGCGCATGGAACCAATCACTACATTTTTAAGGTGCCATTTTAAATCGCCGCTAAAATCGCCGGTGGTAGCGGTATATTGCTCTGTGAAATAAAGATTCTTATCGGGGTAAGCAGCATGCACCGTACTCAGCGCAGAGATATCACCGGCATACAAATGAAAGGCTGAACCGTCTACAAAAAGCTTGGCGGCTGCATCACTTAAAATAGTAGTTGGGTAATCAGCATGATCGCAATTGTGATCGTACACCACAATTTTGGTAGTAATGCCAGCAGTAAAAAAGGCCGGGCCGAGGTTGTTCTTTATAAAATCACGTTGTTGGGTGGCAACCATCATCATGCTGGGGTTATTACCCGGGTTCAGCGGTTCATTCTGCGGTGTAATGGCAGTAATACTGATACCTTCTGCCTTCATCAGTTGAATATATTTGATAAAGTACTGTGCATATACGTTATAATAAATTGTTTGCAGGCCACCACCAACGGAATTGTTATTGTCTTTCATCCACACCGGCGGGCTCCAGGGGGTCGCAATTATTTTTATGTTTGGGTTAATGGCCAGGATCTGTTTTAAGAGCGGTATTAAACCAGTACCGGTTTCTTTGTCAGGCGCCAGGCTAAAATTGGCGAGCGTAGTATCTGTCTGGCCGGCAGGCATATCATCATACGAGAAAACGCTTGCATTCAGATCGGATGCGCCGATGCTGATGCGTAAAAAACTGATGCCGATAGAACCCGTGCCGCTGCCAAATAATTCCTGTAGCAGGTTGGCTTTATCAGTGGCCGCCAGGCCGTTTATTACCTGGGCGCTGCCGCCGGTAAGTGTATAGCCAAAACCGTCAACCGTCTGGTAGGTGGTGGTTGTATCAACGGTAATGGTAGTGTTGCTGTTGGCAACCGTTCCAAAAGAAAGGGTGGTGCTTTGTTTTTGCAAAAGGATGGTCTGATCAGACTTGGTGAGCCAGAAATCCATATCGTTGGTGCCGGTAACAGGTGGCATTACAGGCGGCGTGGGCGGTACAGGTGTGGGGTCGCTTCCTTTTTTGCAACGGCTGCTGGTAAATACAATCAGGCCAAAAAACAACAGGCAGGCTAATAACTTTTTCATACGGTATCCTTATTAAAAAACAGCAATTTCGCTAATTATTCAGTTATAATACGGATTATAACATTAAAAACATAAAACTAACAATTGTTAGCGGTTGCTCAAATATTTTTACCTTTACTGTAATAATATTAACAATGTCAGTAGTTGCAGAAAAAGCCTTCCAGGATAAAATAGACAATGATATACGCATTGAGCCCAGGGACTGGATGCCCGAGAAATACCGCCAGACCCTGATCCGGCAGATCAGCCAGCATGCGCACAGTGAAATTGTTGGCATGTTGCCGGAAGGCAACTGGATCAGCCGGGCGCCGACCCTAAAAAGAAAAGCTACACTGATAGCAAAAGTGCAGGATGAAGCCGGCCATGGCCTGTATTTGTACAGCGCTGCCGAAACCCTTGGCATCAGCAGAGATGAAATGATTGCCCAACTGCATTCCGGTAAGGCAAAATATTCATCCATTTTCAACTACCCTACCCTTAGCTGGGCAGATATGGGCGCTATCGGCTGGCTGGTAGATGGTGCAGCGATCATTAACCAGGTACCGATCTGCCGCTGTTCGCACGGGCCCTATGCAAGGGCAATGGTGAGAATCTGCAAGGAAGAAAGTTTTCACCAGCGCCAGGGTTTCGAAATCCTTTTAACACTGAGCAAGGGGAGTGCCGACCAGAAAGCCATGTGCCAGGATGCCATTGACCGCTGGTGGTGGCCCAGCATTATGATGTTTGGTCCACCCGACGATGCCTCTCCGAACAGTGCCCAGAGCATGCGCTGGAAAATAAAACGCTTCAGCAATGATGAATTGCGGCAGCGTTTTGTAGATATGTGCGCCGGGCAGGTTAAAATATTAGGCATGACCCTGCCCGATCCCGATCTGAAATGGAATGAGTCAAAACAGCAATATGATTTTGGCGCCATTGACTGGAACGAATTCAAAAATGTACTCAACGGCAATGGCCCCTGCAACAAAGAAAGAATGGCCGCGAGGATAAAAGCACATGAAGAAGGGGCCTGGGTAAGGGAGGCCGCGATGGCGCATGCGAAGAAACACCCCTAACCGCCTGAAGGAAGGATAGTAACGTTTGCGTACGGAGTAAAAAATATTTATATGATGAATCTTGTAAGAAAAATATTGTATGGAGACTACGGTGACAAGGAGCATACCGGAACACCCAATAGTAACGATCAAAACCCCTCTTTAGGCGTTGGGGGTATTGGAAGTGCAGCTGTTGAGGATGCATGGCCCTTATGGGAAGTATTCATCCGCAGCAAACAGGGGCTCGATCATAAACATGCGGGCAGCCTGCATGCGCCCGATGCAAAGATGGCCATCGAAAACGCACGCGATGTATATACCCGCCGCCAGGAAGGCACCAGCATCTGGGTGGTTGAATCTGTAAACATTCACGCTTCCAGCCCGGATGAAGCTGCAAGCTTGTACGATCCGGCCAATGATAAAATATACCGCCATCCTTCTTTTTATGAATTACCGGAAGCACTTAAACATATGTAAGCTCAATTAATTGCCATGCCAAACCATTCACCTCATAGGCGCAATAGGGTCATGGGTTATCATGGCATTCGGTAGGTGCACCCATGCGTCTATCCGTTTATGTGCTAAAAAATACCGGCACTGATAGCAACGGAAACAAACTTAAAATGCAATTCTTCCTTCATGGATCAATTAATCAACTATACCCTTCACCTCGCAGACAATGCGCTGATACTGGGCCAGCGCAATGCAGAATGGACGGGTCACGGACCGGTGCTGGAACAGGATATCGCCATCAGCAATATTGCGCTTGATCTGGTGGGCCAGGCAAGAAATTTTTATCAATACGCTGCAACCCTAATTAACCAATCAGCCGAACAGCTGTTTTTTATTTCCCCAGCGGCGGAGGTTGGAAGCGGGCTTCAGACGGAAGACACCCTTGCCTACCTGCGTGATACCAACAACTTCAGCAATTGCCTGCTGGCAGAACTGAAGAAAGGCGATTGGGCCGTAACCGTTTTACGGCAGTTTTTTTTCAGTACTTACCAGTTTTATTTATACCAACGCCTGAAGCAAAGCACAGATGCAACATTGGCTGCCATTGCTGAAAAATCTGTAAAAGAAGTTACCTATCACCTGCGCTGGAGTGCCGAATGGGTGATCCGCCTCGGCGACGGTACCCATGAAAGCCATCACCGCATGGAAACAGCCTTGCAGTTGCTCTGGCCCTATACCGGCGAACTGATGGAAAATGCAGCCTATGAAACTGCACTGTTGCCTGCAGGCATTTCGGTTGACCTGTCGGCCTGCCGCCCCGCCTGGCAGCAAAAGATAACAGAAGTGCTGCTGCAGTCTACCCTGCCAACGCCCGAAAATGCCTGGATGCAAAACGGTGGCAAGCAGGGCAGGCATACCGAACACCTGGGCTACCTGCTAGCTGAAATGCAATATCTTCAGCGTACCTATCCGGGTAATAACTGGTAAATAAATGGATGCCTTTGCATGAAACAATCCCTCCCGGCAAAAGAGTGTATTTTTACAATCCTGGCCATCTTATTAGTATTCTTTTTGCCCCACCTGGGCCTTATCCCCCTGCCATTCGGGTATGCCATTGTTATTACCGTGGGCATCTGGTTATACCTGAAGCGTACCGGGGAGACTTTCAGCGATCTGGGTCTTCGTTTTAAACGGTTTGAATGGAAGGCCGTTTTAACGGGCGCAGTAACGGCAATTGCCGCCTTTATTTTCCTGCAATATGCCTTTTTCCCCCTGCTGCAGAAAATGGTGCCGCTTAAAAAAGCGAACCTGGATGATTTTAAACAAGTGCGGCATCATACCGCCAGTTATATTTTTTTTATCCTGTTAAGTTTTATTGCCGGGGGCTTTTACGAAGAGCTGGCTTTTCATGGATTCATTTTTACGCGCCTGGAAAAAATCCTGCCCGCTAAAAATAAGGTAACCATCGCGTTCTTGTTAACGAATGCCATTTTTGCGCTGTATCATTTTCAGCTGGGTACCGCCGGTATGTTAAATGCGCTGCTGGCTGGCTGTATTTATCATGCGCTGGTGATAAAATATAACCGAAATTTGTGGTATTCTTTTTTTGCGCATGGTTTTTTCGACAGCATCGCCTTCACTTATATTTATCTTGGATACTGGTAAGCAATACATATTATCCCTGCTTGAACAGGTTGCCGACCCTGAAGTGCCTGTATTGTCGGTAATCGATCTGGGCATCGTTCGCGATATAAAAATAAACGGACCTGACATAGAAGTGATCATAACGCCCACGTATAGTGGCTGCCCGGCCATGGACGTTATCAGCATGCAGGTTAAAATGCTCCTGCTGGAAAATGGTTTTAAAAAAGTAACGGTCACCAGCATCTTGTCACCCGCCTGGACAACCAGCTGGATGAGCGAAGCGGGAAAACAAAAGTTAAAAGCCTATGGCATTGCCGCGCCCAACCCCCTGCCAACCGTTGAAGCACCCGGGCTGTTTGCCAAAGAAGCAGCCATTCAATGCCCGCATTGCCAGTCGAACAACACCCGTCTTATCAGCCAGTTTGGTTCAACCGCTTGTAAGGCCCTGCACCAATGCAACGACTGTCTTGAACCCTTTGATTATTTTAAATGTCATTGAACGATTGTTGAAAAAAATTTTACCTCAATTATTTTATATGGATCTTATCCTGGTAGAAAAAATAGAAAATGTAGCGGTCATTACGCTGAACCGGCCTGAAAAAATGAACGCCTTCAATCGTGCCATGGCTTTGCAGTTGCAAGTGGTACTGGACCATTGCTCAACAGATAAGAATATACGGGCGGTATATATAACCGGTAGTGGAAAGGCTTTTTGCGCCGGCCAGGACCTGGGCGAGTTAACCGGGCCCGGCGCACTTGCTTTTGAGAATTTGCTGGCAACCTATTACAACCCAATTGTACTCGGCATCCGGAACATGCCGAAACCGGTTGTATGTGCCGTAAATGGTGTGGCAGCTGGCGCGGGTGCCAATATCGCACTCTGTTGCGATATTATCGTGGCCAGCAAATCAGCCTCGTTCATACAGGCATTTTCAAAAATTGGCTTAATACCCGATAGCGGGGGCACTTTTATTTTACCCCGGCTGGTTGGCTGGCAGCGGGCCGCTGCGCTGATGATGCTGGGCGAAAAAATAAGCGCTTCCGAAGCGGCGCAATATGGCATGTTGTATAAGGTATTTGAGGAGACTGATTTTGCTACCGGCTCCCTGCAGATTGCACATACCCTGGCTGCGATGCCTACCCTTGCACTTGCTTTAACAAAACAGGCGTTGAACGCTTCGTTGCACCAGTCATTTGAATCACAGTTACAGACGGAAGACCAGCTGCAATCGATGGCCGCCCATTCTTACGACCACCGCGAGGGCGTGCAGGCATTCCTTGAAAAAAGAGTGCCCGTTTTCAGGGGCGAATGAGGGCTAGGAGAACGAAGAGAAAAAAAGGAGCCATGCTGCCAACCCAGAGCGAAGTTTATCCTTGCCTTGATTATTACCGCACAGCACCGGCAGGGTAAACAGAGAATATTATTGATACCATTGTTTGCTTTGTTGGCGCCGTACGATGTTTTTTTTTCGTGTCGCAAACTCTTTTTCTATTCGTTCTTTTAGCCCTTTATTGACTTTTTATCTACCCATACAGGCTTTAAAAAACAGCCTAATCATTACCTTCAAATTAAATAAGCAATAGCACTTATTGTGCTGTTAAGGCTTTGTAAAATGGAAATGCCAGCCGTGGCCTTTAAGATTTCTTTAATAAAAATCTTATAACTGGTTTGTAATATTACCCTGTAGAAAATTATTAACAATTAAAACGTACCCCCATGAAAAGTTTACTGATTTTAACCATGCCCCTTTTGATCGTAGTAACCTTAATTTCCAGTGTTCATTTCTTTAACCACCATGCAGAAGTCATCTCCTTTGTACTATATGTTGCCTTCTGGGTGTCTGCCAGTTTGTGGATTGCCGCACTGAGTTCAAAGAATCTGAAAGATCTGTCAGAAGGGTAAACGTAGGGTTTTAATTTTAATAGCTTCACAGCAATCACATCTGTATAACGCGATGCGATTGCTGTTTTTTTTTCCTTCACTACCATCCACGAATGACCCGCGGCAACAACTCCCTGTTCACGTTAACAACAGTTTAGCATCCTGCGCGTAAACT
>CAXTMV010000002.1:70094-84443 GCA_964245425.1 uncultured Flavihumibacter sp. | reverse complement strand
TTTCCTTTTTATTATATTATCGGCTGTATTAGCTGTTTTGGCTTTTGTAAAGAACATCATTATTCTCATCAGCAGTTTAATAAAATATTCAACAGCAAAAAAGAAAATATGCATACAACTATATTATGATTGGTTTGATATCATGCAATGGCGGTAATTGACAGGAAAATGGAACGCATCATACATAGTTGGTGTAATAAGTGGTGAAGTTCATGAATACGACCAGGTACCTGCCCGTTGAAAAATAAAAGCCTCCTATGCATGTGCTCAATTTACTGCTGTCGGCTAAAAGCGCGAATGCTTTTCCAGGCGATCCAGCCCAATGCTGCAATAAATACAACTGCGCCAATACGCAGGTTCAACTGCCGGGTGCTCCTGTCTTCTTTTTCAACCGATGCTGGTGTTAACAACGACTGCCCTTTAAGGGTCATGCCAATGATCCGGCTTGTTTTCTTTTCTGTCTGCAGGTCAGGAATATCTGTGCTTCTGATCTGGAGCAGCAGTGTATCTTCCGCCGTCATATTTTTCAGCGCTTCCTTCAGGCTATCATTCTGTCTGACCACTTTGAGTGCGCCATCGGCTATCCAGAACTGGCATGCATATTCTTTGGCTGTAATCGTGTAATGCGAGTCACTCGCCTTGCCGCCAATATGGTAGGTCGGGGCCTGGGTGGTTACTATGAACAGCTTTCGTAAAAGTTCCCCCGTATAATAATTTTCATGGTTATTATAATTTACCGTAAAGATCAAAAACCCGGTGGCCAATGCGATAATGGCAAACGGTAAAGCAGTTTTATTGTTATCCATTTATTTCGGACTGATATTTTAATTTTTATATAACCGTATGATCTTTACGCCGTATTATTTTATCTGCAAATATACTTTCTTTCAGAAACGGATTTCACAGATGATCTGCAAAGCGTAGATCTGCCGGTGCTGGTAATGCATGGCGAAGACGATCAGATTGTTCCGTTTTCGTTGAGCGGCGCAAAGCCGTAAAGCTGCTGGAAAATGGAGGCTCATTTTCTGTCCGCGCTTTCCGCATGGCATGCCGGCTACAGAAGCCGCTACCATCAATAAAGATTTGCTCACATTCATCCGGCGCTGATAATAAAAAGGGCCGTAGGAAGACCTGTCAGTAATTAAACAACAAAGCAGCTACCGTCGCTGGCCGGTTGTTTTTTATTAATAACCTTTTATGCTTATTTGCTGCATATTTAACTAAATTTAGGTATCAATGCAGCTAATATGAATAACATCAGAAAAGAAGACATCAAACAGGAAGTGTTTGATCTGTATGACGACTACGCCCATAATCGCCTTAACAGGCGCGATTTTATGCAAAAGTTATCGATCTATGCGGTAGGCGGGTTGACGGTCTCCTCCCTCATGGGTTTTTTAATGCCAGATTACCAGGGCACCCTGCAGGTGAAGGCAGACGATCCCCGCATCAAGTCGGAATACATCACCTATACTTCTCCAAAAGGCGGCGGAAGCATCAAAGCTTTGTTATCGATGCCCGCAGAGGCAAAAGCAAAACTGGGTGGTATTGTGGTGGTACATGAAAACCGCGGATTGAATCCCTATATTGAAGATGTTGGACGCCGGGCTGCCCTTGCCGGATTTATATCGCTTGCGCCGGATGCATTGACGCCCCTGGGCGGCTACCCCGGTGATGATGACAAAGGCCGTGAAATGCAAAGCAAACGTGATAAGAATGAAATGCTGGAAGATTTTATAGACGGGTATAATTACCTGAAAGCCCATAAAGATTGTAACGGTAAAGTGGGCGTGGTTGGTTTTTGTTTTGGTGGCGGCATTGCCAATATGATGGCCGTACAGGTACCGGGTTTGTCTGCGGCCGTGCCATTTTACGGAAGCCAGCCCGCTGCAGAAGAGGTAAGCAAGATAAAGGCACCCCTGTTGCTGCATTACGCAGCGCTCGACACCCGCATAACAGCGGGTTGGCCAGCTTACGAAGCGGCCCTAAAGGCAAATAACAAAGTATACACGGCATATATCTATGAAGGCGTCAATCATGGCTTTCATAACGATACCACACCGCGTTACGACAAGGCCGCTGCAGAACTTGCCTGGAAACGTACAATCGATTTTTTTAGTGCACAATTGAAATGAGCCGGCCAATGATAACGGGTCGATGATTATGCCGTGTTTATTTTACAAAAGGCTTTGATATGAAAAACTATTTGCTATTAATAATCCTCTGTTCTTTTATTTGTTGCAAGAACCAGCCAAAAGCAGCTGAAGAGAATAAACCTGAAAAGCAGGAGGAAAAGGAAAGACCGGAAAAGCAGGAGAAACCAGGAAACGCAGCTGCGGAACTTTTCGCAGTTGGTAAACCGGACGCCAGCTGGGCAATGCCACCGGAATTACTGGAGATATCAGGTATCAGCTGGATAGATGCTACCCACCTGATGGCAATTGAAGATTTACATGCCAGCCTCTATGTACTTTCACTTGGCAAAGACGTTTCTGTTGAAAAAGTAATTCCGTTTAAAAAAGACAAGGACAAAAAATTTGACGTGGAGGATGTTGCCATGGCTGGCAATTCCGCTTTTACGATCTGGAGTCACGGCGCCATTTTTGAGATCGGCAACTGGAAAAGCGAGCCACAGGTAACAGAATATACAACAGGGCTTACAAAAGAAGACAATACGGAGGGTATCTGTTTTGATCCGGTAACGGGCAACCTGCTGATTGCCTGTAAAGGTCGCGGAGAAAATACCGGGGAGAAAAAGTCGACCAGAGCGGTGTACCAGTTTAACATGAAAGACAAGACCCTGGTGGCGGAACCTTTGTTCCTGATAAAAAAGAAAGAATTTGCAGAAAAATCACAGGAAGAAGTTGATTTCAATCCGTCTGCCATTTCAATTGATCCGATCAGCAATAATATTTATATACTTTCTACCAAAGGCTCCAAGTGCCTGGCTTCTTTCGACAGAAAAGGCAACCTGCTGACCTTCCAAAACCTGGATGCCGCTATTTTCCCGCAACCCGAAGGCCTTTGCTTTTCGCCGGAGGGAACCTTGTATATCAGCTCAGAGGGAAAAAAGACCGCCGGCATGATCTATAAATTTAACCGGGCAAAATAAACAGGCAATTATTTTTGCGGCCCTTTTTTAGTAATGGTAAAATAATGCATATTATTTTCTGCATGGTAGCGCGCCTGCAGGCCATTCATGTCCGCAATCTTTTTTACAATCGACAGGCCGAGCCCGGTAGAAGGTTCCTGCTGGTTTTTGGAACCACTGAACCGTTTAAATAATTTATCTGCCGGTATAGCACCCAGCTGGCTGCTATTGCTGACCTGGTATCTGTTCGGGCTTGTTTCAATATTTATTGCGCCCCCGGAATAATTGTATTTGATGGCATTGCCCAGCAGGTTGCTGATCAAAGAGTCTGCCAGCAGCGGGTGCAGCAATACCCTGAAATCTGCATCCAAATCTGTGCTGATGGTTATTTGTTTATCTTTTACCAGTTCGTTGAAAAGACGCAGGTATTTTTTACTTGCCGCTGCAAAACTGATTTCTTCCGTTGCTTCGTACTGACTGTTTTCAATTTTAGCCAGCAATAACAAACCCTGGTTCAATTTTCCGAGCCTGCTCAGCGCAGCGGATGCCTCCGCTACGGATTGCAGTTGTCCTTCGTTTAAATTATTATCCTGTAACAGTAACTCCATTTTGCTTTGTACCACGGCAATGGGTGTTTGCATTTCATGCGCGGCATTCTCCGTAAACTCTTTCATGTTCACAAAATCCTGGTGAATCCGGGTGGTCATATAATTTAATGAAGTATTCAGATCGGTAAACTCCTTTGTATTGGTTTTTTCAAAATGAATGGCCTGTATCCGGCTCAGTTCCGTATTCCTTATTTTCTGAAGAGAGCTTTGAAAAGGTGCCCAGAGGCTGCGGCTGATGATCCAGTTAAAAATAATCGTTACCAGGAACAAGCCGGCAAATACCAGCAGCATTACCCGGGTAAAGCCAGCTACCAGGGCGGCTTTTTGCTCCTGCGATTTTTTAATAATGATCTGGTAGGGAATGCCGTCTACTAACACTACCTGCGATAACTGGCGGTAGGGCATGTGCCCGCCCGCCGGCGCATCGCCAATAACAGGATACTCAGTAGGTGCTGTGTTAACGGGGTAAACAGCAACCTCCCTTGTTTTTAATATGAAGGTAGTGCCGGGTGGTACATCCGTTTCCAGGTAATCGATCCAGGCGCTTTCATCGGCCAGTAATTCTTTATCGCTCCGGTTGTTGAGCTGTTTACTGAATTGATGAAATAAATAAAAGCCGGTGGCACCCAGCAGGACCACCAGCGCGGTAAAAAAATACAGTGTTGTCTTTGTTAAAAGCCTCATGTTGCTGTTAATTATCTGTCAGCCGGTAACCTGATCCGTATACCGTTCTGATATAGTCTGCACTACCGGCATCCAGCAGCTTTTTTCGCAAATTCTTAATATGCGTATAAATAAAATCATAGTCACTTGCCTGGGCATATTCATCGCCCCAGATGTGTTCTGCGATAGCGGCCTTGGTGAGCACCCGCCGCTGGTTGGCAATAAAATATTCCAGCAGCTGGTATTCTTTATCGGTCAGATCTACTGTTCTTTCGTGCACGGTCAGCCGCTGCGCTTCCGTGTCCAGTTTTATTTCATTGAACTGGGCAATCCTGCTGCCGTCAAATTTCCTGCGCCGTAAAATGGCCGCAATCCGCGCATTCAGCTCAGACAAGTGAAATGGTTTGGTAAGGTAATCGTCTGAACCAAGTTCAAGCCCTTTTAATTTGTCTTCCAGCGCATTTTTTGCTGAGATGATGATGATGCCTGCTTTGGATTCAAAATTTTTTATGGCCGAAACAATATCAAAGCCGTTTCCATACGGCAGGCCAAGATCGATCACAATACAATCATAGGCAAACTGCAATACTTTTTCCCTGCCGGCCAGGAAATCGGCGGCCGTTTCACATACATAACCCTGGTATTCCAGGTATTTTTGTATGGATTCCCGCAGGGGCTTCTCGTCTTCTATAATTAAAACTTTCATACCAGACTGTAAATAAATGTATGAAACTTGCTGTTGAAAAAAAAACCCGCCCTTAACAGGACGGGTATGCGTAAACAAACACCACAGCATCTAATCCAACTATCGTTGATATGTTCTGTTATTTATTGCGCGCTGTTCAGATCATTGAGCGCATATTGGTAAACCGTGGAAGGCGCATTGGGGTAGATACCGCTGATGACAGCACTGTTGCCTGCATTTTTCAATGCTTCTTTCAATCCGTCTACCGTGGTTACTCTTGTATCATTTACCCTGGTAATGATAAAGCCTTCTTTGATCCTTGTCTGGTCTGACAGGATACCCTGCCCAAGACTTTTAACAGCCACGCCTTTGTTGTTTTCCAATGCCTGGAAAGACGCGCCGAGTTTTTCCACCACCTGTTCCTGTACGCTGGCATAGGCGCCGGAATTTCCTTTCAGCGTGGCGGATGCATTTTTTTCTGCACCGTTGTGCTGAAAAACGATGCTGATATGGTCGCCCGGGCGAAGGGCCGATATCTTCTCGATTATTTCTGTGCCTGTATTGATGTTAGTGCCATTTATCTTTGTAATAAAATCGCCTTTCTGAATGCCGGCTTCTTCGGCGGTGCTTCCTTTGGCAACATCCATTACAAACACGCCATCGCCTTCTTTGATATTGTTTTTAGCGCGGTCTTCTTCACTCATCTGATCGTTCGGATACATGATACCCAGGTAAGCCCGCTTGGTAGCACCGTACTTAATAATGTCGCTGGCCACTTTCTGCACCAGGTTGGAGGGAATGGCATAGCCATAACCTGCATAAGAGCCCGTTGGGGAAGCAATGGCACTGTTGATGCCGATAACGTCTCCGTCTGTATTGACCAGTGCACCGCCGCTGTTACCGGGGTTGATAGCAGCATCTGTTTGTATAAAAGATTCTACGGGTGTACTGCTGTTGCGGCTGTTAATGCCGATATTCCTTGATTTGGCACTTACAATGCCGGAGGTAACCGTGGTAGCCAGGTCTAAAGGATAGCCAATGGCCAGCACCCATTGGCCAAGATGAACATTGTCTGAATTAGAGAATGACAGGAAGGGCAGGTTATGACCTTCAATTTTTATCACCGCCAGGTCTGTGCTGGGGTCTGTTCCAACAACGGTGGCTTTATAATCTTCTTTGTTGTTCAGGGTTACTGTTAAGTGATCGGTTCCTTCCACCACATGGTTATTGGTGACGATATAACCATCGGCGCTGATGAGTACACCTGAGCCGGAGGCTTTTTGCTGCGGTACCATGCGGGGGCTGCCGTCGCCGCCAAAGCCCGGCCCAAAAAAATCCCTGAGCGGATTGCTTTCCATATCCTCATTACCGGAGACCTGCTTTGCTTTCAGAACGGTTCTGATATGAACTACGGCAGGTGCCGCTTTGGTGGCGGCTTTTTCAAAGTCGACCATTGGGCCGCTGGTAACGGGTGTTGTATAACCGGCATTTGAAAAAAGCGCTGCATTAGAAGCTGCCCCATTGAACAATTCCTGGTGCCGGTACTGGCCATATCCCCAGGCACCGCCTGCGAAACAGGCGGCAGCTACTGCAACGGCTGCTATTGATTGCTTGAATGTCATGTTTATGATTTTTTGATTAGACAACAAACCTATTACCGGGTTCTGAAGCAAATCTGTGGAAATCTGTAAAAGCCACGTTAAAGGATAGCTGATCAGTTGATGGGTTACCTGGTTGATTGGTCGCATTCGATGGCCTATTCACGTTAATATGATGTGGCGGCATATACCCGGAATAGGGTATTTAACACGGTAAAACCGACAATTTTTTTTTATTAACTTGTGTTTTATTATATTCACGGAACCTTAACGTAACCATAACGCAACCTTAACCTTGACTTTATGCAATCTTTGTCTACAAGGCTGTACGATGTACTGGTTTCAGTGTATATCTACAACGAATACACGGGCTATATCGAGCTGGAAAAATTAGTTTCTTCCCTAAAAGAAAAATACCCACAAGAGCAGGAATTCATCAAGGCTGTTGAAAAACATTGCGATGATGAGAAAAAGCATTACCTGATGTTCCGGAATTATTTTAAAAAGAATAACCGGATGCCTTTCAAGATTGGTCCTACTTATGGTTATGTGGATCTCTTCATCAATCATATTTTCAAAAAACCCATAGAAGAACTGGACCGCGATGAGATTGTGGCCAACGATCATTCCTTTTTTCAACTTTGCCGGCTGGTAATGATGACCGAATTCAGGGGTATGCGGCAGGTTCACCAGCTCCTGAAATTGAAAACCGTCAGGAACCACCAGACCTTGTACAAGATCTTTAAAGTAGTGGAAAGAGATGAGCCTTCTCATTGCTATCCGTACCAGTACTGGCTGCAAAAACACAATAGCCATATGCCAAGGTTCCAGGAAAAAGTAACGGATCTCTGGATTCATTATTCCTTATCCATGATCAAGATCCCTTTCCTGTTTTTAAATTTCCGCCTGAAGCGAATGACAGAATTTTATGCCTGAAAGCAAGCTTGCTAACACGGCCGCGTTTTTGCTCCGGCCATTAAAATACCTGTTTGGCTGGATAGTTGGCTCCTTCCTTTTTCTGTTTATTGTTATTTATATGGTGTTTTCTTTTTTCAGAAAGCGCCTGCAGGGCCTGCTACGCCTGCCCGAGTTATATCATTTCCGTGAGAACCAGTTTCCCACACTGGATGTAACCTTACAGGGCGATGAAAAAGAGATTTTGTTAGGTAAGCTTCCCGTTGCGATCGACACGATTGTCCATTATCAACTGCCGGTGATTGACCAGGCCAAAGAAGTATTGCTGGAGCTAAAGCTGGAAACCTTTCCGGGTTCCTGTATGGAGCTGGGTTATTATCTCTATGGCAACGAGACAAAAGAAAAAAAAGAGTACGCTTATTTTTTTATCAATGCATTGCCGGGTTTCCCGGGCCTGAACTATAATTCAGTGCTCTGCTGGTGCCCGGTTCCTGCAAACCATACCATGAGTGCAGAATTGGTAGACATCGTTTCGGATCAACCCTTAACGGGTTTCAGCGGGGTATTAAATATTATCAGGTGGCGCTGATCTCCCGGCGCTTTTACCGGGTTTCAATGCAGTTTTTACCAGGCGGTACAACGGATACATGATAAGCGGCGCAGCAATAACATCGATGGTATAATGCACGTGCTGCAATAATAACAGCACCGCCAGCACCAATACCGCTATACACCCGATTATTTTATCCGTTTTCTTTTCCAGGCACAGGGTTATTAAAACCAGTATGGCCGTATGCCCCGAAAAGAATAGGTCTTTCATGATCACTTTTTCACCATAAAAAAAATCAGTCAGCGGGTCAGATAAAATAATGGCGCCCGCCGGCGGATTCAGCACGGCCACGCTGATACTGATGATGCGTAAGATGCTCATAAAAAATACGCACCAGATAAAAGTAGTGAACATAGACGGGCTGCCAATGACCCGTACCAGGAAGAAAAGGCCCATGCCCCAGATCACAGAAAAAATGGCCAGCGATACATTGCGCGGCGGAATAGCCGCTAGTAAAAAATCGTTCAGCACGGCGCCGTTTCTTTTTTCAATGGCGTTGAAAAACAATGGCATGAGGGAAAGAATGATAACCAGCAAAACAGATCCCAGGGCCATTTGTTTTCGCTGTGCGGGGTTGTTCCAGGCCAGCTTCCAGTTTTGGAGGCCAAACGCTTTGGGTTGGGCCACTATAGATCAATATTAAGCAACATTAAAAAATATGGTTTACTGGTCAATCTTTATTTTGGGGTCAGGGTTCAAATGTAGATCAAAAATTAATACGAAAATAACAATAGCCGTGCAGCTTTGATTTCTTATCCATTGTACAGCGCTGCCGTTGAAAGGCAGTGATTTTTCTGCCGGAAGATATGCATCTTTGCCATCGGCCCTTATCAGCAGGCCGGTAAGGCGGGTTCAGTAAAGGAGCATTCATTATCAAATTTAAATTAGCAGCAATGATCAGGATGGTTGTTTTTGACATGGCAGGCACTACGGTAAATGAAGACAACGTGGTGTATAAAACCCTCCGCCAGGCAATCAATGAAAAGGGATTTGATTTTTCATTAGACCAGGTAATGGCGGAGGGTGCGGGTAAGGAAAAACGACAGGCCATCAAAAGCGTGCTGCAGGTATATGCCGGTAAACAAGACAATGAACTGTCTGAAAATATCTACCAGCGTTTTATTGGGTTGCTGGCGGTTGCCTACGATGCCATTGAGATCCTACCGCAGCCCAATGCAGTCACATTGTTCCAGGCATTGAAACAACAGAATATACTGGTAGTGCTTAATACCGGTTATAATACCGCTACGGCAGTGTCGTTGCTCAACAAGCTGGGTTGGAAAAAGGGAGAAACTTACGACAACCTGGTAACTGCCACCGACGTTGAAAAGAACCGGCCCCATGCCGATATGATCTGGCTGGCCATGAAGCAGGCCGGCATCAGCAACCCCGCAGAAGTAGTAAAAGTGGGCGATTCTATCATTGATATAGAAGAAGGCAAAAATGCAGGTTGCAGCATCAGCATTGGCATTACCACCGGTGCACATAGTTTTGAGCAGCTGCAAAGCGCACAACCCGATTATATTATCCATGATTTGATGGAATTGTTACCGTTGCTGCACTAGGTTTTTCCCTCTGTGGTAAAAATAATTATTCCATTTCATCTGCGCTGGGCCCGTAAGAACCTGGTATCGGAATATTCAGCAGGCGCAGGAACACACCCAGCTGTGCGCGGTGGTGTATCAGCTGCGACATAGACATCCGCAATACCTCGCCCTTGGTGGATTCAAAAAAGAGCTGGTCGCCGTTGCGCATTTCCCATTTATTGCCCAGTATATCATCGTTCACTTTTTGCAACGCAGCGGTTCCGGCCGCCAGCCGGGCTTCAAAATAATCCATCAGTCCTTGGTTATCGGTAAACGGTTCCGGCTGGTAATTGGTTTTGGCAAAATCCAGTACGTCTACATCAATGGCCAGTTGCATCCAACCCGGAATTTCTGCTACATGGGTGGCTAGCCGCAGCAGGCTCATGCTTTTAGGGTGCGGTTGCCAGTCGTACTGGCTAGCCGGCACTTTTTGTAACATCTTACGGGTAATAGTAGCTTCTTCGTTTAACTGGTGGCGGAAATACTGAATGATGGTGTTGTTCATAATCGTTTTTTTTAGATGATGAACAAAGTAAATACCGCTCACTGACAACCCTATGGCAGGGCAGTTGCCGTACTATTTATTTTTTTCTTTTTTTTTTGGAGAAAGATCGGGCCGGTTCAATAATCGACCGGTAGTTTTTTGATATAATCGTTTATCGGAATATGGTTTTGGCAGGTAAATGCTTCTTCGGTGCATCGGAGACGGAGAATGCGGGCCACTTTAAAATCGCGGTAGTCTTTTTTATTATGGCACCAGCCTATCAGGTGCCAGGCAAAAGCATAAAAAACCAGGCCGATGGGCTCTGCTTTTCTTTTGGACACTTCTTTTTGCAGATTGGTATACTCTATTTCAAGCACCCGCTGCTGGCCAATGGCCTGCTGGATGGTGGCCAGGTAATGGTGGTGCTGGATAAAGCAGGGCGATGCCTGGAACTTGATATTGGCCGCCAGCCTTTCAACGGAATCTTTTTGCGATGCGCGCAACACCGCTTTTACTTTTGTGAGTGCTGTACTGTAATGTTGTTGAATGGATGCATCGGCGAAGCCAGACACAATCGATTCCATCAGTATCAGGGAATTGGCTTCTTCTGTGCTAAAAGACACAGGTGGCAGAAAATAACCATTTACCACAAAATAGCCACGGTAAGGTTCAAAACTAACCGGTATGCCCTGTTCGTTCAGGGCTTTGATATCGCGGTACACGGAACGAATGCTTATACCAAATTTTTCCGCGATTTTTTCGCCGGTAATATATTTCTTAGACTGTAGCAAAGTGAGAATGCCAAAAAGCCGGTCGATGCGGTTCATGGGGTAAATGTAATCAAAAGTAAAAATGCAAAAGTCAAAAATGGCTGGCTAAGCAATCCGGCAAACACTTTTTAATTTTGACTTTTCAATTTTAATTTTTTATATTTTCATTATTGAACGCTGTAGTCATGATAAAGCCTGCCATTTTTATCCTGCTATTATTTATTTTGTTTTCTCCGCAGCTGAGTGCGCAAACGGCACAATCAGTTGATATTTGTGTATACGGTGGCACATCCGGCGGCGTAATAGCCGCCTATACAGCAAAGAAAATGGGTAAATCTGTTTTGCTGGTTGAACCGGGCAAACAGGTGGGTGGACTTACTACCGGCGGACTGGGTTATACCGATATCGGAAATAAATATGCCATCAGTGGTTTATCGAGGGATTTTTACCGCCGGGTGGGCGCGCAGTACGGAAAATTTGAACAATGGATCTTTGAGCCGCATGTAGCGCTGGATGTTTATAAACAATACCTGCAGGCGGCCGGCCTGGAACCGCTTTACCAGCACCGGCTGGTATCGGTAACGAAGGACAGGAAAGGCTATATTGAATCGATCGTTATTGAAAATTCAGCGCAGCCGGGTACGGGCTCTTACCAGACCATTTCGGCAAAAATCTTTATTGATTGTTCTTATGAAGGTGACCTGATGGCAAAGGCAGGGGTATCTTATTTTACGGGAAGGGAAGCCAATGCAGCATTCAATGAAACCTACAATGGTGTGCAGCTGCGCGACAAACACCAGTTTCCCGATGGCATCGACCCCTATAAAATACCGGGCGATAGCAGCAGCGGTCTTCTATGGGGGATTTCTCCCGCGCCGCTGGCCCTGGCCGGCAGCGGCGATAAAAAAATACAGACCTATAATTTCCGGATCTGTTTAACCAACGATCCTGCCAACCGCATCGCAATCACAAAGCCGGCCGGCTACAATTCCGCCCAATACGAACTATTGTTGCGCGTGCTGGAGAAAAAGCCGGCAAAGGATCTCAATGCGTTCATGAAATTTGATCTGATGCCCAACCATAAAACGGATATCAACAACAACGGCCCTTTTTCTACAGACATGATTGGGATGAATTATGATTATCCGGAAGGAAATTATGCAACGCGGGAAAAGATACAGCAGGCGCACGAAGACTATATTAAAGGGTTCCTGTATTTTATCGGGCACGATCCGCGCATGCCTGCCTACCTGCGTGATCAGCTGCTGCCCTGGGGATATCCCAAAGATGAATATGCTGACAATGGCAACTGGACGCCGCAGCTCTATGTACGCGAAGCAAGGAGAATGAAGGGCGCGTATATTATGACGCAGGCCAACTGCGAAGGCAGGGAACTGGTAGCAGATGGCGTGGGCATGGCGGCCTATACCATGGACTCGCACAATTGCGAGCGGATTGTAAAAGATGGCATGGTAAAGAATGAGGGCGATGTGCAGGTAGGTGGTTTTGGTCCTTACCCGGTATCTTACCGGGCCATTGTTCCGCAGGCAGAAGAATGCAGGAACCTGCTGGTGCCGGTATGCTTGTCGGCCACCCATATTGCCTACGGCTCTATCCGCATGGAGCCGGTATTTATGGTGCTGAGCCAGTCGGCGGCCATGGCGGCCATCATGGCCATTGATGAACATACCAGCGTACAGCAGGTAAAAGTGGATAAACTAAAACAGGCATTGCTGCTGCACCCGCTGGCAGACAACAGCACGGTAGAAATACAGGTAGACAACGACGACAGTAAGCAGGTATCCCTTACCGGTAGCTGGAACCGGGTTACGAAAGGCTGCTATGGCCCTTCGATGTTTACAACGGATGCGCGCGACGGGCAACTAAAGACAGTTCGCTTTACACCGGAAGTGCTGAAAAGCGGCTTGTACAATATCTATGCCTACATGCCCAAAGTAGACAGCCTGGCGGCCAGCATGACCATGGTTTGTTTTGATGGCAAGCAACGGCACAATATTACCATTGACCAGTCTGCTATCCGTGTAGAAGGCCAAACTTCGGGAGAATGGGTGTCGCTGGGCAGGTTCAGCCTGCAGCAGGGCAAAAGCAATTATGTAGATGTTTCTACAAAAGGCGCCAACGGGCTGGTAGTAGCAGATGCGGTATTGTTTGTGCCAGGCAAAGAATAAAGGAAAGAAACGTACTTTTTTACTGGCGGTAAATTGACGGACAAATAAAATGTTGCTATAAAAACCGGTATTATGAAATGGATATGGCACTTGTTTTGTTTCGCAACTGTTTTTTTTGTCAGGTCCCAACTGGTTGGCCAATCCATCCGTCTTACCGTTCCACTCGGCGGCAATTCCTGGGTTCAGAAAACAGGTTCCAGTGAACGCGAAGCCGTAACAAATGAAGGGTGGCAAGAATGGCAGAACAACGACGTGGTTTGGAGTACCTATATAAAGCTGCAACGGAAGGGAACGCTGCGTCTGCAGGTATTGCTGCAGGTTCCGGCGGGCGAAAGCCGTTTGCAATTTACCATCCATAACCTGCCGCATAGCCTCTTGGCGCGGACAGCTACCGACAGCCTGTACAATGCCGGCAGCTGGCAAATCAATACACCCGGCTATATTAGAATCGATGCCCGGGGTATCCATAAAACCGGGCCGGTATTTGCCATGGCCAAAGCTTTTCAAATCAGCGGCAGTGCAGTAGACAGCGGCACCGTCTTTGTAAAAAACAACGACGACCATTATTTTTACTGGGGAAGACGCGGCGCATCGGTGCATATGAATTACGACATGACTGAAACCGGCCAAGCAGCGGAATGGTTTTACAATGAGATCACCGTGCCGCCGGGGAATGATGTGCCGGGTTCTTATTTTATGGCTGGCGGGTTTGCCGAAGGCTATTTCGGCATGCAGGCGAATAGCCCCACTGAAAAAAGGATTATTTTTTCAGTATGGAGTCCTTTTAATACAGATGATCCCAGGGCCATCCCCGACAGCCAGAAAATCAGGCTGGTAAAAAAAGGGGCTGGAGTAGTAGCAGACGAATTCGGTAATGAGGGTTCCGGTGGCCATTCGCACTTGGTTTATAACTGGAAAACCGGTGAAACCTGCCGGTTTTTGCTGCATGCGTTGCCAATCGCGCATAATTATACCCGTTATACTGCTTTTTTTTACGATAACGATAATGCCAAGTGGTTGCTGATTGCCAGTTTCGACCGGCCGTCTACGCAGACCTATTTAACTAAACTGCATTCTTTTCTCGAAAATTTTGAGCCCGATGCCGGCAATATCAGCCGCAAGGCCTACTGGCACAACCAATGGATTAAAC
>CAXTMV010000002.1:55973-70084 GCA_964245425.1 uncultured Flavihumibacter sp. | reverse complement strand
CTACAAAATGACACTGACGGCAGATGCTACGGCCCATAAGGGGTACCGGCTGGATTACGACGGCGGTGTTGAAAACGGTTATTTTTTTATGAAGAATGGCGGCTTCTTTAATGAAACCGGTGTATTGAAAAAAATGTACAACGTAGAAAAGCCAACGCTGCAGCCGGTGATTGACCTGGCCGCGCTGGAACTGCTTTGATGCTCTACTACAGGTGGGTCGCCCTTTTAGGACGGCTCAACTTTCCTTTGCAGCGGTTCCAAGGTGAACCGCCCTCTGGAAAGGACGACCCACCTTTGATTAATCCATTACTTCATATACGGTACAGGCTTTTGATTTATTTTTCAGTTGCACCTCGCCTACTTTCTGGCAGTTAAAAGATTCTTTTACTTTCTCATAACAGGCCTCATCGATCAATATCTGGTTTTGGGTGGCGGCGGCCTGCAGCCGCTGCGCTGTGTTCACCACATCTCCGATAACGGTATAGTCTAGCCGCCGTAGGCTGGCGGACCCGATATTGCCGGAGATCATTTCCCCACTGTTGATGCCGATGGATACTTTGGGCGAAAACGAATGCTGGTCTTCCAGTACCGGCATGCTGTTGATCTTGCTTCTCACGGCCAGTGCAGCGTCGATGGAGCGATCGAGGTGGTAATCGCCGCGGAAAACAGCCATAATAGCATCCCCGATAAATTTATCGATGTAGCCGCCCTGCGCAATGATCTCTTTTACCATTACATCGAAATAGTTATTCAGCAATTTTACCACGGTATCTGCCGGCGCATGCTCGCTGATGGCGGTAAAGCTGCAGATGTCTATAAAGACGATGCTGGCTTCCACATTTTCATTCGCAATCAGGGAAGACTCAAACTCGCGGCTGGCCATGAACTTCAGCACGGTTTCATCTACATACATTTTAAGAATGTTATTCTCTTTGATGGCTTTCAGCGTTTCGCGGGTTTGCCCTACATGCCGCAGGGTTTTCTCCATGGTAAGGGTCAGGTCTTCAAAATTGATGGGCTTGGTAATAAAATCGAAGGCGCCCCGGTTCATGGCGGTACGGATATTCTCCATATCGCCGTAGGCAGATACAATCACGGCCTTGATCAGCGGACTCGACTCGCCCAGGCGGCTCAGCAGGGTAAGACCGTCCATTTCCGGCATATTGATATCGCTAAGTACGATATCCACGTCGGGGTGCTGCCGTATTTTCTCCAGCGCATCATTACCGTTAACGGCAAAAACAAATTCGTATACTTTCTCTCTTATTTTCTGCCGGAACTTTTGTTTGATCAGCATTTCCAGATCTGCCTCATCGTCGGCCACCAGTATCTTCGCCATCAATGTATCAGTTTTAGTTTTTCTTTTAATAAATTAAAATCAACCGGTTTGGTCAGAAAATCATCTGCGCCCAGCTGCTTGGCGGTGTTAAAATTTTCTGCATCGCCATAAGCCGTTATCATCATTACTACCGGAGGGGGCGCTATGTGCAGCTGTTTAATTTGGCCCAGCAGTTCAAGGCCGCTCATACCGGGCATATTAATATCAGACAAAATCAATACCGCCTCATGTTTACGGGCGTTGAGATAAGCCAGCGCATCTTCACCGGAAAAAGCAAAGGCGAACTGGATGGATCCATCTCTGATCTCTTTTCTGAACCGTTGTTCAAAAAGGGTCTGTATGTCTTTTTCGTCGTCTACAACTAAAATTTTCATTTGCAGCTTTAAGGTTGTATGGGCAATTGTATGGTAAAAACAGAACCCTCGTTTTCCTTTGTTTCCACTTTCAGTTCGCCGCCATGCCCCTTTGTTACAATATCATAGCTCATGCTCAGGCCCAGGCCGGTTCCTTCCCCGGTAGGCTTGGTGGTAAAAAAGGGTTGAAATATTTTGTCCAGTACCTGGGGCGGAATGCCGTTGCCATTGTCGCGCACACAGATCAGCACTTTATTATCTATTTTCTTTGTGCTAACGGTAACCGTTGGAACATAATCTTTAAAAGCCGGGTTGAGCCGGCCTTCCGGGGTAAGGGGTTTCTTTTTTTCGGCTACCACATAAAAGGCATTGGTAATAAGGTTCAGGATAACGCGGCCCATGTCTTGCGGAATGATATTGATTTGGCCAATGGACGCATCAAAATCGGTTTTCATAGTGGCGTTAAAAGACTTGTCTTTTGCGCGGAGGCCATGGTAGGCCAGGCGGAGGTATTCATCGGCCAGGGCATTTATATCGGTAGGTTCTTTCTGCCCGCTGCTGTTTCGGCTGTGCTGCAACATGCCTTTTACAATGGCATCGGCCCTTTTGCCATGGTGGTTTATTTTTTCTTCATTCGCAGTAATGTCTTCTGCCAGGGCTTTGGCTTCTTCCAGGTCGCCTTTGCTGAGCGCCGTTTTCATTTCGGCGATCAGCTCGGTATTAACCTCCGAAAAATTATTTACAAAATTAAGCGGGTTTTGTATTTCGTGGGCAATACCGGCGGTGAGCTCGCCCAGCGAAGCCATTTTTTCCGATTGTATCAGTTGTGCCTGCGTGGCTTTAAGCTCATCCAGTGTTTGCTGCAATTGTTCTTTCTGCTGGGTAAGCGCCGACGTGCGTTCCGCTACCTGTACTTCCAGTTGCGCCCTTAAAGACTCCGTAATATGGTATTCTTTTTCTTTCTGCAGTGACCGCAGCCGCTCTTTTTCAAGCGTATTGCGCTGCTTCCGCGTAATAAACCACATTGCCACCATCCAGATAACCGCAAAAATGGAAGCCGTATCAAAAAGTTCGTCCCAGCTATCGTAAAAACTTTTACTGATCAGTCTCACGAGCGCTCTAACAACCGATACGCCTACATAAGGCAATACAGCGTATATAAGTGATTTGGCAGGCAGGAATTCTTTTCGGGTAAGCGTCAGGTATATCAGGTATCCGAGAAACCCATCGGTTAAAAGCACCCCTACCGTATCACTTCGGTGAATGATAAAAGATGCCACCAGCAGGCCGGTAATGGCCACCTGGCCCACCAGCAGCTGCTTGTCCCAGACCAGTAACTGGTTGTTATTCTTCAGTACGGTCCGCAGGTAGCGTATGGTAAAAAGGGCGATGACGAATTCTACAATCATGTTTTTTTTATAAACGGTACCGGTAACACATGCTTGCTGGCCAGCCCGGTAAATATAATTGTTATGGGGCAAGGTAATGAGAAAGCCGCCTGTTTTATCCGGTTTTGTTAAACCGGGCTTATTCTACGCCATTCAGCAGCCTGCTTAGGTATTCCGATTTTGCAGGCCCCCGCTGTTCTTTGCAATATCGGGTAAAATAATGATGCCTGACCAGGAAGGCTATCTGCGCATCGTTCCAGGCCTTAATGGTCAGGGAAGGGTCGCGGTACTGTAATTCGCGAAACAGTTCTGCTGCCATCGAAGCCGCCCGGTCGGTGCCCAGGTATTCCAGGTCGGCATCGGCCAGTATGCAATCCAGTTTGGAGGCAGGGGTTTGCGGAATTTTGGTTGCCATGATCATCGCACAGACCAATTGGATGTCTTCATCTGTATAACCAAATTCCGGCAAACAATTCATGGCCATCAGGCAGCTCTCAGATTCATGCTGCGATGTGCTGATGATATGCCCTGTATCGTGCCATAAGGCAGCGGTTTCCAGCAAATCAATTTCAGCCGGGCTGCATCCTTCTTCCCGCCCGATTAAGACGGCCTGGTCTGCCACATACAGGGTATGGGCCAGGTTGTGATAGAAATAACCGGCCGGCAGCTTATCTCTTAATAAGCTGGTCACAAAATCTTTCATCCGAAGGCTATTTGGCATGCGACTTGGCTTTTAATATTCCTCCGCTGGCTTCGTTAATGCTTTGCACGTATACAAACACTTTGGGATCTATTTTATGCAAGGCTTCCTGCAGCTGCTTTATTTCAAGGCGGGTAACGATGGTTACAATGATTTCGCAGTCTGTTTTAATATCAAAACTGCCGGGCAGGTATCCCCTGATGCCTTTATACACGGTAATGCCTTT
Organism: uncultured Flavihumibacter sp.; assembly: GCA_964245425.1. Lineage (GTDB taxonomy): Bacteria > Bacteroidota > Bacteroidia > Chitinophagales > Chitinophagaceae > JACMLD01. Next base: position 66,078 of record CAXTMV010000002.1, on the reverse strand, counting down.
ACCGAGGTCATTTACCAGGAAACTTTTGATTTCTTCCTGCTGGGCTGAAATAATATTCATTGCGGTAAATTGTTCTATGCCGTCTACCACATAATTGATGGCCCTTGTGGCGGTAAAATAGGTAATCACCGAATACATGGCCGTTTCAATGGTGAATTTAAAAGCAGCCACCGCAAAAATGACGGTATTGATCAGCATAATGATCTCACTATTGGAGAAACCTGTTTTCCGTCCTGTAAACACGGCAATCACTTCAGCACCATCTATTACGCCACCGCCACGAATCACCAGTCCCACACCGGCACCCATCAATAATCCGCCGAAAATGGCAATCAGCAACCGGTCGTGGGTAAATGCCGGAACATCGATAAAAAACAATCCCAGCGCCAGCAGCATAACGGCGATGGTTGTTTGTACGGCAAATGTCTTGCCGATGCGCCGGTAACCGAGGTAAATAAACAGGGCGTTCAGTACTATCACGAGCCAGCTGATATTGATTTGGAAAAGTTCGTACAATAGAATGGAAATACCGGTAATGCCGCCGTCGAGGAATTTATTTGGAATCATAAATCCTTTCATGGCCATGACGGATAATGTGGTGCCGATGGCTATCTGCGCAAAATTTTTCAGGTTGAACACCTTTTTCCACTCCACCGCATCGTTTTTATATTTATGCGTCATTTATATTGATTTGAAATACTAATGTAAGCCAATTCTCTTTCAATAGTTCGGGCGTTCGTGGTTCGTTCGTTCGTTTGTCGGGCAACAGCTGCAAAACTACGAACTCTATACTTTGTGGCTGTTTACCGGGCAAAGACCTAAGAACTGCCGGAGTTTGGAACGATTATGGAAACTATGGATTACTTTCAATGCTTAAAAATCTGTCATGGTCATAAGATGTATTGCTTGCGGCGTTGTATTGTTTTTTTTGCTTGCAGCACAGGTAAAAGCCCAGACTGTATTGCTGGATTATTATTTCAACCACGAAATAAAGAAAACAGCTTCCGGCGAAACCCGTTTTCATTATTTATGGGATGACAAAGCCAATACTGGTTTTTCTACCTGGGGCAATATTTTTAAAAGCCTGGGTGCCACGCTGGATACCCTTGCCCAGGCACCTACCGCCGGCAACCTGGCCGCTGCCGCCGTGTATATTATTGTTGACCCAGACAACAACAAGGAAGCAGAACACCCGCATTATATAGAGGCAGCTGCCATCGACCCCATTGTGAGTTGGGTAAAAAAAGGTGGCGTACTGGTGTTGATGGCCAATGACAGCGCCAATGTTGAGCTGCCCCATTTCAATGACCTGGCGGCCCGCTTTGGCCTGCATTTTAATAATGATCTGCAGAACCATGTAACCGACGACCAGCATTTCAAGAACGGCATCCCCGTTATTGTAAATACCAGCCTGTTTAAAACGGCTAAACAACCTTTTATAAAAGATGCCTGTAGTATTACACAGGGCAAGGAAGCGCAAACGGCCTTGCAGTCACCCGGCGGGGCCACCATTGCCACCGTCGTAAAGGTCGGAAAGGGAACCGTATTTGCCGTAGGCGACCCCTGGCTGTACAATGAATATGTAAACGGGCGTTTGCCCGATGGCTTTGATAATGATAAAGCGGCGGCCGACCTGGCGGGATGGCTGTTGAAAACAGCTGCAGGCCGTTAGCCATCGGTTTATAGCTTACAGAGCTTCTTCCTTTACATTAAAAATAAAACCTACCCCGTACACATTATTGATGCTAACATAAGCGGACCGGCTCAGGTATTTCCTTAAACGGGATACAAATACATCGAGGCTGCGGCCCAGGAAATAGTCGTTCTCACCCCAGAGCTGCGTTAGTATTTCTTCCCTTTTCAGGATGCGGTTTTCATTCCTGAAAAGATAATCCAGCAATTCTGCCTCGCGGGGGGTTAGCATGATCTCTTCTTTGGCCACCATTAGCCGCAGACTGTCTTTATAAAATTTGACATCTTTTTTTTCTATCACACCGGCAAGCGGTGCAGCGGGCAGCGTATGATCGTGCTGGTTGCGGCGAATGATATTGCGGATGCGTAAAATAAGTTCATCTATGTCAAAAGGCTTGGTAATATAATCGTCTGCGCCGATTTCCAGCCCATGAATCTTATCCTGTTTCTGGTTACGGGCTGTCAGGAACAGGAAGGGCATATTGGGGTCGATGGAAACGACCTTTTCGGCCAGCTCAAATCCATCCATGCCTGGCATGGAAACGTCGATAAGCAGGATATTGTATTTGCTGTGGCGTTCTTTGAACTGTTTCAGTGCCTGCACGCCGTTGGTACACCAGTCTATATCAAAATCCATTACTTCCAGGTATTTCTTTACCACGTTTCCGAGATCCGGCTCATCCTCTACAAACAAAACAGAAGTTTTCATGGCGCCAATTTAAAAGGGTATGTGAATGATCAGCCTGCTGCCTTTATCGGGCGCACTTTCTATAAAAATATCCCAATGATGGGCATCCACGCAAAGTTTTACATAATAGAGGCCCAGTCCCAATCCCTTTGAGTGTTTCAGAATGCCGGCATTCCGGTAGAATTTTTCAAATACCTGTTTCTGGGTTTCACTGTTCATGCCAATACCATTGTCCTGTATCACCAGCTGCAGTCTTTTTTTATCACTGTGCGTGGTAACGGTTATTTCTTTTTCTTTACTGTTATTGTATTTGATAGCATTGTCGAAAATATTCAGCAGCATGGTGGTAAACCAAAACTGGTCCAGCCATACACTGTCTTGCGTGGCTTCTTTTTGAAGGGTAAGATGGATGTCGGGGTCGTTGAGTTTGAGGTGGTAGTCCAGTAATATCTCATCCAGCAGTGGGTGTATCGAATACTGTTTTCTGCTGAGCTGGATGCTATTGATACGCGTAATATCGATGACCTGCTCTATCAGTTTTTTCAGGCGCTCCGATTGCCGGGCAATTACGTCTGTAAGCGGTGCAATGTTTTCGCGGCTTTCGGTAATGCGTTTGTTCTGCAGGTTTTTATTGGCAACCATAATGGCCGCCAGCGGAGTATGAAATTCATGGTTAATGCTGTTGATAAAATCGGTTTTCATATCGGCAATCTTTTTCTGTTTTATCCAGTTCCTGAAAGTGATGTAGAAAAGAAAGACCACAATGAGTACAGACAGCAGGGAAAGAATAAGCGTGGGCATCATTTGCCTGAAAATAATGGATTTTCGTTTGCGGGAATCAACATACAGGGCAAAGCTGGCCCGGTAGCTGCGGTTTACCGGGCTGCTAACGGTTATGCTGGTCACCATATTATGTGCGTTCAGGTCTTGCAGGTTGCCACCGATCAGTACGCCATGCGATGCACTGTCGGCGCTGGCGGTCTTTTTACTGCTGTACAGGGTAATGTACTTGTTGCTTTCAAAGGTGATATCCAGCAGGTCCAACGTCAATGCATACCGCAGATTTTGATTCAGTTGGTTTTTTTGGGCAATCGCAGCCATTAAGCTGTCCATATTACTGGCTTTGCGCAGGGCTGTAAAGATGGATTCGCTTAGCTGTTTGCTGTAACCGGCAAATTCTACCGGCTGGCGCTGGTGCAGTAACTCCAGCCTGGGCATGCTGTTGTAAATAAATGAATCGATGATGCGGGCACCCCCCGGAAATAATTTATCATTCCGGATGCTTTGCATGTAATCGTCCCTGATTACCTGTTTTTCGGATACAAAATAATGTTCATCTTTTAAGGTGTAGGTATTATAGACCAGCCAGACCTGTACCCCGCTCAGGATAAGCAAGCTTACGATGGCTATCAGCCGGTGAGAAGTTATGAAAGAAATTTTCATGAGCGGCAACACGGTTTAGCTGCAGTGAGGAAGGGGAACCCAGCCGAAATATAGATTTTTTATTTTAATATCTTCTTAATTTGGATTCTCCTTTAATTTCTGTTAACATTCTCTTTAACCTTTGTTGACAAGTCGATTTAACATTTCCTTATAACTTCCAATTTGAAAGTTACTTCGGACCTGCCGTGCAGGAGGTCCTTTCTACATTCAACACTAACAATTACATGCGTATGAGAATTCGATCCTTTTTCCGGGCGGTATCGTGGAGAATCCCCACCCTCTTCCTGGTTTCCATTCTGCTGTTACAGCAATACCGGGCGCAGGCACAAACTAAACAGGACCTGACTATTACCGGAACCATAAAAACGGCACTCGGTAATGTGCTGGCAGGCGTAACCGTAAAAGAAATGAATACAGGCAAGGCAGTTGCCAGCAATGCCAGTGGGCTGTTCTCTATTATTGCCCGGCAGGGCGATTCATTGTCCTTCTCTTATGTTGGGTACGCCACGCAAACAGCTATCATCGCAGATCGTATTGTGCTGGACATTACACTTGAAACCAGTGCCGGCAGTTTAAATGATGTGGTAGTGGTTGGTTATGGCAAGCAAAGAAAAATCAGCCAGATTGGTGCACAGTCTACCCTGAACCTGGAAGATTTAAAACAACCCATCGCCAATGTAAGCGCGGGTTTGGCGGGCCGCCTGGCGGGCCTGGTGGCAGTACAGCGAACCGGTGAACCCGGTCACGATGATGCCGATATCTGGATCCGCGGCATCGCCACGCTCAATAATTCAAAACCCCTGATACTGGTAGACGGGGTGGAGCGTTCTTTAAGTAATCTAAATTATGATGATATCGCTTCTTTCAGTATCCTGAAAGATGCCTCTGCAACCGCTGTATATGGCGTAAGGGGTGCCAACGGCGTAGTGCTCATTACTACCAAAAGAGGTAAGCCTGGTAAGCCCAGGTTTACTTTTGATTACCTGGAATCTGTTACCACTTTCACCAGGTTACCCAAAATGGCCGATGGCATTACTTATATGAATATGGCCAATGAAGCGCTGACCACGCGCGGCGATGCACCCAAATATTCAGACGATTACATTGCAAAGACAAAGGCGGGCACCGATCCTTATCTTTATCCCAATGTAGACTGGATAAAAGAAGTGTTTAAAAAGAACGGTCACAACAGAAAGGCAACCCTTAATATAGACGGAGGTGCGCCTTCAGCCTTTTATTATGTGTCGCTGGGTTATTACAATGAAGATGGCTTTATCCGTTCGGACCCTAATGAGGCTTATCACAGCGGTGTAGGTTATTCCAGGTTTAACTTTACCAGCAACCTTACCGTTAAAGTAACGCCATCCACTTCTTTTGAAATTGGCCTGCAGGGATACTACAGCAATGGTAATTACCCCGGGGTAAACGGCGGCATCAATCCTTCAGACGCCAGCCAGGTAAATTCCATCTTCAACAGCGTAATGCAATTGCCGGCGGTAGAACTGCCACTCGCTTACCCTGGCGATACCACCTCCGGCAGAAACCCGAACGGCGATTACCGCAATCCCTTCGACGCGGCAGCCAAGTCAGGCTATGCCAACCAGTACAAAACGCAATTGTACAGCAACGTACGCCTGCGCCAGAGCCTGGGCATGCTGTTGAAAGGACTTTCCTTCACTTCCATGTTTGCGTTTGACAATTACAGTGAGCTCGACATAGACCACGGTAAAAGAGAAAACGATTATATCGCCAATGGCAGAAACCCCGATGGTTCTTTAAATCTTTTATTGACTTATACCGGTAGCAATACATTGGGTTACGACCGCTATAACGGTGGTAACCGGCGCATATACACTGAAACGGCCCTCAACTACGATTCCGCTTTTGGCAAACACCGTGTAAGTGGTTTACTATTGTATAACCAAAGTGAATATGTGGATGCTTTTGCAGCCGATTTCACTGCCTCTATTCCCTTTCGTACCCGCGGTCTGGCGGGCAGGGTTACCTATAGTTATGAAGACAAATATTTTGCAGAAGGTAATTTCGGGTACAATGGTTCTGAAAACTTTGCCCCCAGCAAACGATACGGGTTTTTTCCGTCTTTTGGCCTGGGCTGGGTAGCGTCCAATGAAAAATTCTTTGATCCTTACAAGAACGTGATCAGTTTCTTAAAATTCCGCTTTTCTTCAGGTTCCGTGGGTAACAGCGATATCGGCAGTGCCCGTTTTGCTTACCTGGACCAGGTGAACACCAATGCAAATGGTTATACATTCGGTACCAGCCGGCAGGGATACAGCGGTGTACAGATAAGCAGTTACGGAACCGATCTTACCTGGGAAACCAGCCATAAAACAAATATCGGTATGGAGATGACCTTGCTGAAGGCCACCACCATACAGGTAGACCTTTTCAAGGAACACCGGACCGGCATCTTCCTTACACGGGGTACCGTACCCGAATTTGTAGGCCTTACTTCATTGCCCATTGGCAACCTGGGCGTGGTAAACAATGCTGGCATCGATATCTCTTTGCAGCAAAACCATGTTCGGCTGGCCAACGACCTGTACCTAAGCCTGCAGGGCAATTTTACCTATGCCCGCAACAAAGTAATCTCCAACGATCAGCCCGATCAGAAATATCCCTGGCTGAACAAAAAAGGACAGGGTGTACTGGCCAGGTTTGGCTACGTAGCGCAGGGCCTGTTTAAAGATTCTGCTGAAATATTAAATTCTCCCTCGCAGTCTTTTGGTGAAGTACGGCCCGGCGATATTAAATTCAAAGACTTAAATGGCGATGGTAAGATTGACGCATACGACCAGAAGGCAATCGGCACCGGCGATGTACCCTTTATTCTATACGGTTTCGGGTTCGATGTCAGCTACAAGAACTTTAGCCTGGGTGCCTTTTTCCAGGGCCAGGCAAAAGCCAATATCATCCTGTCAGGACCCAGCATACAACCCTTCAGCGGCGATGGCGGTTCCGGCAATGCCTACTCCATCGTAACCGATCGCTGGACACCGCAAAACCCTAACCAGAACGCGTTTTATCCCCGCCTGGCTTTTGGCGGTGCCAAGAACAATAACAATAACCAGCCCAGTACATGGTGGCAGAAAGATGCCAGCTTTCTTAAGCTGAGAACATTAAAAGCATCCTATTCTTTTGGTAAGGAAACCTTTAAGAAAATAGGTATCAGCAACGCCTATATCTATGCATTGGGCGAAAACGTGCTTACGTTCAGCAAGTTTAAGTTATGGGATGTTGAACTGAACACCTCTAACGGGGTACGTTACCCGCAGGTGGCTGCATTTTCCCTCGGACTTCATTTTGATTTTTAATTAAGACAAATCAGAAGATTATGAAAAAGCTGTTTTATATATTCACGGGTATTGGTTTACTGGTCAACGTTGCTGCCTGTAAAAAAGGGTACCTCGACCAGGTGCCGCAAGACCGTACCACCATTGAATCTGTTTTTGCGCATAAAAACACCGTGGACAATTTCCTGGCCAATGTATACTCGTATATAAGAGATGAAGCGAGCCAGCGGTATATCGGCGGACAAACCAGCGGCGGACCCTGGACCGGCGCTTCCGACGAAGCTGAATACGACTGGAGCTTTGTGTTCAGCAATTATATGAATGTAGGTGCCTGGGACCCTACCACCAGCGTAGTGAATGATTTCTGGAGCAATTATTATACAGCCATCCGTTCGGCCACTTATTTTATGGCCCATGTGGGCGAGTGCAAGGAAATAACCAGCCAGGCAAATGGCGCCGCATTATTGGCCAGGTATATTGCAGAAGCAAGGGGTTTGCGGGCTTTCTATTATTATAACCTGATAAAAGTATTCGGACCGGTGGTGATTATCGGCGACAACAGCATCGACCCTACCGCTTCGCTGGCCGATGTACAGCTGGCCCGCGCGCCGTACGACAGCTGCGTTGCCTATATTGGTGCAGAAATGGACAAGGCCGCCGCAGACTTACCGGAGACACCAGCCAACCCCAGTGTAGACAATGGCAGGATAACAAAATCTGTGCTGATGGCGTATAAATCAGAAATGCTGCTGATTGCCGCCAGTGATCTTTTCAATGGCAACACCGATTATGCCGCATTGAAAAATCTCAATGGAACAGCTTTGATCAGCCAGACAAAAGATCCATCCAAATGGGCCACTGCAGCCGCATCTTCAAAAGCATTTATAGACAAATATGTGCCCGGCACCTTTGACTTGTATAAAGAAACAGATGGCTCCGGCAATATCGATCCCTATCTTTCCTGCAGAGACGTGATGTACACAGACTGGAACAAGGAATGGATCTTTGCCAAGCCCAATGCAGACCCTACCACCCGCGCTTATGAAGAAACGCCTTATCATTCCGGTGCAGACGCCAGCGTGCGGGGCAGCGGTGGCCTGGGCGTAACACAAGAAATGGTAGATGCCTTTTTTATGAGCAATGGTTTGTCGATCGGCGATGCGGGTTCTGGTTACACAGAAACAGGGTTCTCTGCTTCAGCGGGTACCTATACCAGCGCCGGTACCTATAATATGTGGGTAAACCGTGAACCGCGTTTCTATGTAGACGTTACCTACAACGGCAGTACCTGGCTGAATACTTCTTCCAGCTCGGGCAAGATCATTACCCAAACCTATTACGAAGGCAATTCGGGTAAAAAAGTAGGCGGGAACGACTTTTCTCCCACCGGATATATCGGCCGCAAAAATATCACCACCGGCGACTGGCGCTCCGGAAACAGGGCCTGGGTATTGATCAGGCTGGCCAATATTTACCTGAACTACGCAGAAGCACTGAACGAATCTTCTCCCGGTAACCCGGATATCGCCAAATATGTAAACCTGATCAGGACAAGGGCCGGTTTACCTGGTATTTCAGCTACGTTGACGCAAGACCAGATGCGCGCGGCCATCCGCCGGGAAAGAAGAATAGAACTGGCTTTTGAGAACTGCCGCTATTTTGATACCCGTCGCTGGAAAATAGCCGAACAGACAGATGGCGGTCCTTTGCACAGCATGGACATTAACTCGGGTACAAGCCTTACTGATCCGGCTTTTTACAAGCGTACGGTTTTTGAAACCCGCGTATTCCAGAAAAAACATTATTTATGGCCCATACCCCAGCAGGAAGTAAACATTGATAAAAACCTGGTACAGAATACCGGCTGGTGAGACAAACAGTTTGGATGAACCAACAAATGCTGTCATAAACATAAATAACAAATAAATGAAAAGGATATTCAATCTATATCTGGTACCAATTGCCCTGGCCTGCTGCCTGGTGCTGGTTGCCTGCAATAAACCCGACATGGTTACTTCGTCCAGGGAAGGAAATATTTATATACCAGCGGCCAGTGGTGCTACCAGCTATCCATTGTTGCTGGCAGATACCGCGCAGACCATTCCCTTTGGTGCTGCTTATGGCGGATTGCAATACCCCGGACAGGACATCACCGTAGGTTTTAAGGTAGATACTACGCTGGTAGCCGCCTACAATGCCCTGCATGGTACCGCTTACATCGCTTTGCCGGCATCTTCTTACCAGGTGCCCACCTTGTCGGCTGTTATCAAATCAGGCCAGACAAGTTCCAATACATTGGGCGTAAAAGTTATTACTACCAATCTTAACAAGGCTGCTAAATATATTGTGCCGGTGTCTATCACTTCGGTAACCTCCGGTTTTATAGACAGCGCATTGGGCACGGCTTATTTTACCATCGATACCATCAAGCGCCTGGAACTTGATATCACTGGCAAAGCTACGCTGAGTGTAAGCAGGGAAAACCCCGGCGGAGCAAGTGCCGGTGAAGGTTCTCCTCACCTGGTAGACGGAGATTACAATAGCAAATTCCTGACAGACGGGTTTCCGCAGGCATTCTGGGTGCAACTAACCTTTCCGACGGCAACCAAAATCGGCGCGTATACGATTACTTCAGGTAATGATTCGCCCGACAGGGATATGAAAGACTTTAACCTGGCTGGTTCTAATGATGGAACCAACTGGACCGTGCTGGATACCCATACCGGGGAAACCTACCCCGGCCGTAACCAGACCAAACGGTATGAATTTGTAAACAATACAGCCTATACCGCGTACCGGATAAATGTGCTGGCCAATAACGGCAGCAACCTGATACAGATAAGTGAATGGCGGTTGATCACCTACCCGTAAAGATTTTCTGGTGGGTAATCTTGTGATGGCTGATGTCCGATGCGATCATGTCTGATTTCTTTTGAGCGGCAAGTGAAGAAAATGTCTGGCGTATGAT
>CAXTMV010000002.1:30797-55963 GCA_964245425.1 uncultured Flavihumibacter sp. | reverse complement strand
GCGCACTGTTGTTCATGGCTTGTAACCGGTTACCATGCCAATCCGGGCCCAAAGGGCCGTAGTCTGTTAGACCGGGCTACAGGTCCGGTGAAAACGCGGGAAAAGATCGCGCATAATTAAAATTGAAAAACCCCGTCAATAGATTAGTAAGCAAGTGGCCGGTGAAACACCGGCCACAACGATCGGAAAATGAAATAATAGTATCAATTTTGCATCTTCCTTAACCTTACCCGTTTTTCTCTTTGTTTTTTTAGCCCCCAGATTACCATGTACACTGTAAAAGAGTTTATTCCGGTTCTTCTTTTCACTTGCTTTCAATTGGCTGTTGCTGCCCAGCAACCAAATACTGCAGACAAGACCTCCTTCCAGGTGTCGGCCCCCTGGAATGCTGCCTATGATGTACGGTCAGACATTGCGATGGTGTACGGCATGGACAGTAGTTTTACCGAAAGGGTAAAAGGATACCGTGATCACGGTTACAATGTGCAGTTTATGACCGGTATTGCCTGGGGTAACTACCAGGATTATTTTACCGGCAAGTTCGATGGCAAGACACATGAAGAAGACGGACAGGTAGAACGCAACGGCCGTGAGATCGGCCATGGAAAAGGCATCCCCTATATCGTTCCCACCGACAGTTATATTACTTATTTTAAAACACTGATCAAAAAAGTTATTGATGCAGGGGTAACCTGTATTTACCTGGAAGAACCTGAATTTTGGGCAAGGGGCGGCTACAGTGAATCATTCAAAAAGGAATGGCAGCAATTTTATGGTTTTGCCTGGATGCCGCAGCATGAATCGCCCGAAGCCACCTACCTTTCTTCCAAACTCACATACCAGCTTTATTTTCATGCCCTGACATAAGTACTTCAATATGCAAAAACAGACCGCGACAGCACGGGCCGCCAGGGAAAAAGCTTTGTGCCCACGCATTCCCTGCTCAACTATTCTTCCTGGCAAATAGTAAGCCCCGAAGCCAGCCTGGCGGCATTGCCGGGTATGGACGGCTATATTGCCCAGGTATGGACCGGTACCTCCCGGGAACCGGTATATTTTAATGGAATAAAAAAAGAAAGGGTTTTTGAAAATGCATTTCTCGAGTATGGGTCTATGTTATCCATGACAGCCCCCACCGGCAGAAAGATTTATTTTTTAACCGACCCGATAGAAGACTGGCCCAGGACCTGGGATGACTATAAACAAAATTACCAGGCCACTTACACCGCGGAGCTGATGTACCCGACGGTAAACAGCTATGAAGTGATGCCCTGGCCCAACCGGATTTACCAGGGTAAATTTAAATTGCAGAACAGCGAAGAAAGACAACCCATTTCGCCCGCCTACGCAACGCAGATGCAGGTGATGGTAAATGCACTGAATGATATGCCCGCTTCCACTAACCTTATCAGCGGCACAAAAGGCATCGGTGCACTGGTGGGCAATTCTATGATGTTCCAGCGCTTTCCCACGCACCAGGGCTATGAAGATCCGCAACTGTCAAATTTTTATGGTATGGTGATGCCGCTGCTCAAACGCGGCATACCGGTAGAAACAGTGCACATGGAAAACCTGGGCTTCCCTGAAACCCTGCAAAAAATAAAAGTACTGGTAATGAGCTATGCCAATATGAAACCGCAATCGCCCCTGGTAAATGAACAGTTGGCGCAATGGGTAAAAAACGGCGGCGTTTTATTATACTATGGACGCGATAACGATCCCTTTCAGCAGGTGAGGGAATGGTGGAACAGCAATGGGAAAACCTACCCCGGGCCCGCAGCCCATTTGTTTGAAGCCATGCAGGTAGCGCCTACAGCCGGCAAAACCACCTATTCATCTGGCAAAGGGAAAATATATATTGTGCAACAGGACCCCAAAGAACTGGTATTAACGCCGGCCGCTGACAGCGCTTTTATGAAAAACATTGTTCAGGCGTATGAAAAGCAGGCGAAAGCAGGCAAGCTGGTTACCCAAAATTATTTTTACCTGGAACGGGGTGCTTATGATATTGCGTCTGTAATGGATGAAAGCGTAACAGCTGCTTCTTTTCATATCAAAGGAATGCTCATCGACCTGTTTGATCCCTCGCTGCCGGTGTTACAGGAAAAGGAGCTGCACCCGGGTCAGCAATCGCTTTTGTTTGATCTAAATCGTGTAAAAGAAAAAAATAAGCCTGCCGTACTATGCGCGGCATCCAGGGTATATAAAGAAAAGCGGTTGGGCCGGACCTATTCATTTGTTGCCAAAAGCCCGGAGGGTACGCAAAACGTCATGCGCATATTGTTACCGGCGCGGCCGGCAACGGCAACCGTTAAAGATGCGGCAGGCAACCTGTTGCAAAACAGCGGCGACTGGAATGAATGGTCAAAAACATACCTGCTCCGTTTTGTGAATGCAGCAGAAGGAGTAAAGGTTGAATTAAATTGGTAAAAAGGATGGTTGCGTAACCCCTTCGCCAACAACGGCAGTGAACTTGCCCTACCTGTTTATTTTATTTTTTTAAAACCCCATCATTAGATGAAAAAAATAGTATTAGCCTTTTTACTGGTAAGCCAGGGCATCTGTTCTGCTCAAACAACGGACAGCCTGCCCAGCCCGGCCGATTTGATAAACCCACTGATGGGTACAGATTCCAAGGGAAGTCTTTCTAACGGAAATACCTACCCGGCCATTGCCATGCCGTGGGGCATGAATTTATGGACACCGCAAACCGGTAAAATGGGCGACGGCTGGCAATATACCTATGGGGCCGATAAAATAAAAGGGTTTAAACAAACCCACCAGCCATCGCCCTGGATGAACGACTACGGCGAGTTTGCCATCATGCCGCTGACCGGTAAGGCAGTCTTTGATGAAAATGAACGGGCCAGCTGGTTCTCTCACAAAGCGGAAACCGTAAAGCCCTGGTACTACAGTGTATACCTGGCCGATCATGATGTAACCACCGAAATAGCACCCACGGAAAGAGCAGCCATGTTCCGTTTCAGCTTTCACCGTACCGACAGTGCTTTTGTGGTGATTGATGCATATGATAAAGGCTCGTATATAAAAATAATTCCTGCAGAAAATAAGATCATCGGTTATTCTACCCGCCACTCGCACGGCATACCCGCTAATTTCAAAAACTATTTTGTAATCATTTTTGACCGACCGTTTACCTATAGCTATGCCTGGCACGGCAAAACGGCCGAAAAGGAAAAACTTGAATTGACCGATGATCATACCGGTGCCCTTATCAATTTTGCTATTAAAAATGAGGAAGAGAAAATAACGGCAAGGGTGGCTTCTTCTTTCATCAGCGCAGAACAGGCAGAAATCAATTTACAGGAAACAGGTCACGACGATTTTGATGCCGTGGCCGCCAAAGGAAAGCAGGTGTGGAATAACACCCTGGGCCGTTTACGCGTTGAAGGCGGCACCCTCGACCAGGCCCGTACTTTCTACTCCTGCCTGTACCGGGCCTTATTCTTTCCAAATAAATTATACGAAAAAGATGCCAGCGGCAATATCATCCATTACAGTCCCTACAACGGCCAGGTACTGCCGGGCTATATGTTTGCCGGCACCGGTTTCTGGGATACGTTCAGGGCGCTGTATCCTTTTCTGAACCTGGTGTATCCATCCATCAATAAAGAAATGCAGCAGGGACTGGTGAACGATTTTAAAGAAGGCGGATTTTTACCGGAATGGAGCAGCCCCGGTTTTGCCAATGTAATGGTGGGCAACAATTCCGCGTCGGTAGTGGCCGATGCCTATATCAAAGGTTTGCGCGGCTACGACATCAATACTTTATACGCGGCGCTTACACATGGCGCTGATAATGAAGGACCGCTGGAAGCAGTGGGCCGTAAGGGCGTAGCTTATTACAACAAACTCGGTTATGTACCCTATAATGTGCACATCAACGAAAACGCCGCCCGCACACTTGAATATGCGTATGATGATTTTGCCATCTACCAGCTCGGAAAAGCATTGCATAAACCAGCAGCTGAGATTGACCGCTATGCCAAAAGCAGTATGAACTATAAAAACCTGTTCGACAAAGAGCATAAACTGATGCGGGGCAAAAATGAAGACGGCAGTTTTCAGTCGCCCTTCAATCCATTTAAATGGGGGGATGCTTTTACGGAAGGGAATAGCTGGCATTATTCCTGGTCGGTTTTTCATGATGTGGCCGGCCTGGTTAATTTAATGGGTGGCAAAAAAGATTTTGTGCGGATGCTTGATTCGGTTTTTACCATGCCGCCCACTTTCGACGACAGTTATTATGGCGGGGTGATACATGAAATACGCGAAATGCAGATTGCTAACATGGGGCAGTATGCGCATGGCAACCAGCCCATTCAGCACATGATCTATTTATACAATTATGCAGGTGAACCCTGGAAGGCACAATACTGGGTGCGCGAAGTAATGAACCGCCTGTATAAAGCCACGCCAGATGGTTATTGCGGAGATGAAGACAATGGACAAACCTCTTCCTGGTATTTGTTTTCTGCACTCGGTTTTTACCCGGTATGCCCCGCTACCGATCAATATGTACTGGGTGCTCCTTTATTTAAAAAGATAACCCTGCAACTGGAAAACGGTAAGCAATTCATTTTTGAAGCACCCGGCAACAGTGCTAAAAACAGGTATGTACAAAGTGCCAGCCTCAATGGTGCAGCCTATGGCAAAAACTGGATTGGCCATTTCGATATTGAAAAAGGCGGAAAATTTACGACTGTTATGGGCGCCGCGCCTAATAAAAACAAGGGTACTGGCTCCGATGCTTACCCTTACTCGTTCTCAACCGGTAAATAATCAGCGACGCATAAAATAATAACATGAAAAAACAACAGCTGCTCACCGCCTTCCTTTTTTCCCTGGCCATATATGATCTGCAGGCCCAGCGCGATTGGAAACGTCTCCCTATGGAATCGATGGTTTCAAAAGATACGGTCACAAAAAAAGGATATACACTGATTTTCCTGAACCAGGATTCTGCACTGGACCCGCAGGTAAAACAAAGACTGGTGGATGCTTTTTTTACAGTGTACCCGGCAGAAGCCGCCGCCTATAACCCAAACACGGCCAACAAAGTTATTTTCTTTGTCGATCCCAAATATACCGGCGTAGCAGCTACCTCAGACGGTATTGTGCGGTTTAACCCGCAGTGGTTTCATAAACACCCGGAAGACATTGATGTGGTTACGCACGAGGTGATGCATATTGTGCAGGCCTATGGCGGAAACAGCGGCCCTGGCTGGCTCACAGAAGGCATTGCCGATTATGTGCGGTATGTTTTTGGGGTAGACAATGCAGGCGCACATTGGTCGATGCCCGATTATAATACAAAACAAAGCTATACCAATGCCTATCGTATAACGGCCAGGTTCCTGGTATGGATAGAAAAAAACAAACATGCCGGGATGGTGAAAGAACTGGACAGCGCCATGCGATCAAAGACCTATACCCCTGATATTTGGAAACAGCTTACCGGTAAAGCCCTCGACGAGCTTTGGGCCGAATACGGCCAAAACCCGGCGATTTGATATTTTATGCTTATCATTACAGTACTGCTAATGATAAACTAAATGTCTATGTTACTTGCACTAAGACCCGGTATAGCCGCGCTGCTGATACTGGTTGCCTGCTCAACCAATTTGCACGCACAACAAAAAGGCGCTGCTGCCAGCCCTTATATTTTACCAGCCTCACCTGCCACCGTAGCCTGGGGTTATTACTGGTCGGAAGCAAAACCGGCGCTGAGTATCCATACCGGCGATTACGTGAACGTACATACGCTTTTAACGTCGAACCCGGAAAGGCTGGAAGCCGCCGGCCTGCCACCGGCTGAAGTAGAAAAGGAACTGCGCGATGTGCAGGCTGTTAAAGAGCGCGGCCCCGGCGGCCATGTGCTTACCGGCCCCATTTATATTGAAGAAGCCGAACCCGGCGATGTGCTGGAAATACGCATCGTCAGCATCGAATTACCCATTGCATACGGATACAATGCCATTGGCCAGAGCGGATTTCTGTCAGACGAAATATTCGACCGGAAAATGAAGATCATAAAGCTGGACCGGGCGAAAATGCTGGGCCATTTTGCCGATGGCATAGAAATACCCCTCCATCCTTTTTTTGGAAGTATGGGTGTTGCACCACCCAAAGAAGCAGGTAAATGGAACAGCGCACCGCCATGGATACATGGCGGTAACCTCGATAACAAAGATCTGGTTGCCGGAACCTCGCTTTTTCTACCCGTGCATATAAAAGGAGCGTTGTTTGAAATTGGCGACGGGCATGCCGCCCAGGGTAATGGCGAAGTGGACATCACTGCCATTGAAACATCGCTCAAAGCCAACCTGCAGTTTATTGTGCACAAAGGAAAGTCCATTACCTGGCCCCGCGGCGAAACGCCTACACATATCATTGCCATGGGTTGCGACCGCGATCTGAATGCCGCCACGCATATTGCCGTGCGTGAAATGATCAAATACCTGGTGGAAGAAAAAAAATTGTCGCAGGCCGATGCCTATATGCTTTGCAGTGTAGCCGCCGATGTAAACATCACGCAGCTGGTAGATGGTAATGTGGGCGTGCATGTGCTGCTGCCCAAAGCAGTTTTTGTGCAGCATTAAAGTATGTGCTGCCATTGGAAGAAAGCTGGAAGATTATAATTAAACCGGGCCCTGTATGCGTTACAACATTTTTTGGTTGATGACAGGCGGACTACTATGCCTTGCCTGCTGCGGATGCGATACCAAGGGTGGCCCGCTTGCGAAAACAACAGCCATACAAAAAGACGACTATTTTGATCTGCCTGAAAAAACAGGTGCCAGGCTATTGCATGAAAATAAAAACGATAGCCTCATCATCGTTTCCGCCCCGGCGCTGGCACATGCGCTGGCCACAAAGAATGACGACCGGGCTTCTGCGTTTTTTATGTATACCGCAAAAGGGTATGATGGACTGAGAAAGGAGGACAGCCTTTTTTTTTATTTCCGGCTGGCAGAACAGTATGCATACAAGGCGCACAACAATGCCAGGGTCATTGCTGCCCAGATAGATCTCGTTGGCAGGTATTATGATTTCGGAAAGCCTGATTCTGTAATCGTCTATAAAGAGAAGATGCTGCGGGAGGAAGATACTATCCGGAACCCCCAATTAAAAATGCAACTGGATAGGAAACTGGGTGACGTATATGCTACCAGCAGCGAACCTAAGCTCGCTATCCAATCTTATTTTAAAGCACTTGAATATGTAAAAAATACTACTGACAGCGTTAATACAGGGGTAACGCTGATGAATATCGGTTTTGCTTATAATAGGATAAACGATATCCGGCAAAGCCTGTCTTACAGCCTGCAGGCGATCCCTTATTTGAACAGTTACCCGTATACACAGAGTGTTTGCTATAATGATATAGGCTGTTATTATTCTGCGCTGAATAAATATGATACAGCCCTTTTGTATATCCGGAAAGGTATTGCCGATGCTGAAAGCATAAACGATACCGGCCATGTGTACGATAGCTATCTCATCTTATGTTCCACGCTGGTTGAGCTGAAAAAATATGATGAAGCGGAACAATACCTGAAAAAAATTTCTGCTGCATATAGAAAGACAAAATATACCAACGGCTTGATTCCCGTTTTGATGCAATGGGGTGCCCTGGAAAACAGCAGACATAATTTTCAGCCTGCTTTTGGTTACTACAAGCAGGCATTGGCCATGGCAGAAGACGCAGTGCATGCCGATGTGCTGCCGGAAATCTATAAAAACCTGTCCGATATAGCCGGCGCGCTCGGCTTCTTTAAAGATGCCTGGCAGTACCAGCTGTTGCGCAGCAGCATCGTTGATTCTTTATCGCAGGAAAGCAATAAAAAGAATATTGCCGAACTGGAAACCAAATATAAAACGGCAGGTAAAGAGCAAGAGATTACATCATTGAACCGGCAGGTAGCTGCCAACCAGTTGCTGGTAAAAGCAAAGAGCCGGAACCAATGGCTGCTGCTGGCTGCGGTGCTGCTGGTGCTGTTGATTGCCGGTCTGCTGTACCGCAGCTTTTTATTAAAAAGAAAATCGAACCAGTTGCTGGAAGAAAAGAATGCTGTGCTGGAAACCGCCAACGCATCCAAAATAAAACTCTTCAGCATTATCAGTCATGACCTGCGGGCGCCTGTGAGCAGTCTTTTCAACCTGCTCACCTTACAGGCGCATCAGGCTGCCGGCGAACAGGAATTACCCGTGCAAAACACCCAGATCGCTTCTTTGCAAACCCGGGTGCAGCAATCTGCTGCCCACGTGCTGGATGCCATGGAAGATATTTTATTGTGGAGCAAGAGCCAGCTGGAGGCTTTTGTGCCGGCAAAAGAAAACGTTCAGCTGGATGAACTGGTGAAGGGCGTGGCCAATATCCACCAGTCTATGGCAGCGCAAAAAGGAATAACCATGATTGAAAACTGCCCGGCAGATCTTTTTATCAGCACAGATCCCAACCTATTGAAAACCGTGCTGCGCAATTTAATCAGCAATGCGGTAAAATATACACCCTCCGGCGGCCAGGTTACCTTGGAGGCTGCGGCACAGCAAGGAAAAATATTGTTTAGGATAAAGGATACGGGCCCCGGTATGACGCCTGCCCAAATGGCCGCCCTGTTCGAATGGAACAGCATCCGCAGCAGTTCCTCGGGCTTTGGGCTCACCCTGGCAAAAGAGCTGGTAGAAAAAATGGAAGGCAGCATGCAGATTCAGTCACTACCTGAAAGTGGTACGGAAGTGCAGGTTCTATTGCCTGCCTGAGCTTTTTATTTCCTTCAGCGGTTATTCAGCGCCGTTCAGCGGTTAAATGGTGACGGAAGCACAGGGTCGGTTTAGTTTTAGGGGATATCATTAACCCCCTTTAATCAAACAGCCATGAGATTTTTTTTACGGTATAGCAGCAAAATTTTTTGCTTCCTTTTTGTAAGTGTACTTATTTTTAGCCAGCAAAGTTTTGCCAGCATCAGGGTATGGATAGGTGCTTCCGGCACCAATTGGAGCAACCCCGCCAGTTGGTCGCCGTCGGGCATACCACAGACCGGCGACCAGTTGGTATTCAACGATTCGTTTTCCCTTATTTATATTGATGTTACGCTTCCGGTACTAAAGCGGTTGACTTTTGTGAACAACGTTAACATCGATTTCAGGAATTCAAACAGTGTTACAAAATATTTTACCCTGTCGTCGCCCGATTCCGCCATGTATATTGAGCCAGGCTCAACAGCTACTTTTTATAACCTCATTACGGTAAACTTTTCCGGCACCGGCAACAAAGCGATTGTTAAAGGAGGATTGACGGATAGTGGCGGCACCATGGATTTCACTAACAGTAATACCATTATATCCGGTAATCTGCATTTCCTTGCCGGCACAACTGCTTTTTCTAGCGCTTCCAATCTGTCTTTCCTGGCCGGGGCTCTTTTTTATAATTGGGCAGGGGTTGCTATACCAACGGCCACTTGGGATATTACTTCTACCTGTAATATGCTGGGGCATACACAGACAGGTCTTAGTCAGTCGTTTGGAAATTTTACTTTACAGCTGGCCAGCTCAGAGGATATTTCTTTGAACAGCTTGCTTACCACGGTACGGGGAAATTTGTCCATCGGCGGTTTCTGGTCGCCCAATAAATTCAGTTTTGCCACCAACAATGCACTAACCTTAACCATCGGCGGCAGTTTAACCATCGGTGGAGAATCGTATAATAGTGGCATCGGTATTTATCCGCAGATCCGGTTGTCTGACGGAACGGCCAGCCCAACCATCAATATTGGGGGAAACCTCACTATCAACGATGTAAATACTTCTGTTATTGATTTCGGCAGCAGCAGCGGCGCAGCCACCATTAATGTTGCAGGTAACTTTTATAAAAAAGGAAATTACATCATGCGCACGGGGGGGACTTCTTACGGCCGTGTTAATTTTAACGGCACTGCGCAGACCCTAACCTGCGATTCGTCTGACCATATCAGCTATCTTGTAATGGGCGCCAGCCATGTTACCCTGGGTGGAAGTACGGGCAGTATGGTGATCAATAAATCAACCACTTCCAGTTCGGGCAGTTTTACCGTGAACAGCGGGGGAATACTAACTTGCGGGCTTTATACAATCAAAGGGATTTCAACAGGTACCAATACCAACAGCGTATTTACATTAGCATCAGGTGGAACATTGGAAACGGCTTCCGCAGCCGGTATCACCGCTACCGGGGCCGGTTCCATCCAAACCAACTCCAGGTTATACAATACACTGGCCAATCTTACGTACAATGGCAGTTCTGCGCAGGTGAGCGGTCTTGAGTATGCCATTACCGTCAACAACTTGAGTATAAAAAATGCCAACGTAACGCTTTCCAGCAGCATGTCGGTGGCCGGTATGGTATATATTCCGTATGGCGATTACCTGAATACCACCCTCGCCACTGTGCTGGTTGTTAATAACGGCGCTACTTTTCCTAATTATGGCGGTTATGTAATTGGTCCCATAGAAAAAGTAGGCAATACGGCTTTTATATTCCCGGTGGGATCTACCGCTACTGAATATACGCCGATCGGTATGTCTGCCCCTGCTGCGGTTACCGATACTTTTATGGCGGCTTATATACATGCTTCCGCCGCAGCAATGGGTACGGTGACCGCAGCAGGCCTTAACCATGTAAGTCCCTGCGACCACTGGACGCTGAGTTATATCGGCACCACGGCACCCACCCTGAACGTGACCGCTTACTGGAATAACTACAATGCCGCCTGCAATAATATCACCAATGTATCGCTGATGGCGCTGGCACGCTTGTTTTACAGCAGGTCGGGTAATACCTGGAACAGTTATGGTAATAATGTAAAATCCGGCACTGCCACCAATGGATCGGTTACCTGGAATGCTGTTACCAGCTACGGTACCTTTGCATTGGGGGTTACCAATTCTGCTTTTTCTGCAAGGGAAACAATGGTCAGCCAGACGGTTATTACGGCCCCGTCTTTGGTGCCGGTTTGGCCCGTCCCTTCAACCGGACTGGTACATATTACCAATAACAGCGCAGATAGCAACCCGGCCGTATCGGCAAAAATCACCAATGCAGCCGGGCAGTTGATTCAAACCATCAGCCTGCTGAATAAGACAACAGCGAATGCCACGCTAAGGCAAAATGGTATTTATTTTATGACGATTATAAATAAGGATGGCAGTGTGCAGGAGGCAAAAAAGATTGTGATTGCCCACTAGTTATGTTAGTAAGCAGTAAGTTGTAAGTTTCTGCTGCTTACAACTTACTGCTTTACCTTCGGCATTTCTAGCGTATAAGTGTAACCGAACCGGATAAATGCTTATCTAATGCCGGTATGCTGATAAGGTAATAGTAAGTGTAGGCAGGAAGCGGTTTCCCGTTAAACCTGCCATCCCAGGGCGTTTTGTAACCCTCGCTTTTATAAACCAGCTGCCCATACCGGTTATATACCAGCACCAAGCAACTACTATAAAATGACAGCCCCTCAATCATCCATGCATCATTAATACCATCGCCGTTAGGGGAAAAAGCATTGGGAATATGTATGTTTGCGCAGTTGATCGACTGAATCAAAACAGTATCGGCGCCTTTACAATTGAATTCGTCCGATACCTGCACCCAATAAGACCCTGGCACTTTTACTACAATGGCAGATGAAGCTGACTGATTCATCCATACATAACTGGTAAAATTCCCGGGAAAAAGTTTTACAGAATCGCCGGTACATAACTGGATATCCTTTCCCAGGTTTGGCAATGGTGCGGGATGAATGGTGAGTACGGTAGCCACAATAGAGTCGCAGCCGGTAGCTGAAGAAATGGTATCATAGAATGTTCCTGCCGAAGACTGGTAACTACCACCGGCAAAATAGCGGCTACCCTGGCAGATGCTGGTGTCTTTTACTGATCTCTTAACTGCATTAACCGTTAGCTGGAGGGTACGAATGCTGTCACAGCCATTGCTGGCGCTGAAAGTGTCGATATATTGTCCTGCAGCACTATGTGTTCCGTATTTAACACCTTCGCAAACATTTGCGCTAACAGAAGTGCGCACTGCCGCTTCCACTGTTAAATACAAAGTTCTGATACTGTCGCAGCCTGTACTGGTGGTAAAAGTATCGATATAGGTTCCGGTCGTTGAATGCCCTTCGTAAGGATGGTTGCTGCAGGTAGTAGCGGTAAGGGCAGAGCGTAAACGGGGCGGACAATGCAGTACCGGCGCGCCGGGGCTCCAGTCTGCCTCATCCAATACAACGGAAAAATCACCTTTGTAACTGGCAGATTGTAAGCCGGCCTTTTCATCTGCCTTAAAAAAAGCTACCAGCCCGGCCGTATCGGGTATACAGGCATTCATGCCGGCCTGGATTTGTGTCTGTGTCCGCACCCCTTTCCAAAAACGCACTTCATCAATATTGGCACTGATGCCGTAATCTCCGAACTGTGCGCGCGCATCCTGAGACAGATTGCCTATTTGCGTAAACCTGTCATTAACAAGTCTGTTGGCAACAGTACTGGGTAGCAATGCAGCTGTCTGCAATAATATTCCATTCAAGTAAATGGAAAAGCTGGCCTTGTCATAATCACAAACGGCTGCTACATGGTACCAGTTCCCAACTACAAGGGCCTGCTGCGATTCAACGGTAACCCTGGCTGCCGATGCATTGTCTGACACCATGAAGGAGAGTGCCGTATTGGTGGCTGCGTCGCCATCTCCCATTCCAAACCCCAAAAATATATCCTGGTACAGCATTGCGTCAGACGCACTTATAATAATGCTCCGGTTGTAAATGGGTGCTGTTAATTGTATCCATGCCTCCCAGGTGAACCCGCTGGTATCATATAACTGGTGTGCAGCAGCCGCCGGCCCGGGAATAATATTGGCCGCCAATTTTTTACCGCGTTCAAATTGAAAAGAACCATAACAGGTATTTTGTGCACAGATGTTTTCGCAGTCATAAAAAAACAGGAACCCTGAAAGAAGGACTGCTTTCAGCCGGTGCAGGTTATTGAAGGCAGCCATGGCAGTGGGTTATTAAGCGGTTTACGATAAGAAAATTAACAAATAATTTCTAGATCGCCATAGCACCCAAAAGAAAAGGGATGCCCGCTATCATTCAGTGTGAATGGGCGGGCATCCCTGCTTTATACAATAACCTTACTTAGTTGTGAATATTAACGTCTACGCTCGGACGGTGGCGTTCAATATAATGCGGGCTGTGTTCGTGGTGTTCCCTGTAATACCGATGTTCTACACAGCCTGATGTAAAAGCCATCATGCAGGCAAAAGCCAATACAGACAGCGTACTTTTAATAGCAAGTTTCATAATTCATATTTTAGGAATCAATAATCTAAAAGCCTGCCAATGCAGAAAACGGGCCTGTACCAACCGAAAAAGGAAGATTTGCGTGGTTGTTGTAGACCTTTTTCCCCTGTTAACAATTTATTTTAATACAGCCTTGTTTACAGACAGCACATATAAGTGTGATACCAGTTCGCTGATGTAACGGATTCCTTTCCACTGTTTCTTGCCTTTTACATCACTTTAAGCCACTTGCTGCTTTTATATATGACAATGGATTATTATATTTATGACGATGGGAAAAAGCCTGCCACTTTTTTTTCTTTTCAGCGTCCTGTTTTGCAGGCCTGCGCTGGCAGGTGTCTATACAGATCCCGAAGCACAAACGGCATGGGCGCAACTGAAACAAAAGCCGCTGACGGAAACCAGTTTCCGGGCAACCTGCGACCTGATGCAGGATATTGCACAGACCAATATTGTATTCAGTTACCAGGTATTTACAGAATACCTGCCCATGGTAAAACAGTCGGCCAACCGGCAGTGGGTGCATATATTGCTGATGGGTTGGGCAAGGGCAAAAGAATCACTTCATTTATTTGCACAGGCAGATTCCCTGTACCGGCTGGCGCAAGCCAATGCCCGGCCCGGCACCAAACAATACAATGAAGTACTGGTTGGCCTGGAACTGATGTTTGCCGAATCGGGCGAAAAGGATTCCCTTAAAAAATATGCGGCCGTGGCTGAGCAGTTTTGCCAGGCAACCGGCGATAGAGAAAATCTTTCACTGGCCTATACTTTTCAATCGGTTGGCAGCCTGGCGGATACCGCTTCGCTGCACCATAACCTGGACAGCGCTATTGCATTGGCCGAAGGCCTGCCCAATAAGAACGCTTTATTTACCGCCCGTTACAATTATGCCGTGTTTTATTGCCAGTCGAACCCCCAAAAACAGGCGCAGATACTCGAGTCATTGCTGGAGCTGGCAAAAGATACTACCCTGAACCACCGGCCCAGGCTGTATGAACGCACCGGTTTTTATTTCAGGGGCCCTTCATTCAGTGTATACTACCAACTGATGCAGGTGAACCTGTTATTGACCGATTATGAAAATGCCGGCAAATTTGCCGAACTGGTTTACCAGGCCACCATCCAGCCCAATCCTGCTTCACCCACAGCGCCTTATTTTTATGCGGAACTGGCACTCATCAAAACCTACCAGAACGACTACCCCGAAGCACGCCGGTATTTTGAGAAAAGCCGGTCCTTGTTCAACCAGCCAGAAGAAAGCATTCCTTCCAGCAGTTACTGCCTTACCGCCGGGCGACTGGCCGAACAGGAAAAAAAATACCCGGCAGCCCTGCATTATTATGAGCTGGCGGTGAAAAAGGGCAGCAGTTATGGCCTGCATGTTATTCAGCCGGGTATTTATTATGCCCATGCATTGGTACTAACCGGCCAGCTAGACAAGGCTGAACAGGTATTGTCTCCTTTCAGGCCGTCGTTGCCCACTATGCTGTATTCCGCCACGGGTTATTATTATTACAGTGCTTATGCAGCACTGCTGAAAGCCCGGGGCGATTATACCGGGTATGCACAAGCGCTGGATACATTTTACCAGGTCAAGGATTCGCTCAATAACCTGAACCACTACCGTATTATACAGGATGTGGAGACAAAGATGCGCGTGCGCGACAAGGAACAACAAATCAGCCGGCTGAACAGCGACAATGTCACCAAGCAACATGAATTGCGCCGTCAGCGCATCAACCTGGTCATTTTTACGGTGCTGGCGGCCATTATTATTTTACTGCTGCTTGGTTACAGTAGAAACCAATACCGGCAGAAGCGCCAGGCGCGCCAGATCACCAAACAAAATGAAATACTGCAGCAGAATAAAATAATGGAAATGGAAAAACAGCACCGCATTGAAGTGATGCAGGGTGCTATTGATGCAGAAGAAAATGAACGGCATAAAATTGCAGACCAGCTGCACGATGAAGTAGGCAGCATGCTGGCGCTGGCATCCCTGAATATTTCTTCGGTGGTAGAAAAAGGAACGGCGCACGAACAATCGGCCGGAAAAATTGAGAAAGCAGGCAGCATACTCAGCACTACAGCAGCCACCATCCGCGATATCAGCCACCGCCTGACCCCCCTTTTTATAGAAAAATATCATTTTAGCAAGGCCATAGAAGATCTGGGCGACACCATCAATCTTTCGGGTAAATTGAAAGTAGATACTGTTATTGTTGGCTTTGAGGACGATAAGAAATACCCCGTTGCGCTGCTCAATAATCTGTACCGGATAGTGCAGGAGCTGGTACACAATATTTTAAAGCACGCCCAGGCCACCCATGCCATGATAGAGCTGGTTGAGCACGAACAGCATATTTCGATGATGGTGGAGGACAATGGCATTGGCATTGGCGACTATGCCGCCGCCAAAGGAAAAGGACTGGAGTCGATCCGTTTGAAAATTGCCTATCTTAATGGTATGATAGAAATCATGAAAAAGAAAGAAGGCGGTACACTGGTGGTTATTGAGATAAATGTATGAAGTATGTATGAAAACGAAAATCCTTCATGCCGTTTAAATTAGTGATTGCAGACGATCATCCGCTGCTGATAGACGGCGTCCAAAAATTGCTGGAAGAAATGGACTCCGTAACGGTAACGGCCACTGTTTCCAACGGTTGGGAATTGCTTACTTTCCTGCGCCGTGAGCCAGCAGATATCGTATTGCTCGACCTGCAGATGCCCCGGCTGGACGGGATAGAATCACTTAAGATACTGCACCGTGATTTTCCTGCGCTTCGGATTATTATTTTTACCAATTACGGCGAACAAAAACTTATCAGGGAGATAAAAGCGCTGGGCGCCCATGGGTACCTGCTGAAAGACAGCCCCGCAGTCATATTGAAGCAGGCGGTTGCCGCGGTAGCAGAAGGGCATACCTGGTTTGCAGAATTGCCTGCGGATACAATGCCCTCCGCCCTCCTCACCAATGATTTCATGAAAAAATACCAGCTCACCAGCCGGGAAACGGAGATCATTTGCCAGATTGCAGAAGGCCTTACCACCAAAGAAATTGCTTCCAAATTATTTGTCAGCGAGTTTACGGTAAATACCCACCGGAGAAATATCTGCCGCAAGCTCAATGTATACACACCGGTGGGTCTTCTCAATTTTGCCAAGGCGCATGGCCTGGTTTCATGATGTTGGGATGGGTGGTGTTGGGATTTGCTTTAACCAATGCGGCAAAAATATATCCCCCTCCCCACGGTTTAGCGTACCGGACAGTATTTTTTGCGCGTGATCGTTGGCCGGGTCCTGCCCGTTGAGGGGCCAGCAGACCAGCTTTTTAATGTTCATGGACCAGGCACCTGTTGGGATAATCATAATCCATTAAAATTCAATATGTTTCGTTGCCTAAGCCAGCTGGTATCCGGCGAGCTGGCAGAAACAATTCAATCCTTCGTTTCTACTTTTTTGTATAAATTGATTTGTATCTTTGCAAAATGAATACAGACATTTCCCCTGTTGAAAAAGATGCATTGGAAGATGGGCTCAGTACAATTGAAAGAACCGTTCTCTCCGACTATAAATACGGTTTTGTTTCCGACCTGGAAGCGGATGAAGCGCCAAAAGGTTTATCGGAAGACACCATCCGTTTTATTTCTGCCAAAAAAAATGAACCGCAGTGGATGCTCGACTGGCGGTTAAAGGCATTCAGCTACTGGAAAAGCATTACCCACGAAGAACCACAATGGGCCAATATCAAATTTCCACCCATCAATTACCAGGATATCATTTATTATTCTGCTCCTAAACAGAAAGTATCACCCAACAGCCTCGACGAAATTGATCCCGAGCTGAGAAGAACCTTTGAGAAACTGGGTATTTCGCTCGATGAGCAGAAACGGCTTAGTGGTGTGGCGGTAGATGCAGTGATAGACAGTGTATCCATTGGTACTTCTTTTAAGGCCCAACTGGCCGAGCTGGGTATTATTTTTTGTTCGATGCGCGAAGCCATCCAGGAGCATCCCGAACTGATAAAAAAATATTTGAGTTCTGTTGTACCCGTTACCGATAATTATTATGCTGCGCTGAATGCGGCTGTATTCAGCGACGGCTCTTTTTGTTATATACCCAAGGGCGTTCGTTGTCCTATGGAATTGTCTACTTATTTCCGTATCAATGCAGAGAATACCGGTCAGTTCGAAAGAACGCTGATTGTTGCCGAAGCAGGTAGTTATGTAAGTTACCTGGAAGGTTGCACGGCCCCGATGCGAGATGAAAACCAGCTGCATGCCGCCGTGGTTGAGCTGGTGGCCATGGACAATGCGGAAATCAAGTATTCTACGGTGCAGAACTGGTACCCGGGCGACAAGCAGGGCAGGGGCGGTATCTATAATTTTGTAACCAAGCGCGGTATTTGCCGTGGCAACCATTCAAAAATTTCCTGGACGCAGGTAGAAACCGGTTCTGCCATTACCTGGAAATATCCCAGCGTTATTTTAAAAGGCGATCATTCAACCGGTGAATTCTATTCCATCGCCGTTACCAACAATCACCAGCAGGCTGATACGGGCACCAAAATGCTGCATGTTGGAAAAAATACCAAAAGCCGGATCGTGTCCAAAGGCATTTCTGCCGGTGTCAGCAATAACAGTTACCGCGGACTGGTGCAGGTGGGTAAAAACGCCAGCAATGCCCGTAATTTTTCGCAGTGCGATTCATTGCTGCTGGGCGATAAATGCGGCGCCCATACCTTTCCCTATATCGAAGTAAAAAACAATACGGCCGTGGTAGAGCATGAAGCCACTACCTCCAAAATAGGAGAAGACCAGATTTTTTACTGTAACCAGCGCGGCATTGATACAGAAACGGCCGTGGCACTTATTATAAACGGTTTTGCCAAAGAAGTGATGAACCAGCTTCCAATGGAGTTTGCAGTGGAAGCGCAGAAATTACTGGCCATTAGCCTGGAAGGAAGCGTTGGATAGAGAAGTGCTAAATGATAGGTTGTCAGTAAGGCCACGCCATCGGATAGAAATTAATAAGTAAGTATTAAACAGATATGCAAATGTTGACCATTCAGAATTTACACGCAGGCATTGAAGAGAAACAGATATTAAAAGGAATCAATCTTGAAATAAAGCCGGGCGAAGTGCATGCCATCATGGGACCGAATGGTTCCGGTAAAAGCACCCTGGCATCTGTATTGGCCGGGAAAACCAATTATACCGTTACAGAGGGAACGGTTGATTTCCTGGGCAAAGACCTATTGGAGCTATCGCCTGAAAAAAGGGCAGGCGAAGGCCTGTTTCTTGGTTTCCAATACCCGGTAGAAATACCAGGTCTCAGCACCACCAATTTTATTAAAACAGCCGTGAACGAAGTGAGAAAATACCGGGGAGAGCCATCGCTCGACGCCGTTTCTTTTCTGAAACTGATGAAAGAGAAAATGGCCCTGATGAACATCGATCAGTCCCTATTGAGCCGGCCGTTGAATGAAGGTTTTTCCGGTGGCGAAAAAAAGCGTAACGAGATTTTCCAGATGGCCATGCTGCAACCCAAACTGGCGATACTGGATGAAACGGACTCTGGCCTCGATATCGATGCCATCCGGATTGTGGCAGGCGGGGTGAACAAATTACGCAACAAAGACAACGCTGTATTGCTGGTTACGCACTACCAGCGCCTGCTCGACTATATAGTACCTGATTTTGTACACGTACTGTACAATGGCCGCATTGTACGGTCTGGTACCAAAGAACTGGCCTTTGAGCTGGAAGAAAGAGGATACGATTTCATCAAGAGTGAAGTAAACGTAGGCGAAGAAGCGTAGTGAAGGGAACAAAGAGGAAAGGAACTTGCCATACATAATAGATGTTGCACAGCGCTAACAGTGTAAACAGCGAAAAACGAATGTTCAGTAAAGGCGATCCAAATCAGAAAAATATACGGTACACGCTGTTAACGCCGCCATCTCTTGCGAAAAAATAAATTAGCAGGCTGAAAGAAAAAAAAGCGAAGAATAAACTCTTTTCTCTTTGTTCTCTTAGCCCCAAATACACAACATGGACACAGCATATATCAAAGAACAGTTTAGCCGGCAACAAAAAACAGATCAGGTTGATGGCTTGGAAGTCTTGCGGCAGCAGGGTTTCAGCAATTTCGACCGGCTGGGTATTCCCAATTCAAAAAATGAAGAATGGCGGTATACACGGATTGGCGGGCTCTTTAACAAAGACTATTTCTTTGCCGGCCATACAGCTGCCAAAACCCTTAGCGCAGCCCAACTGGCCGCCCTGCGCCTGCCCGGTCATGACCAGGCCAACGAATTGTTTTTTATAAATGGACGATTTTCGTTTGAACATTCCGTTGTCCGTTCAGCCTCGCTGGTGATACTGCCCCTGGAAGAGGCGGCGCAATCCGAATATGCCGCCATTGTTGCGGCCAACCTGGGCCACAGTGCAAAATACCTTCAAGATGGTATCAATGCATTGAATACCGCTTTTGTACAGGGCGGCTTATTTATGCATGTAAAAAAAGGACAGGTGCCGGAGCATCCCGTTTATATTTATCATGTTTCAGATGCGGATGCAGGAAATGTGTTCTCTCAACCCCGCAGCCTGATTCATATTGCAGAGAACGCACAGGTGCAGCTGATGGAGACTTTTTTTACCATCGGGTCGGCAGAAAGTTTTACGAACCAGGTAATGGAAATAGTAGTGGAGAAAGATGCCCTGCTTGAGTTCTATAAAATACAGAACGATGCACCCAGCACCAGCCAGGTGAGTACAACACATATCCGCCAGACCGGCAAAAGTTATACGCATGTTGTAACCATTTCACTAAATGGCGGAATCGTTCGGAATAACCTGAATGTGGTACTGGAAGCAGAATACTGTGAAGCGCATTTGTATGGCCTGTATTTTCAGCAGGGGAATACACATGTAGACAACCATACCGTGGTAGACAATGTAAAACCGCACTGCCTGAGTAACGAATTGTACAAGGGTATTATAAACGATAAAGCCACAGCCGTTTTCAACGGTAAGATATTTGTACAACCACAGGCGCAGAAAACAAATGCCTATCAGTCTAACAAGAATATCCTGCTGTCGGCAGATGCATCTGTGAATACCAAACCCCAGCTGGAGATCTTTGCCGACGATGTGAAATGCTCGCACGGTTGCACCATTGGCCGGCTGAATGAAGAAGGTTTGTTCTATCTGCAGTCGAGAGGTATCAATGAAACCATTGCGCGATCATTGCTGGTACATGCCTTTGCTGTTGATATACTGGAACACATCAAACCTGTGCAGATAAGGGAATATGTTAACCAGCTGATTTCAGAACGTTTAGACTTTAATATATCATGACCGCTACGGAAGCCATACAACATGAACTTGATATAGACGCCCTCCGCGGGCAATTCCCCATACTGCGCCGCCTGGTAAAAGGGATGCCGCTGGTATACCTTGACAATGCAGCCACTTCGCAGAAACCACAGGTAGTTATTGATGCGCTGACCAGTTATTACTCGGGCTATAATGCAAATATTCACCGCGGTATTCATACCCTGGCAGAAGAAGCCACGGCAGCTTTTGAAGCCACCCGCGGTGCCGTACAACAGTTTATCAATGCTGCCGGCACGGAAGAGGTCATTTTTACCCGCGGTACAACGGAAAGTATCAACCTGGTGGCGTATACCTGGGGCCGTCAGCATATCAGCGCCGGCGACGAGATCATTATTTCTACCATGGAACACCATTCCAATATTGTTCCCTGGCAGATTTTGTGCGAAGAAAAAGGCGCTGTATTAAAAGTGATCCCCATTAATGACGACGGGGAATTGCTGATGGAGGAATATGAAAAATTACTGGGCCCCAAAACAAAACTGGTATCTGTTGTGCAGGTGTCTAATGCAATGGGCACCATCAACCCGGTAAAGGAAATGATTGCCGCCGCACACAGAACCGGCGCATTGGTGCTGGTAGACGGCGCGCAGTCTGCCGTGCACCTGCCCATTGACGTGCAGGAGATGGATGCCGATTTCTTTGCGTTTTCTGCGCATAAGTTATACGGTCCAACGGGGGTGGGCGTCC
The DNA here is from genome assembly GCA_964245425.1 of uncultured Flavihumibacter sp. Classification (GTDB taxonomy): domain Bacteria; phylum Bacteroidota; class Bacteroidia; order Chitinophagales; family Chitinophagaceae; genus JACMLD01. The sequence continues at coordinate 34,518 of CAXTMV010000002.1, read as the reverse complement.
TGTACGGCAAGCGCCACCTGCTTGAATCAATGCCGGTATTCCAGGGTGGTGGTGAAATGATCAGGGAAGTGAGCTTTGGTAAAACCACGTATGCCGACCTGCCTTATAAATACGAGGCCGGCACGCCCAATATCGCGGATACCATTGCTTTTAAAACAGCTATTGATTTTGTAAACCAGCTGGGCAAAGAACAGGTGAGCCGACACGAGGATGAACTGTTACATTACGCAACGGCAGCGCTTCAACAGGTGCCCGGTCTAACCATTATCGGCAACGCAAAAAAGAAAACAAGCCTGGTATCTTTTGTCATAGACAAAGTACACTCCCAGGATATCGGCATGCTGCTCGACAACAGGGGCATTGCGGTTCGTACAGGCCATCATTGCGCGCAACCTTTAATGGACCGCTACGGCATAGATGGCACCACCAGGGCTTCATTCGCTGTCTACAATACAATAGAAGAAGTGGATGCGCTGGTGAATGGTTTGCACAAAGCCATTAAAATGTTATTGTAAAATGAGTGCAGCATTAACCATAGCAGAAGTAGAAAAGGAAATTACAGGTGAATTTGAGCTTCTTGATGCCTGGGGCGAAAATGAGAAGTATGAATTTATTATTGATATGGGAAAAAGATTGCCTGCACTCGATGACCAGTATAAGAAAGCCGAGAACATAATAAAAGGTTGCCAGTCTACCGTATGGCTGGCGGCTGATTTTACCGATGGCAAGGTCTTTTTTAAAGCCGACAGCAATTCTGTTATCACAAAAGGGCTTATCAGTATGCTGATACGGGTATTGTCTGGCAGAACGCCTGATGAGATCATCGAAGCCCGGCTCGATTTTATAAATGAGATCGGAATGCGCACTGCCCTGGCACAAACCCGTTCAAACGGGTTACTGGCCATGGTGAAACAGATGAAAAACTATGCACTGGCCTATAAAATAAAGAACCCTGCAAACGCATAAGTTATGGAAACAGCAGAATTGAAAGAAAAAATAATTGAATGTCTTCAGAACATTTTTGATCCGGAAATACCGGTCAATATTTATGAACTGGGCCTTATTTACGAGATCGATATTTTGCCGGTTAACAATGTGCAGATTGTCATGACGCTTACTTCGCCAGCCTGCCCGGCAGCACAATCGATACCGGTGGAAGTGGATCAGAAAGTGAGGGCCATTGAAGGAGTGCATGATGTATACGTATCGGTAACCTGGACCCCCGCCTGGAACAAAAGCATGATGTCGGAAGCCGCACAATTGGAACTGGGATACCTGTAAATGACTAAAAATTATTTATGAAAATAACCGCACAGGAAGAATATGGTCTGCGTATCCTGATCCGCATAGCAGGATGCAGGGATTCAGCAGGCCTCAGTATTCCCCAGCTAAGCGAAACGGAAGGCCTGAGCAGTCACTATGTGGCCAAGCTGACCCGTATTCTGCGGATGGGCGGATTTATCAATAGTACGCCCGGGCTCAAAGGTGGTTATATGCTGGCCAAGCCAGCCCGGGAGATCGGTATTAAGGAAGTGCTGAAAGTATTGGGCGGCGTATTGTTCGACCAGGATTTTTGCGGCCAGCATGCCGGTTCGCTGAAGCTGTGCACCAATTCAGTTGATTGTTCTGCGCGTTCTCTCTGGCAAATGATCCAGTTTACGGTAGACCAGTTGCTTGATAAAATAACATTGCATGAACTGGCCAGCCCTGAAAAACAACCGGCTAATTTTTTGAACCGCCTGCTTGAACAGCCATAACACTATAACCGGCTGCTGGTGGCGATTTTTATGGCCTGGGCTTTTGAGCTGACATGTAGTTTCTCGTAGATATTGGCAATATGCTTGCGTACCGTATGGGAACTCAGGAATAATTTTTCTGCAATGTTCCGGTAGTCGAGCCCGTCTACCAGTAATTTCAACACTTCCGACTCTCTCTTAGACAATTCATATAACAGGCTGCCCGAGGCCGCGGTTGCAACTTGTTCCGGAATAGAAGCCTTCATTAAAAGATCCATGGCCTTGCGGGCAATGCGCGGGCTCATGGGCACGCCACCAATTTCTACCAGCTGCTTGATATAATCCGTGATCACCGAAATTTTTTCGTCTTTCAGCAAATAGCCGCAGGCACCGGCTTTAATGGCTTCAAATATTTTATCGTCATCGTCAAAAACGGTCAGCATCAGGAATTTTATCTCCGGATAAAGCGCATGGGCGTATTGTACGGTCTGTATGCCATCCATTTCCGGCATTTCTATATCCATCAGTACCACCAGCGGAAATACAGTGGTGACCAGTTCTTTCATTCTTTCCAGGAACTGTATGCCGTTGGCGGCGGTAAAAAGCACTTCAATATCATTGGAATACTTGATCTGCTCGCACAGAGATGCCCTGTTCTGCGATTTGTCGTCTACAATGGCAATGGGAATTTTCATAATATACTGCAAATTGCTTTTTCCCGGATGATACTACAATACCTCATTTGTGTTATTATGCCTTTTTGCTTCCGGCCGGCAGTACAGCGCCCGTTCCGTTTTCGGCGGTTGAAACGGCAGCTGTAACAGGCACGCTGCTTTTTGACAGCAACACCTGTGTTCCTTTATTCAACTCACTGGTCAGCTCCAGCGTAGCCTGGATGTCTTTGGCCCTTTCCCGCATGTTTTCAAGCCCATAATGATCCGGGTAGGCTATCCCCGGGTTAAACCCTTTGCCATTGTCTTCCAGCAAAACCTGGTATAAAAAGTCTTCATCGGTTTGTATAGATAAAGTGATGTCTGAAGCCCCTGAATATTTGAGGGCATTGTTAATGGCTTCCTGGAAAATGCGAAATACATGCAATGCTTCTGCAGAAGAAAGTATTGATTTGTGCCGGATGTTTTCGTGTACGGCCAGCTGCATCTGGGCACGGTGCGACAGCTGGTTTTGCGCGTACAATTTCAACTTATCGGCCAGTTCATCAATTTCAACCTGCTGTTTCTTTAACGCCCAGATGCTTTCCCGCAAATCGGCAATGGTACTTTTTGCCGTTTCATTAACCTTGTACAGGTGTCTTTTCTTTTCCTCTTCGGTCAGCTGCGCGGGCGCATCGATAATGAAATCCATATTACTGCTGATATAACTAAGTTGACCGCCGAGGTTGTCATGCAGTTCCGCTGCAATGCGCCGGCGTTCATTTTCCCCGGCAGTGGTTACCGCAATTTCGCTTCGCCTTTTTTCTTCTTCCTTGATCATTTGCAATTTCAGTTGTTGTTTTTTCCGGTTTATCTGGAACAGGATAAAGGAAAAAATGCTGCCTACCAATAACAGGCCTACCGATCCGTAAGCCAGGTAATTCCTTTTTGCCAGCGCATATTTTTGCTGGATGATGGTATTTTCTTTTTTCTGCATTTCATAACGGGTCTGCACCTCCGACAAGGCCTTGGCTGAATTTTTCTGGTGCAGCGAATCTTTTATAACAGACAATTGTTCCATCGTTTCGCCAAACAATTTATAATTGCCGGCCAGTTTGTAATTGGCAGCCAGGTTTTGGTACAGGAATATATTGAACACGTATTTCTTACTGAGCTCAATACCTTCCTTGCAGATGGCAATGCCTTTCTCCGGTTGGTTGGTAATGGCATAAAAATTTCCCAGTACAGACATCGCGTTAATGATATAATACATATTGCCCATCTGGCGGTAGGTAGCCAGGCTTTCCAGCAGTAATTGCTCGCCTTCCGTTTTTT
>CAXTMV010000002.1:0-30787 GCA_964245425.1 uncultured Flavihumibacter sp. | reverse complement strand
ATTGTCAAAACCCAGCATGGTACCCTTAAGGCCCAGGGCATAAGCAACACCACCCAGCAACTCATTGCTACGGCTAACGCTGATGGATAAGTCCGTATAATAAGCGGCGGAATCAAGCATTTTTTTATCGCCGCCCGACTCGTATAAATGAAGGCTGGTAAGACCGCTGTTCGACAAGGCGACATTATAGGCTTCGCGGTAAGCAAATGAATTGCCCGGCGGATACAATTGCAATGCTTTCAGGCACCAACGACGGGCTTCTTCGTCATCGCCCAGGGTCACAAAAACAGCCACCATCACATTGATTGTTTTTATTTCCGTCAGCATGTCTCCCTGTTTTTCCGCCTCCACTAAAAGCGGGTAAAGCAGGTCGAGCGCTTCCTTTGTCTTAGTAAGGTTATCAAGCGCCCTTGCCTTTAACAGGTAGAAATCAACATACACCTCTTTTTCTGTTCCGGCATAACGCAGCTGTTTAGCAGAAACGCAATATAGTATTCTGCCAGTGAGGTGTTCAGTGCATCGTGTGTTGCAGTTGCCATTTCTTTTGCTTCCAGCGCATAGTTATAAAGCGAATCGGGGTTGAGCGATGCTTTTTCAGCACAGAGGTTCAACAGCGTTTCCAGCCTGCCAGGTTTTGCTGCCCGGGCCGACAACAATTTTTTCAGGCTGTCTATCCGGTGCGTCTGGGCTGTACCGGCCATACAGGTAAACAGGATGCAGACGAAAAGCAGCCTGCGACAGGTGAATGTATTGTTCATTGTCATTACGATACCTAAAATATAAAAAATATCCCGTTTCCAGGCAAAGGAAGCTTCAAAACGGCAGGGCCGGCAAAATAGCTCAAATGCGTTATTGCGCAACTTCTACAACTAATGCAATTTTACGATACCCCAAATGCTAAACCCTGCGATTATGAAAAAGCTAATGTTTATACTGGTGTTTCATGGCAGCCTGCTGGCCTTGCAGCCGTCGCTGGCGGGTTTTGTATCCAACCGGATGCCTGCGGGCGGGGAAGCGGCAAAAGAAACCACCCCTCCATCAGCACAGGATTTTATAAACGGCCTTGCGCTGACGGCTACCGGCAAACAATGCCCTACAGGTATTCCAATCAATTCCGTTCCGAAAATTACCGTCAAGCCCATCGATCATCCTGCTAAAAAACCTATTAGCCTGTCTCGCGGATTCGGACTTGGCTACGCGGGCTAATATCATACTAAAGTACTATTGCGGATCCCGGCACAGAATGGCATTTTTGGTTATAACCTTTCTAAACCAAACATGTATGAGATCACTAGTTTTCGGGTTGCTATTGGCAGCCGGTAGTCTGCCGTTATCACAGCCTGTGCCAGGGCGGCTTTCATCGCCCCTGGGTGCTATTGGCAGACAATATCCCATAGGTCTGCAAATGAATGCTGCTCCTGCCAATACCGTGAAACCCATCAACCATTCCGCTAAAAAACCCATCAGCCTTTCCCGCGGATTCGGGCTGGGCTATGCAGGCTGATATCATCCAAAAGTCGTATTGCCGGCACCAACACAAAATATGAATTTCATTCTCGTCATCTAAATCAAACTTTTTTTATGAGAAAGCTATTCATTTTCCTTTTATTATTAGGGTGTTGCCGGCTGCTAAAAGCGCAGGTAACCGATTTTAAACTGAGCGATTATAAATACCGTACCGATGGTTACCGTGCGCTGCAGGTAAATGGCAATTTTTCAGGTGGCGGTGGCATTGCCACTAAACAAAAAGGCGGTAATAATACTTCATTGGATGCCAATGCCAGCTACGTAAAAACTTTTTCCACCGACACCCGGCAACAGGTAATAACGGCCGACGCCGGACTCGACCTTGGTTATGGCAACAATTACACCGTTGGCAGTACCAGTGTATCGGGTGCCGACAGCTCTTTTTTCCGGTTCAGCCCGAGGCTCGACTTTGGCAACCAGGTGCATGTATATAAGAAAGATTTCTTTTACCAATATGGCTATGCGGTAAACGGAGAAGTAGACTATGTAACGCACGGCCAAAATAATTTCAGGGGCTTAAGTGCGGGAGTATCAGGTGGCATCGGTCGTGGACGGCTGGAGAATATAGGGGATGCCCAGACCGCTCTTTTTATATTGAATGATTTGTACGCAGCAAAAAAAATAGGCAAGGTAGATAAGGAAGTAGCCAATGGCCTGGCAAAAGTTATCACTGCCACCAAAAACAAACGGGTATTCGATTATCGCAACAGAACAGAATATGAACTGGCGCAGGTAGATTCTTTTTTGCATGCCAACCATGTATTAACGCAGACGGATATCAGGGTTTTCAATATCATTAACGACAACCTGTTCTTTTCTTTCAATAATGATCTTACCGGTGTGCCCACTTTTATGAATAGCAATTTCGACAATGATTTTTCCCTGAACTATTATCAGCAAGCCGTTAATAACCCAGTTTATAACACTGCATTGGGCGAAACGCCGGATGTATTGGGCCTGGGTTATCAGCCTTTCGGAAGGCCTGCCAGGTCGCTGGCCTGGGATCTGTTCAGCCAGGCACAACTTATCCTGTCGGGCTCTTCTGCGCAGACACCGCGGTTTAACGGCCTTACCTATTATGTAACGGCCAACTTCAGCAACCTCGCGAGCTATTCAGCCGGCAAATCAGCGTTTAACCAAAGCGGTAAGCCTTTTTATTTTAGCGCCATGCCAGAAGTACAGGTGGGCATAGAAAAACATATTGCACAGGATCTCAAATGGCAAAAAATACTGGCCGCCAATCTTTTTTACCGGCAGTTGCCGGATTATTTTGAGAAAGGAACACAGTTCAACAAGGAGAGTTTTGTTTACCTGTATGCAAAAGCGGGTATGGGGTATTATCCAAATAACAGGTCGGCCATTGAAGGCACCGTCCGGTTGAGTACCTCTTATGTAAGCATGCCTCCCTACCATGAACATTCCCTGTTTCTGGGACCTTCCGGAGATCTGTCTGGCTATTATTTTTTGAATGCCACTACCATGCTGCAGGGCGTTGCTACGCTGAGCATCAGCGGCGGGCAACTGGATACCGGCGGCACCGGCTTGAGCTTTCAGTCGATGCTGCAGGTGAGGCTGCTGCATTATTTTTACTAGCCATGCATTTTTCGATGGGTAACCGCCCCTGCCACAAAAAAGAATTGCTTTCCGGCGGCAATCGTTCATTTTCTTTCGCAGTGGTACATAAAAGAGCCGGTCATGAGACCGGCCTTTTCTTTATCTGTAAGATCCTTTACATATGAAAAGACTCAGAGACGATCTTTCCATCCTTTACTTCGTACACGCACAGTTCGTTCATGTCCATATGTCCCTGCCCCTTCATGGTTACTTCCATGCGCAGGGTACAGGAAAATGAATTCGCGACTATCAATGGCTCGGACACTTCCACCGCATGGGTTTTTTCAACCATGCTGTTGAATTTTTTGCTTTTTTCGATAATCGCATCCATTCCTTTTGTTTCTTTTTCAAATTCAGGCGTGGCAAATGGCTCTATACTAACAGCATCTTTGCTGTATAGCTCGCTGTGCGCGGTGTCAAACTGGCCCTGGCGGCAAAGTATCACCAGGCGGGCGGCAATCTCGTGCGTAGTCATATCTTTTTTTCTTAAAATTACGGCGATTTTTTTGATCCGGCGCCTGCTGCTGTTTGCTCATTCCAGATTTCGGAATCTTTTTCCCGGAATAGAACAAAATCATACGGTGCTGGCAGGGAAGAAATGGAAGGATCTGTAAAAAAATGTTAAGGAAAGCCAGCCCCAAAGACTTTTCCATCGTATTTTTTCTATGGAATTTGCTCACGGTTTTTTTATTTCCGGCTCATGTAGCTGTACTGGTTTTTGTTTTTTGCTGCGCCTGCGCATCCACATATTCAGTAATTCCACTCCAAAAGAAAAAGCCATGGCCACATAGATATACGTCTTGTCTATATGACTGTGGTGGATAGGTTCCAGCCCTTCAAAAAATAAACTGAACCCTACCATTAGCAGGAAGGCCAGCGCCAGCATTTTTAGCGTAGGGTATTTATGAATGAAGCCGGAAATCTTATCAGAAAAAAAGAACATGATGATCATGGCGATGATCACCGCGATGATCATCACTTTTACGATCTTGGCCAGGCCCACGGCGGTAATAATGCTATCGAAAGAAAAAACCATATCTATTAATATGATCTGGCCGATTATAGAACCAAAAGAAGCCTGTTTTCCGCTACCAGCCTGGGTTTCCTCCTCTCCATCCAGTTTATCGTGTATCTCTTTAACGGTTTTATACAAAAGGAAGATGCCCCCGGCCAGCATAATTATATTGCGCAGGTTAAATGAATAATGCTCGCTGCCCCAGCTGAAGCCAAACAGCTGTTTATTGCCGCTGTTTACCAGCCAGCCGATGCCCAGCAATAACAAGATGCGTACGCCAATGCCAGCAAACATCCAGATGCGCCGTGCATTCAGCTTTTGCTTTTCATCGAGTGGGCCCATCAGGATGGATACAAAAATGACATTATCGATGCCCAGCACAATCTCCAGCACGGTCAGCGTAAGCAAACTGACCAGCGCATCCACTGTAAATAATTCCTGCATATAGGGGTTCTTTAGGTTTTTGTAAAAATAGTTGAACTACGATAAAACAATGTTTTTTTACTATCGTTTAAGTCCGGAACATCGATGTTCGATCTTTGGCACGCAATTTACATATAGGGGTTATTCAGTACTAAAAACTACGAATGATTTTATTTCTACCTAGTTGATTTTATTTTTAACCCTAATGACCGGATAAAGTTCCGGGTAATAATTTAAAACCCAACCAGATGAAAACGATTTGTTTCTTTTTGATGATGACATTCGTAGTAATAACGGCCAAGGCCCAGTACAGTGATGATAATAATGGTGCTGGAAATATCCGTGCCGGTGTTGCTTATGTACATGATTTCCCCGGCCTTACAGGTACAGCCGCTTATGCAGGTTATAGCTTTCCATTAAATGAGTGGTTACAGGGTGGAGTAGGCGTAAAGCATGTGCAGACCAGTGGTTACCCCCGCACCAATACCGTTCAGGAATATACAAAGGCCAATACAGTTGATTTTGAATTGCTTTTTGTACCTGTACATACAGAAAATATGGCGCTGCGGGTTGGACTTAACTACACTTTTTCTTTCTATAATATCCGCCGTGCTTACCCGGTTTACACAACCAATGGTGACAAACAAACCATCAGCAGCTGGCCCGTGGCAGATTCAAAAGGACGTGTACATGGTACAGGCCTGGTAGGCGAATACGAATACTATTTTGGGAGTACTATTTCTGCCGGTGTAAAAGTAGAAGTAACAAAAGCATACGATGGCATTATTATGGGCGGACCTTTTATGGCAATACGGTTGTAGTAGACAGTCCATGGTTCGCCGTTCAAAAAGTCCGCGCGTTCCAGACTTTGCCACTTACCACGTATCACTTAAAAAAAGCAAAGGCCCGGGTGCGTATACAGGTTCAGGCTCACCCTGACTTAATTCATTTTGTTTCACGCTTGACAATTGCCGACAATATCCGCTTTACAATGCCCGGTCCCTCATAAATAAAACCGGTCCATACCTGTAGCAAGGAAGCACCGCCAGCCAGTTTTTCTTTTGCATCCGCTGCCGTAAAAATGCCGCCAGAGGCGATAACAGGTACCTGGCCTTTCGTTTTTTGAAAAATATATTGCAGCATTGCTGTAGACTGTGCGGCAAGCGGCTTGCCGCTAAGGCCACCGGCGCCAATAGCCGATAGCCGGGCGTCATTAGTCTTTAATCCGTCTCTTTGAATGGTTGTGTTCGCTGATACCAATCCATCCAGTTTTATTTCCATGGCCAGATCAATTACATCATCCACCTGTTCTTCGGTAAGATCGGGCGAAATCTTAAGCAACAATGGTTTGGGCTGCGGGTTTTGCCGGTTAATGGTCTGTAAGTGCGACAATATTTTTCGCAGCGAATCTTTTTCCTGCAGGGCACGCAGGCCGGGCGTATTGGGCGAACTTACATTGACCACAAAATAGTCTACACAATCAAATAATTCCCGGAAACAGATTTCATAATCACGCCAGGCTTCTTCATTGGGCGTTATTTTATTTTTGCCGATATTGCCGCCAATGATCAGCCGGGAATCGCCAGGCTTGAGACCGTCGTCCGGCGATCGGCGCTTTAAGGCCTGCTTCGCATTCCACCCACGCAATCTTTCCGCCACTATTTTTACGCCGTGGTTATTAAAACCCATCCGGTTGATCAATGCTTTATCTTTTGGCAAACGAAATAACCTGGGCCGGTCATTTCCGTCCTGCGGTTGGGGCGTAACGGTACCTATTTCAATAAAACCAAAACCCAGCAGCGCCAGTTCAGACAGGTAAAGGGCGTTCTTGTCGAAACCTGCTGCCAGTCCCAGGGGGTTTTTAAAATGTAACCCGAACAGTTCATGCTGCAATTGCTCATGGTTGCTGGAAAAACGACGCCGCACTGTTTTCCTGATAAAAGGAACGGCACAACATACTTTCAGGCAGTTCATCGAAAAATAGTGTACCCATTCTGGTGAGAACAGGAAAAGAAAGCTGCGTAGAATGGTATACATGGGTAGCAAAAATAATTATTTAAGAGCTGCCGCCTAATCAAAATTGAGTATTTGATCAATAAACCGCCCGGGGGAGCTTTGTGGCCATTAAAGTAAAAAAACGTGACAAAGAAGAAAAAAAGCCTACTGGTTGCCGCCATCATCATTATTGCTGTGTCCGGTTTTGTAATATACGGCGCGCTGCATACGGTTCGGAACTGCTGCGCTTTGCCACCGTTAACCATTTGCCAGTACGATACCATTTTACTACCGGCTAAAATTGTATCTATCACCACTGATACGGATGAGGCCTTTATAAAGGTACAGGTAAACACCAGCGATGGTGTTATTCATGACTTTGTTTATGAAGATATGTTCCCTTTCAAGCGAATAACGAAAACAGCGCTGGCCCAATCGGGGCTTCGCGTAGGTGATTTCATTTTGTGTACCTGGTACAAACTTTCAAAGCAGGTGCTCGGAAAATGCTCACCCGAAAACTTTTCCCTGACCTTTAAAAAGTATACGCCAACCACCGGCAAGCCACCCTCAGCCGACCGGTTTTAACTGTTTCAACAGCGCTTAAGCGGCTAGCAATGCGGCAGCAACCGGCTGATAATAGATTACTTAAAACGTACAACTTTTTTGTACATTTGAGTAAGAAAGTTGCATAAACAACTTAGTGGATGGCGGATAGTATCATGTCTGATCGCTGATTTATTTGCGATGCAACTGTTAAGGTATCCCCCTGTATCTCAATCATTGTTCAAGCATTCAACTACAACACATGCAGGAAGCTTATATAGTAGCCGGTTTCAGAACAGCTGTCGGAAAATCCAAAAGAGGTGGTTTTCGGTTTACCCGTCCGGACGATCTGGCCATTGAAGTGATAAAAGGCCTGCTGGCTACCATGCCGCAGCTGGATGTAAAAAGAGTAGATGATGTAATTGTAGGCAACGCGGTGCCGGAGGCGGAGCAGGGCCTGCAGGTAGGCCGGATAATAGCCGCGAGGGCGGTAGGCATACATGCACCGGGTATGACGGTTAACCGCTATTGCGCCTCGGGCCTCGAAACCATTGCCATCGCTACGGCCAAAATACGGAGTGGCCAGGCCGAATGTATCATTGCAGGCGGCACAGAAAGCATGAGCATGGTGCCGACCGCAGGCTGGAAAACGGTGCCTGCTTATTCCATCGCAAAAGAAGAACCCGATTATTACCTGAGCATGGGATTAACGGCTGAAAACGTTGCCAAAGAATACCAGGTAAGCCGTGAAGACCAGGACGAATTCTCTTACCAGTCGCACCAGAAAGCCATTCATGCCATTAAAAGCGATTATTTTAAACCGGGTATATTGCCTATTACGGTAGAAGAAGTTTTTTTGGATGCCAAAGGAAAAAAACAAAGCCGCAAAACGGTGCTCGATACCGACGAAGGCCCCCGTGCCGATACCTCGCTGGAAGCACTGGCAAAATTGAAACCGGCTTTTGCGGCGGGCGGTTGCGTAACGGCGGGCAATTCTTCGCAAACCAGCGATGGGGCTGCTTTTGTAATAGTGATGGGAGAGAAGATGGTGCAGGAGCTGGGCCTTCAACCCATTGCCCGTCTGGTGGCCTGCGCTTCGGCAGGTGTGCATCCGCGTATAATGGGTATTGGCCCGGTAGAAGCGATTCCCAAAGCATTGAAGCAGGCAGGCCTGGGCCTCTCGCAGATAGACCTGATAGAGCTGAACGAGGCTTTTGCATCGCAGTCGCTGGCGGTGATACGTCAGCTGAACATCGATCCAGCCATTGTAAATATTAACGGGGGAGCCATTGCACTGGGTCACCCGTTGGGTTGTACCGGCAGCAAGCTCACCATACAGCTTACACATGATATGAAACGACTGAACAAAAAATATGGAATTGTTTCTGCCTGTGTGGGCGGCGGCCAGGGCATTGCCGGTGTGATCGAGCATATATCGTGAAGCCTGAGACGTACACCTGAGACACCTAGCGTGAGCCAATCGCCGAGCAGGCAGATTATTTGGATAAAAGATTTACCTGCAGCGTGGAATATAAATAGGATTAGCAGCCTGCTGCAGTGATCATAATCCCTGCAGAACAGCTCCTGGTATAAAATGCTATTTGGATGATTCAAGGCGACACCCAGTTTGCCTCCTGCCGCACGAATATTTCTTTCGTATTTATACTGCAAAGAAGTACTCTTACGTTATTTCATCGCACCTAACCCAAATGGCCTGAAGTTTGTTAAAATGGGGTGGATCGAAAGATCGCCTAATCTATTATTATCCAGAAAAACCAAAATCGTCGCGCTATGGATAGACGAGCCTTTCTAACTGCAAAAAGAAAAATCCTGCAGCTTCAGCCAGAGACGGTCCGTCATACGGCAAGAACCCTTTCCGGCCTGGCGCCTTATAGCGGCCCATGGGATACGGAAGCGGTTGTACACCTGCTCAAAAGAACCATGTTTGGCGCTGCTCCCCAGGACATCGCTCATTTCAAAAGTTTGAGCATGACCCAGGCCGTAGATGAACTGTTAAACCCAACAGCGCCTTTACCATCGCCCCCTGTTAAAGATTATACCACCAGCGATACAGAAACACCCGACACCGCCATTGCACCCGGCACTACCTGGGTAAATGATTTTAACGAAGATGGCGCTATCCAGGACCGTCGTGTAGGATCTTTTAAAAAATGGAGCATTGGGCTGATGATCAACCAGGACAGAAGCATCCGCGAAAAGATGAACCTTTTCTGGCACAATCATTTTGCTACCGAGTCGGCTACCATCATAGACCCTATCATGCTATACAAGCACCACGCCCTGTTACGGAGCAATGCGCTGGGTAATTTTAAATCGCTGGTGAGATTGGTTACCATAGACCCCGGCATGCTGCGTTACCTGAACGGGGCCTTGAATACCAATACTGCCCCCGACGAAAATTACGGCCGCGAACTGCAGGAATTGTTTACACTGGGCAAGGCCAACAATCCCAATTATACAGAAGACGATGTGAAAGCCGCTGCAAAAGTGCTGACCGGCTGGCGGATCGACCTGCCCACTACCACTTCCGAATTCAATGCTGCCAAACATGATACCGGCAGTAAGCAGTTTTCTTCTTTTTTCAACAATACCGTCATAGCAGGCCGCACGGGCGATACCGCCGGCGATGCAGAACTGGATGATCTATTGACAATGATTTTCAGTAAAAAGGCGGAAGTATCGCAGTTTATCGTAAAAAAAATCTACCGCTGGTTCTGTTATTATACAATCGATGCCACCGCGCAGGCCAACGTGATAGACCCGCTGGCACAGCTTTTCCAGAACAGCAACTGGGAGGTTAAACCGGTGCTGGATGCCCTGCTGAAAAGCGAACATTTTTTTGACGCACTGAACAGGGGTTGCCTTATTAAAAGCCCGCTGGATATTGCGATTAACCTTTGCCGTGAGTTTGGCCTGGTCTTTCCTGACGCTGGTACGGATTATGTAACGGCGTACAATATGTGGGATTTTATCCGTTACCAGGCAGCCCTCTGCAACCAGGGCTTTGCAGAGCCGCCCAATGTGTCAGGCTGGCCATCCTATTACCAGGCGCCACAGTTTTATGAATTGTGGATCAACTCAGATACCTTGCCCAAGCGAAACCAGTTTACAGATATACTGGTATACAGCGGCTATACAAGAAGCGGGCAGACGATAAAGATAGACCCGGTTGCCTTTGTCAAACAATTGTCGAACCCCGGGGACCCCAATCTGTTAATTTCCGATGCACTGGCCATCCTGTACCGCGTGCCTTTGTCGGACGCTTCCAAAACCACCATCAAAGTAAATATTTTACTGAGCGGCCAGGTATCTGATTATTACTGGACCAATGCGTGGAACGCTTACCTGGCCAATCCGACCGATACCATGGCTTACCAGACCGTGTACATGCGGCTGCGCGATCTGTTCAGGTATTTTATGAACCTGGCCGAGTACCAATTGGCGTGATGTATTAAACAATATTCTATGAAAAGAAGAGATTTTTTAAAGCATACCATACCAACCACTACCCTACTGCCGGCGCTTATCGGTGGCTTTTCTGTGAAGGCTTATTCGGCAGACAGTCCGTTCATGCACGCTTTGAGGGGGGCTACGGCCGATACGGATAAGGTGCTGGTGCTGATACAGCTGAATGGCGGAAATGATGGTTTGAATATGGTAATACCTATTGAAGGATATGGCGATTATTACAATGCGAGGGCCAATATTGCCATCCCCCAAAATAAAATACGGGCGCTGGCCAATAACAATAAAACCGGTTTACACCCATCCATGACCGGTATGCAAACCCTTTACAACGAAGGCAAGCTGGCGATTATACAGGCAGTTGGCTATCCATCGCCTAATTTTTCTCATTTCCGCGCCACCGATATCTGGATGAGCGCATCAGATGCTGATACAGAAGTAGACAGCGGCTGGGCGGGCAGGTACCTGGCATCCGAGTTTCCCAACTATCCGAACGGGTTTCCCAACAGCGCCATGCCCGATCCCCTCGCCATCCAGATCGGTTCCATTACATCACTGGCATTGCAGGGTCCATCCGTAAGCATGGGCATGAGCATTACCGACCCCACCAATTTCTATAACCTGATAGATGGTGTGGTAGACCCCGCACCCGATACGCCCTGGGGCAAGGAACTAAAATACATCCGGCTGGTAGCCCAGCAAACCCAGCAATATTCAGTTGTTATAAAGGCTGCGGCGGCAGCCGTTCCTACGCAGGGCAATTACCCGGATAACAATGACCTGGCGGCGCAACTTAAAATTGTTGCGCGCATGGTAAAGGGCGGGTTAAAAACAAGAATTTATATGGTCAGCACAGGAGGGTTCGATACCCATTCTGCACAAACCACCGCTTCGGATACCACCGTAGGTAACCATGCCAACCTGTTACTGAAGGTATCGGATGCCATTAAGTCTTTTATGGACGACCTGAAAGGACTGGGCGTAGAGGACCGGGTAATGGGTATGACTTTTTCAGAATTCGGGCGCCGCATAAAATCAAACTCAAGTGTGGGTACAGACCACGGCGCCGCGGCGCCTGTATTTGTATTCGGTAAGAATGTAAGACCCGGTATGATAGGAACCAACCCGGTAATACCTTCAGCTGCCACGGTAAATGATAACATTCCTTTTCAATACGATTTCCGGAGTATTTATTCCTCCCTCCTGAGCCAGTGGTTTTGTGTAAAGGATACCGATCTGCAAACCATTATGTTCAAAGATTTTCAAAACATACCCCTGTGCGTCAATGCAGCCTGCGGCACCACCGGGCTGGAAGACGTATACCGCAATGCCGGGGACCAGCTGATCATCAACTATCCCAACCCCTTTGTTGAAAGTACCCGGATCACCTTCAAAACAAGAGGGGGTCATACGCTGGTGCATATTATTGATACACTGGGACGCTCTATTAAGACGCTTACCGACCAGGAATATACCGCGGGCGTATATTCTGTAGACTTTAACGGTTACGGCCTGCCTGCAGGCGTTTATTATACGCGTCTCCAAAACGGCGTACTACAGCAAGTAAGGCCCATGCTGAAAGTGCGGCCATAAACGGGTACCGTAACTATGTTTTACAATATTGCCCCTTTTCAGGGGCTTTTTCATAGTTTTACCGTGTTTATGATTTGCTTTTTATCCCATACCGGAAAACTGCCAGCCGCCGCCTGCAAGACGGGTTCTTTACCATCAATGTTTATTACAGGAGCATGATCAAAATTTTTATCATTGAAGATCATGAGATGTACCTGGAAGGGCTGGGGCTCATCCTGCAGAAACAGCCCGATATGCAGGTCACCGGTACGGCGGCCAGCGGCACCTCCCTGTTGCAGCAACTGGCGGAGACAGATGCCGACATACTGTTGCTGGATGTACACCTGCCCGATGTAAATGAAGAAGAGCTCCTGGTTAAAATAAAACAAACCAGGCCCGCACAGAAAATCATTTACCTCACCCTGATGCGCGGCACCCGTTACATACACAAACTAATACGGCATAATATACAAGGCTATATTTTAAAGAATGCCCCCATAGAAGAATTGCTCAATGCCATTCGTGAAGTATTCAATGGCGGTACTTATTTCAGCAAGGAAATCGATATACTCAGCGAAGAAGATTTTCGCGCCACGCTTACGCTGGAAGATCGCAAAGTAGGCGAGATCCTGTCGAAACGGGAAATCGAAATACTGACACTTATCTGCAAGGAATTCAGCAATGTTGACATTGCTACAAAATTATTTTTAAGTGTTAGCACCATCGAAACCCACCGCAAGAATATCATTGCCAAACTGGGGGTTAACAACACCGTGGGCCTGGTTCGGTATGCGCTCAAAAATAAGTTGATAGAATAAGTTAGATTTGCGGTAAGCCAGCACCGCAACGTGAAATACCTGCTCCTGTTTATGTTCATTTTTCTTTCCGTAACGGCAATGCCGCAGCGGCCGGATACCAATTACCTGAAAGCTTTATACGATCGGTGCCTCGACTTCGACGAATCCAAAGCCGACTCCTTGCTGGTCTACGCCGATATCATCAGCCGGCAGGCAACTACCCTCCATTATGATCGTGGCGAAGTATTATCGAGCAGGCTGCGGGGCATAGCCGAAGACCTGAAAGGTGGTTACGATAAAGCCATTGTGTATTACCTGCAATCGCTGGATGCCGCCCGCAAACTGCAGGCGGTTAATTATGAGATTGCGGCACTGACAGACCTGGCCTATGTTTATGTAAGCACCAAACAGCGCGTACATGCCAAAGACATGTACCTGCAATGTGCCAGGCTGGCCGAAGCCGCGCATGATGTGAGCTCGGTGATTACGGCTTATGTAAACCTGGGGGCTATTTATAACCAGCTGAAAATGTCTGACAGTGCGCTGTTTTATCTTAACAAGGGCCTGGCCATTACAAAACGCCTGGGGAAAAAAATAAATAATTCTTCTTTTTACAGCAATATCGGGAATGTATACTATGAAAAAAAAGAGTACGACAAGGCCCTGCTGTATTTTAGGCAATGTTACCAGCAACACCTGGCAGATAATAATGAGGCCGACCTGTGGATTGACAAGCTGAACATGGCAGATGTGTTTATAGAAATAAACAACTTCGATTCAGGGTATGTATATGCCCTGCAGTCTTTGCAACTGGCGCAGAAAATGAATGCCCGGAGCAAGGAGGCAGACAGCTATTCCATGCTGGCTAAATTATATTCCAGGGAGGGCGATTATAAAAATGCCTACGATTTTCAGCAAAAATGGTACGATATAGATACCAGCCTGGTAAATACCGGTACCAATGAAACCATTGCCGATCTGCAGGAACGTTTTAATGCCAAAAAGCGTGATCAGGATAACCGCCTGCTGCAGGCCCAGGTGGCGGAGGCGCAGTTCAGGAATAAGGCGGTAACCTTCCTGGCCCTTGCGGCGGCCGTTATTGCCTTCATCATTGCGTTGCTGCTGATACAGAAAAGAAGGGCCAACAAAAGCCTCCAGTATAAAAACGATTTCATTAACCGGCAGAATGAAAAATTGGCTGAGCTGAATTATGAGAAGAACTCACTCATCAGCATTGTGTCGCATGATCTGAGCACCCCTTTCGCCGCCATAAAAATGTGGCTGAACATACTGAACGATGATATTTCCAACCTGACGGAAGACCAGAAAAAAGCGGTGGAGAGAATAGGGCAATCGGCCGGCAAAGGAGAAATATTGATCAGGTCGATACTTGACATTGAAAAAGCTGAAACCAACCAACACCGGGTACAGCTTGAAAACTTTGATCTGAAAGTGTTTGTAGAGAATATCGTAGGCGATTTTAAGCCCGCGGCTTCCGGTAAAAACATAGAACTGCATTTTGAGACAGTCGATAAACACGTGTACCTGGTAAGTGATAAACAACTGGTCAGCCGTATCTGTGAAAATCTTTTTTCAAATGCCATCAAGTATTCTCCGCCCGGCAAACATGTCTGGATCAGCCTGGCCGATGCAAACGACGCGGTGAATATCAAAGTGAAGGATGAAGGTGTTGGCATCAGCCAGGAAGAATTGCCCAATCTTTTTTCCAAGTACAGCAAGATATCGTCGGTGCCTACTGCCGGCGAAGCATCTACCGGGCTGGGCCTTTCCATTGTAAAGCGTATTGTAGAAGAGCTGAATGGCACCGTTTTTTGCGAAAGTGAGCCTGGCAAGGGGTCTCTTTTTACGGTCGTATTAAAAAAATAACCTTTTTTTCAGGAATGGGCATTTCTTTGGCGCCCAGCGTTTATATTTGCAACAAAGTAGCAAAAATTTGTTGGCGCAAAAAAACAGTATCAGGCAAATGATCGCCGGGGTGCTGCTGTTGGTCTTCTCCTTCAGCATCACACCAAAGAAATTGTTGCACGATGCCATTGCCAACCACAAAGACAAGACGGCCCTGGCTGCCACCGGTGATGCCACCCAGTTAAGCCATACCGGTTTTACCTGCAAATGCGATGACCTGGTTGCGGAATCACTGTTCACGGCCGATATCGCCCATTTCGATTTTGCGGCACCCATCTGTTATTCTGTACAGACCGGCGCAGCCTTGTATCATTTCTATTCTTCTCCTTATTTCTTTTTTGAGCTGCGAGGACCTCCTGCCACTGTAGCAACCATTTGATTCTGTGCAGGCCGCCTGCACGGGTACAACCGGTTACCTGCCGGTAGCCCATTGTTTGCCACCATACATTCATTTGTAATACTGAAAAATCGGTTGTCTATCACCGGTAGCAGTTTTGCATACAAAAAAATAGTACCATGAAATATTTGATACAACGGGTGTTGTTTGTATCTGTTTTTTGCCCGGCTTATTTAGTTGTTTTATCGCAGGGCACTGCGGCCACCGCCATTCGCAGGACGGTATTTGCTGTTACCGGGTCGCTTTCCGGAACGATCACCGAAAAGAAAACAGGCAGCCCATTACCGGCCGCCACGGTATACATATCCGACCTTAAAATAGGGGCCGTGGCAGACTCTAACGGGCATTACATGTTTAAATCATTGCCCTCCGGCACCTACCTGGTAGAAGTCCGCAATGTTGGCTTTAAATCGGTCACAAAGAATATTGCGATCAACGGAGACGTAGTAGAGAACTTTGAATTGGCAGACAATGCGGTGGAAGAGAGCGTGGTAGTAGTAACCGGCCTGTCGAAGGCAACACAGGTAAAACACAGCCCGATACCTATTGTTGCGGTGAGCCACGATTTCATTATAAAAAACCTCAATACCAATATTATTGATGCCATTGCAAAAGTGCCGGGCATAACGGCCCTTACCACCGGCCCCAATGTATCCAAGCCTTTTATAAGAGGCCTGGGCTTTAACCGTATCCTTACTTTGTACGATGGAGTGCGGCAGGAGGGACAGCAATGGGGCGATGAACATGGCATCGAAGCAGATCAATATGGTATTGAAAGGATAGAAGTCATAAAAGGGCCTGCCAGTTTAAGCTATGGCTCAGATGCATTGGCCGGTGTGGTGAACCTGATTCCCTACCAGCCTGCACCTGAAGGAAAAACAATTGGCAATATCATGGGCGAATACCAAAGCAATAATGGCTTGTTTGGCGGCTCCGCCATGATGGCGGGTACAAATAACGGTTTTGAATGGATGGCACGGGTATCGCATAAAGCGGCTACTAATTACCGTGATAAAATTGACGGCAGGGTATACAATACGGGCTTCAAAGAAACCGATGCCAGCCTGTCACTGGGCCTGCACAAGAAATGGGGCTATTCTCATATCGGGCTGGAATTATATGACGACTTACAGGAGATACCGGACGGCAGCAGGGATTCCGCGTCCAGGAAATTCACCAAGCAAATTTCAGAAGCCGATACCATCCGGCCCATTGTATCGGATGCAGAGCTAAAATCGTACAAGATTACCCCCCTGCACCAGCATGTACAGCATTATCGTTTTTATTCAGCCAATAATTTTACGTTGGGCAGTGGCCGGCTCTCGGTGAATGTAGGCTTTCAGCGCAGTGTTCGGCGAGAGTTCAGCCACCCGGTACTAAGCGATATACCCGGCCTCTACCTGCAACTGAATACGATCTCGTATGATGTGAAATATTATTTTCCTGAATGGAAGGGATGGAATTTGTCTGCCGGTATAAACGGGATGTACCAGACAAACGACGTAACACACGGAACGGAATTCATCATTCCTTCTTACCACCAGTTCGACGCCGGCCCATTTGCGCTGTTGAAGAAAACGGTGGGAAAACTGGATGTTGCGGGCGGCCTTCGCTACGACAGCCGTACGTTTAAAAACGATGCCCTGTTTACGGCGGTGGATCCGGTTACCGGCTTTGACCGGCCCATATCAAGTACCATACTCGGAACGGATCATCCTTTTGCAGCAGCCAACTATCATTTCCATGGCATTTCCGGAAGCCTGGGTGCCACCTATAATTTCAATGAAAAACTGTCTGTAAAAGCCAATGTTTCGCGTGGCTTCAGGGCACCCAATATACTGGAGATATCTGCCAACGGTGTACACCCGGGCACCAATATTTACCAGATCGGCAACCCCGATTTCAAACCCGAATTCAGCGTGCAGGAAGACCTGGGTTTTGCTTTTTCTTCCCGGTATGCCGTAATAACCCTTGGTTTATTTAATAATACCATCAGCAATTATATTTTTAACCAGCGGCTGCTGAACAGCAATGGAACCGATTCAGTGATTGTACCAGGCAACCAGACCTACCGCTTTCAACAGGGCAAAGCCAATTTATACGGCGGAGAATTGAGCGTGGATATCCACCCGGTTAAACCCTTGCACTTTGAAAACAGCTTGTCGGTGGTATATGGAAGAAACAAAGGCATCGATCCTAAATTGCAGTCAGACAGCAATAAATACCTGCCCTTTATTCCCCCCCTGCACGGTACTTCAGAACTGCGGTTCGACTTTGCTATCAAAAAAGCAAGCTTGGTAAACGGTTTTGTAAAAGTACAGGTGGCTTATTATGCCAAGCAGGACAGGGTGTACCTGACAGACAATACAGAAACGCCTACGCCCGGTTATACCTTATTCAACGCCGGTGTGGGTACGGGCATCGCAAATAAGAAAGGGCATACCATCCTGAACATTTACCTGTTCGGGAATAACCTGTTTGATGTGGCCTACCAGGACCACCTGAACCGGTTGAAGTATTTTGAACCTTATCCCACGGACCCGCGCGGGCATTTGGGCATTTATAATATGGGGCGCAATTTTAGTGTGAAGCTGGACGTGCCGCTGTCTTTTTGATGGAAGCGCCCACATACTAAAAACAAGTTTTGTACGTTTATTAGAAACTTACTTACCCAATCTCATATAGCCCCTGGTTTTTACCGGGGCTTTTTTATTCTTACGCTCATCTTACGCCAAATCTGCCGGCTTAGTTATTTGATCAGTTGATTGGTTGATTGGCAGGTGCGGCAAACCACCCGCCATTGAACGAAGAACTGAAAAGAATGAACGCGTATTACGCCAGGTGCAGGCTTTTTCTTTCGCCGATCTGCTGGCGCCACATTGCATAATAAAGACCTTTTTCTTCCAGCAATCTTGAATGGGTGCCGGTTTCTATCACCAGTCCTTTTTCCAGCACATAAATCCGATCTGCGTGCATGATGGTAGACAGCCGGTGTGCAATCAGTACCGTTATCTGATTTTGTTGTGACGACACATCCTTGATGGTATTGGTAATTTCTTCTTCGGTCAACGAATCCAGGGCAGAAGTGGCTTCGTCAAATATCAGCAACCGCGGTTTGCGCAGCAGGGCCCTTGCAATAGACAGGCGTTGTTTCTCGCCACCAGACAATTTCAGTCCGCCTTCGCCAATCATGGTGTCGAGCCCTTTTTCGGCCCTGGTCAGCAGGTTGGTGCAGGAGGCCTTGTCAAGCACATCCGTTAAATCGGCATCGGTGGCCGTTGGGTTTACAAACATCAGGTTCTCTTTTATAGTGCCCGCAAACAACTGGGTATCCTGCGTTACAAACCCAATCTGGTTGCGGAGATCTTCAAAGCTGATGGAATTCTCGTCGAGGCCATTGTATAAAATGGATCCTTCCAATGGCCGGTACAAGCCTACCAGTAATTTCATCAAAGTAGATTTGCCTGATCCGGAGGGACCAACAAATGCAATGGTTTCTCCGGTCTTAACAGTAAAGCTGATGTTTTCGATGGCCCGGTGCGAAGCCGATGCATGTTTAAAAGCAACATTGTTAAAATGCAGGTTTTTGATAGGCCCCAGGTGCAGGGGAGCAGCCGGGTATTGCTCCGGTGTTTTCTGCATCAGGGTATGAAAATTATTAAGCGAGGCTTCTGCTTCTCGGTAAGAAAGAATGATGTTCCCGATTTCCTGTAAAGGCCCAAAAATAAAAAAGGAATAGAACATCAGTGTCATTACCTGGCCAACGGTAAGCTTGTCTCTGAACACCAGCCAGAGCAGGGTAAACATGATCAGTTGCCTTAAAAAGTTTACAAAAGTACCCTGAATAAAACTGAGTGTGCGAATGCTTTTCACTTTTCTCAGTTCAAGGCCCAGTATTTTATAGGTATTGGTGTTGAGGCGATTGATCTCCTGCTGGGTAAGGCCGAGGCTTTTTACCAGTTCAATATTGCGCAATGATTCGGTGGTGGAACCTGCCAGCGCGGTTGTTTCCTTTACAATCTTTTTCTGGATGACTTTTATCTTCCGGCTCAGCAGGCTTATCAGCAAAGCCAGCAGCAGCATCCCTCCTAAATAAATAGGTACAATAGACCAGTGCAGCTGAAATGAGTAAATGCAGACAAAAATGATCCCGATGATGATGCCAAAGAAAATATTAATAAAATTGATGATGAATTTTTCCGTATCGGTGCGCACCTTGGTAAGAATGGACAGGGTTTCGCCGCTGCGCTGATCTTCAAATTCCTGGTAAGGCAGTTTCATGGAATGCTGCAAACCATCCGTAAATATTTTAGCCCCGAACTTCTGTACCACCACGTTGCCAAAATAGTCCTGGAAAGCTTTGGCAATCCTGGAGACCATGGCCACGCTTACCAAAATGCCCAGCATGCCAAATACACCCCATATATAATCGCTTTGGGAGCGATCGCCTGTTTTTTGCCATTCTTTTTTCAGTTCATATTTTCCGTTGGATGCCAGAACTTTAACCGTCTTGTAAAAGCCGATCTCGTGGGGATGGGTAGCATATTTATCGATCATTTTACCGAAGTAAAAAGGATCGAGCATAGAAAAAACCTGGTTGATGGCAGATAATAAGAGTGCAAAAATCAGTAACCATTTATAGGGCTTCAGGTATAATAACAATATTTTCATGACAACGATTTACGATAGCAGGATGAAGATGTCTAACCATCAAACTTCGTACAAGTTTGCGAAATATGACAAGATTTCATCAATAATGTAGTGAATGTGATAAATGAGGTAAATGTTCAGGGACCCGTCTATCAATTGCCCATCAATCCATCGACTGCTAACCAGCCCAGCCTTCCCTGTCGAGGCTTCTGTACTGGATGGCTTCTGCCAGGTGTTCGGGTTCGATGGCATGGCTGGCGGCGAGGTCTGCGATGGTACGGCTTACTTTGAGGATCCGGTCATAGGCCCTTGCCGATAAGTTCAGTTTGTTCATGGCGGTTTTCAGCAGCGTGGCGCCGGTTGAATCAATGGCACAATATTCTTTCAGCATTTTGGTATTTATCTGCGCGTTGGCATAAATACCGGGATGGTTGATATACCTGGCAGCCTGTATATCGCGGGCCCTGATAACACGGTCACGGATAGCCGGTGATCCTTCCGTGTTTCGCGTGGAAGAAAGTTCATTAAAGGGTACGGGGGTTACTTCAACATGCAGGTCGATCCGGTCCAGTAAAGGGCCGGAAATCTTATTCAGGTATTTTTGCACGGCGCCTGGCGGACAGGTACATTCTTTTTCGGGATGGTTATAGAAACCGCAGGGGCAGGGGTTCATCGAGGCGATCAGCATAAAACTGGCCGGAAAATCGAGTGATACCCGGGCGCGGCTGATGGTTACTTTTCTTTCCTCCATGGGCTGGCGCATCACTTCCAGGGCGGTTCTTTTAAATTCCGGCAATTCATCCAGGAATAATACGCCGTTGTGGGCAAGAGAAATTTCGCCGGGCTGGGGCACGCCGCCGCCACCTACCAGTGCGGCATCACTAACCGTGTGGTGCGGCGATCGGAATGGTCTTTTGGCAATCAGGGTGGCATTTTCCGGCAGCTTGCCGGCCACGCTGTGGATCTTGGTTGTTTCCAGCGCCTCCTGCAGGGTTAATGGCGGCAGTATCGTGGGCAGCCGTTTGGCCAGCATGGTTTTTCCGGCACCGGGTGGTCCAATCAGGATGGCATTGTGTCCGCCGGAAGCGGCAATCTCCAGCGCACGCTTGATGTTTTCCTGGCCCTTTACGTCGTTGAAATCAAATTCAAAATCGTATTGCGAGTGAAAGAATTCTTCCCTGGTGTTTACGATAGTGGGCTGCAGGCTGGCGGGGTCGTTGAAGAAGGCAATCACTTCATTGATATGCGACACGCCGTACACGTTCAGCTGGCTGACCATGGCTGCTTCCCGGGCATTTTGCCGGGGTACCACCAGTCCGCTGAATCCCTCACGCCGGCAGGTGATGGCCATGGGCAACGCACCTTTAATGGATTGAATGGTACCATCCAGGCTCAGCTCGCCCATCGTAATATAGTTCAGTAACTTTTCAGGGTTATTCAGTTGTTCCGATGCGCCCAATACACCCAGGGCCACCGGTAAATCAAAAGCGGAACCACTTTTTTTTATATCGGCCGGCGCCAGGTTCACCACCAGTTTGGTACGCGGCATATGGTAGCCATTGCTTTTTAAAGCGCTCTCTACCCGCTGAAGGCTTTCTTTAACGGCATTGTCGGGCAGTCCGACAATATAATAATTGGCACCGGCCAATACATTCACTTCAATGGTAATGGTGATGGCATCTACACCATAGACAGCGCTTCCAAAAGTTTTAACTAACATGTGTAACGATATTCATTTATCCCGCAGACGGCAGTAACAATGTAGCAGATAAATTTCAATATGGTTGGTCAGAAAAACAACCTGGAATAGCGAGGATTTAGACGAGGGGTGCTGGGAGGAATATTGTATTGCAATTGGTGCCTTACGAATTCTCTTTTCAAAGGAATGGGCAAGAACGCATACTCAAAAAAGGCTTGTCATTTTGTTACTGTAACGGTTGCATTTTTAATGTTTGCTGAGGTGGGGTTGTTACGGTGTCTCCTTTAAATAATCCAGCAGCTCCTGCAGTTTTGTTTCGGCAATGCCCAGTGTGCTGATATACTCCCAGGACTGCGGCGCCTTGTTCCATTCAATGCGCTTATTGTTCAGGTGGTTCCGAAGACCGTCCAGTAAGGTCTTTACGGATTTTTCTTTTTCCTGCACTTTCTCCTTGATCGTCATGGTCAAATCTTAAATGAGTGATGGCACTTGCCTGTAAACCGTAAATGTAACCATTCTGTAAATGCCCGGCCGGCAACAGGAATAATTTTGCCCAATTTTTCCGGCAGGGTTTTAGTGCACATTTTATACTTCAATGCCTTTCTAATGCCCCGGTCAGCCACCCGTATTTTTTTCAGCTTAATGGTTGTATCACTGTTTACTGTGCATAGCATGGCGCAGGATACCGCTTTTTATGCAAAACATGCTGCCATTCTTTTTCCTTATCCCATGTACAGGGAAAAATGGCGTTCTTCCCTAGGTCTTACGCTGGTAACTACACCGCAGGATATTACCGAAGAAGTGCGGCTGCGGATCCCTTGCGGAGATTTCCGGGTACTGCGACGAGTAACCGATAACCTTGTTTTTGATAACCGGATCATGTTCCAGTTTCTGCAGAACCATTTATCAACCGGCCTTTATTTTGTAGCACCCGTCAGCAAAAAATTTTATTTTTCTGTGGGTAATGATATTGGTTACTGGTTTGGATTCTTAAAGGTAAGCGGCTTTGACAGCCAGGCTTCCGGCTGGATGGATTACCCGGGCATTTCAGTTGGCTACAAAACCAGGAACAACCTGCTGGTTGCCCTGAAGGCACAGGTTTGTTTTAATCTTTATTACCAGGCGGCCAATGGCGAAAGCAAGATTCATTCCGGAACGGCCTATTACAATGGAGAACTGTTCAGCCTTTCCTTGGAGCAGCCTTTTTACCGAAAAAAACACCTGGCACTTGCTTTCTCTACCATCAATAATTATTTCTACTGGCAAACCTGGTCCTTGTTTTATAAAACCAACCGGAAAATTTTCTATCCTCAAATTACCATTGCCCTGATCTTATGAAACAGCTGATCGCTATATTGCTTATTGCCGGCGGATTGGTTTCCTGCCAGAAAAAATACGAGGTGGTTATGCCCGATACCTCGGGCTGGAACCTGTTTAATGATCCTGCAGGCGCGTCTCTGCCGGCCGCTTCGCGGCCTGCTATGGAAGGTGTTTATACCGTTACCCACGGCAATGATGTTTTTGGTGGACTGGCCGTGCTTAAGTGGAGCCATACCATCCAGGGCGGCGATACGCTGTACCATATGACCGGCTTCTTTGGTAAAGACATCGCCTACTTTATCTGCGAAGGCAAACAGCTGAACGGAACATTGCTGTTCAATGGCTACTGGCGCAAGATGGTCAGCACCGAAACAGGTCTTATGCACCTGACCATGGATGCAGCCGGGGGCGCCAATATATTATTGGGGCCTAACCCGGTTGCAGATTCGGGTAAGGTTGTTTTCAACGGATTTTTTGGGGGTGGGCAGGACAATCCTACCCAGGAAATAGCGCTGTCGTATACACGTAAATTAAACAATAGCCCGGCGCCTTTCCAGATAGCAGCCCACCGGTCGGGCGGCCGAACATCCGACCTGCTGCCGGCATCTGAGAATTCCGTCGCCATGATACTCAAAACACCCGAATTCGGTTCAACAGGTATCGAGGTAGATGTTCGCTATACAAAAGACGGTGTACCTATTTTATACCACGATAATACCCTGAACCTGCGGGAAACGCAGAAAAGCGGTTTGGTAGGACCGATAGAGAACTACACGTACGATCAGCTCTCAACGTTTGTACGGCTGGTGCATGGTGAGAAAATACCCACGCTTCGCGAAGCGCTGGATGCAGTGGTTTACCAGACCCAATTGTCTTTTGTATGGCTCGATACAAAATATACCACGTCTATTGCACCTACCAGGGCCATCCAGCAGGAATATATACAGAAAGCAGCAGCCATGGGCAGGGTGCTTGATATTGTGATCGGGCTTCCCGAAAAAGACCAGTTTAACCAGTTCCTGCAACTGCCGGATTATACCACCGTGCCTTCTCTCTGTGAACTGGGCCCGGGCGAATCGGATCAGATCAACGCAAAGATTTGGGCACCGAGGTTTACAGAAGGAACGCAGAATGATGAAGTGGCCGCCGAACATGCCAAGGGCAGAAAAGTGTATGTGTGGACGATTGACGAACCGGAATTTATCAGCAATTTTATCAACGATGGTCATTTTGATGGCATGTTGTCAAATTATCCATCCTGTATTGCATTTTACTATTATGTACACCAATAAGAAATTGTTTTCCTGCCTGGTGCTGATGCTGCTGTTATCGACCACCCGGTCATGGGCGCAGCCGAATGCGGCCATTGACAGTAACCGGGTGGGTAAATCTTTTGTGCTGCAGATAGGGGGCGGCTTTGGCAGTTATACCACCGTAGTGCATATTCAGCCGCCGGCACTTACGGGCAGCGTTAACCGTTTCAGCCCGGTGGGTACTATCCGGATTGTGTGGTACCCCAGCTACCGGCTGCGGATGGGTTTTGAAAGCGGCTATACCCATTTTTATTCGTATAAAGTAAACAACAATGGCAAACCGGGTAACCTGCACCTGAGTGCCGTGCCCCTGCTCTTTGTTTTTTCTATGCAAGTAATAAAGCGTGTAAATGTATATGCGGGTATCGGCGCTTACCTGGAAACCACCCGTCTTAATTACGACGGAGCGGTGACATCAAGCGCCTTTGTTTTGGGATCAAATATTGCAGTTTCTTATACGCAGCCGCTTTCAAATAGGCTGAGTATAATGGCAGAAGCAGAATGGATGAATGCATATGATACCAAAGACGCGGCCCTGAACCTGCAAATAAAACTGGCCTGGCGATTTTTACATTGGCGCTAATTCTACAGGTATGAAAAAAAATGTTTTGCTGCCGGTACTTTCTTTTTTTTATTTTGTGTCAACAGCTGTTGCGCAGGATACGACCAGCAAAGAAATGTTTTTTGTAAGCGATACCCAGCAACCTATGTTGGTAGAAGAACTACTGTTAAAGCCTGACCACAACAAGAAAGCTACACAGGCTATTTTTGATGCCATCCTTCAAAACAAACCGGCCAGTCTTTACATGCTGGGTGATGTGGTGGCGCTCGGGTATGCCAGTCATAGATGGAAAAAGGTAGATGCATTCCTGGATAGCTGCCGCAGGAAAAACATAGCTGTGTACGGCATTCTTGGCAACCACGAAATAATGATCCGGAAAAAAAGAGGTGAAAAAGAATTTCAGCAGAGATTTACCGGGAATGTGCCCACTGGCTACCTGTCTGTCACCGACTCGGTAGCAGTGGTGCTGCTCAATTCAAATTTTGCGGCGTTGACTGCAGACGAGAATAAAAAGCAGTCAGCGTGGTACAAGGCAAGCATGGCCCGCCTGGATACGGCCATGGCTGTTAAGGCCATTATTGTTTGCTGCCACCATGCACCGTATACCAATAGCCGCGTAGTAAAAGGAAATACCGGCGTACAGCAGCTTTTTGTTCCTGCTTTTATTGCTTCTTCAAAAGCGCGTTTGTTTATTACCGGTCATGCACACAGGTTTGAGCATTTTAGCCTGCAGGGAAAAGATTTCCTGGTGATTGGCGGCGGGGGTGGATTGCAGCAGCCCACCCGTAACAGCAAAGGCAATCTGGCTGATCTGGCGACAGATTATAAACCCCTGTTTCATTATCTCGCGGTAAAAAGAGCAGGTGCTGGTTTGGCGGTTCTTTCTTATTACCTGAAGCCTGATTTTTCAGGTTTTGAAAAAGGCGTTTCATTTATGGCATCTCCGTAATCAGCGGCGATTTTTTTCCAGGCTGTCTTTGCCTGCCTCTTCAAATAATAAATCGGTATGGGGATCCAGTACCACCGCAGGCGGCGCCGCCGACAGCGGCCATTCGAGACGGCTGATCTTATCTTTTATGGCAAATGTTCTGATCTCTTTTCCGCCTGGCAATTCAACTTGCATGGCTAACTGGAATGTAAATGCGCTGGCCTGCATTTGCTCAATGGTAACGGTAAGCATTTTCTTTGTTGCATCATATGCCCAGCTGCTCTTTAATACCGGCTGCCCGGCGGTAAACAACCATTGCCGGAAAAATGGTTGAAGATTTTGTCCCGAACTCGTTTCCATTACCTGCCTAAAATCTTCTGTAGAAGCATTCTTGCCGGCATATTGCGCATAATAACTACGGATACCCTGCCAGAATAGGCTGTCGCCTAACTGCCGGCGCAGCATATGCAGTGCCCAGCCACCTTTCTGGTAGCTGTTCGCATTCAGCAACTGGAGAAAATCTTTTTTTACTGAGGTGTCTACAATGGGCTGCCGGTTCTTTTTGGAAAAGGCAACCACCGTTTTCCGATCTTCCTGCAGGCGTTTTTGCAGGCTGTCTGCGCCGTATTTATTCTCCAGGTAGAGATGTGTCATGTAAGTGGCAAAGCCTTCGCTCAACCATACATGGGGCCAACTGGTTTCTGTTGCGGAATTACCAAACCACTGGTGCGCAATCTCATGCGTGAGCAGCGCTTCCAGCTTACGGTCACCCTGAACCGAATTCTCAAAATAAAAAATGGCACTCGCATTTTCCATGCCGCCGAACCTTGTTTTGGATTGTACATTGGCCAGCTTGCGATAGGCATAAGGGCCCACCTGCCGTATAAAATAAGGAAGGATGTCTTTTGCGAGCGCATAATCATAAAAACCCTTTTCTTTGTTTTCAGGATATACCCAGCTGTATACCGGAATGCAGTCTACATCGCCTGCATAGTTAACGGAAAAGTCGGCAACCCCCACCACCATTACCTTGGTGGGCAGGGCAACGGTTTCTTTCCAATGCGTTTGTTTCTGTTGCCCGGGCAGGTTATTCTCTTCTGTTTTTAGGCCATTGGCAATTACCTGGTAATGATTGGGGGCCGTTACAATAAAATCGACCGCCGCTTTGTCTGCGGGGTTGTCTATACAGGGTAACCAGTTATGTGCCCGGTTGGGCCAGTTGTCTCCAAAAAAACTACGCTGTCCGTATTTTGTTTTGTCAATGATTAAACCGTCTGCCGGTATTCCTTCATATTGTACGGTATAATTTTTGGTTTCGCCCTTTCGGGCTGCGGCATCGATATGAACCCAGTCTTCAGCCTGCTGAAAGGGTACCGGATGGCCTTCTTCCAGCAGGGCAGTCACGGTCATGCCTTTGCCACTGCTGTTTTTCTTTACGAGATCGATGTCAATCCCGGTAACGGACTGAAGAAATGAAATGGTAATGACAGCTGAACCTTTTACCAGGTTATTATCATCGTTCAGCACCAGGTTAAAAGTATAATGCTGCACATCAAAAGCAGGCTGGCTGTAATTGCGCTGGGCGTTGAGCAGGATGCAGGTGCAGCAGCCAACAAAGAGAACCAGGTATTTTTTACAGGATGCATTCAGGCCTTCAAAAAGCTGTTTGATAAATCCGCGTAGCATTTTTTACGGATGAAATTACGATTTCTCCATCATCCCGGTTGGATTGCCCTTTTTTACGATCAGGGTTGTTTGTCCCGGGGCCGGGGCAAACAGCTTGGCCTCTTTCTTTTTGTTATAAGCCCTCACCCTGTTCATTACCGGCTTTTCTACCAGCATATGAACCGCCCAGGCCAATATGGTGACCAGCAGAACGGTAACGGGAACATAAAAAACCTGTTTATCAAGCACCTGTTTTAACCAGTAGATAATAATATAGCCAATGTTCTGGTGCACCAGGTATAAGCAATAGGATATATTTCCCAGGAAAAGCAAGGGCTTAACGGCTAAAAAAGCGAGTTTGTTATTCACAAACAAATAGAAAGCTGCATACAGGCAAACGATCACCACATAAGGAACAATATGTGGCCTGGCTACTGGTTCCAGGTAAGATTTTACGGGATATTCCAGGTCGTAACAGGCGGCCAGCAGGCTGCAAAGAATCAACAGGTGCATCCACCATGCTCCCCCGTTTTTCTTTAAGCGGTAGAATAGGATGCCTGCAATAAATAAAGGCGCATATTTCTGAATAAGAATGATATTCAGGTATTTTCTAAACGGAATATTAAATGTTTCCAGACAAACCACGGCCAGCAGCCAGGCCAGGCAAAACCATTCCGTGTAGGCAAGTTTTCTTATCCTGAACAATAACCACATCCAGAAATAAAAAACCAGCTCAACGGACAGGGTCCAGTAAACGCTGTCTACATTTCTAATCTTAAAAAAAGATTGCAGCATGCTGAAATTGGCCAGCAATTCTTTTAACGTATACGCATTGTCGCGTAAAGGAGGGGCAAATAAGGTGGTGATGGAGGCAGTTAAGAGAACGCCCGTCCAATAGGCAGGGTACAGGCGTGAAAAACGCGACATGGCAAAACCGCGGGTACTAGTGGTTTTCTCCAACGTCATGAAGATGACAAAGCCACTGATGATAAAAAATAAATTGACACCCAGGTAACCGTACCGGAAATAAAATTTATCGGGCGAAAGTGCCGCATATCCATTGTCGTAGCCAAAAGTAAAATGAAACAAGACAACAGACAGGGCTGCGATACCACGCAGGGCATCCAGTTCCGTTGAGCGCTTGTTTTGTAGCGGATTAGCCATTGGTATCATCTTTTTACTACCTGCTTCAGGTTTATGCCCAATTGGTTCAATAGGTATTGTTTTTGCGTAATTTGTTGATTATAAGCATTTTTAATGCCGAAGCGTCTTTTACGGCCATTAGTATGCTTTATATGGCAGGCAGTAGGTATTGTCCGAAGGAGAATAAACCAAAATAATGCGTAAATATAGATCATCCGTAGAGAATAAACGGCGATTCGCCCTTATAATTTTTCCAACATTTCCACGACTTTTTCCTGTTTTAAAATCAGGTAACCAATGCGGTCGTTGCTGACCCCTTCTTTCAGCTGGTAACTGAACAATAACTGGTCTTCCCTTACCTCTGTTTCAAAATAGCGGAAGATAATATTGGGGTATATTTTGAGCTCCTCGGAAATTTCATAGAGGTGGGTAGAAAGAATAAAAAGGGAATTGGGTATCCTGATCAATCCTTTTATAACGGCGCCGGAGCATTTCATGGCATCCTGCACATTGGTACCCTTAAAAAGTTCGTCGATAAGCACCAGCCATTTTTTGCCATCGTTTATTTTGGTGATGGTGTTTTTTATCCGCTGCACCTCGTTGAAAAAATAGCTTTCTCCTTTTATGATATTATCCTCCACATTAATGTTGCTCAGTATCCCGTCAAAAAGGGTCAGGTTCATTTGCGTGGCGGGCACGCCCATGCCCAGGTGTGCCAGGTAAACAGCGGCGCCCACCGATTTTATAAAAGTGCTTTTACCGGCCATGTTGGCGCCGGTGAGAAATAAAAAATTCTGCTGTTGCTGCAGGTTTACATGGTAGGCAACGGGTACGGGCAATAAGATATGGTACAGGTCTTTTATCTCCAGTGCGGGTTGTGCAGACTCGGTAAACAGGGGGAAAGACAGCTTAAATGCCTGTACCGCTTTTGCCATGGAATGCCAGGCATCCAGCCGGCCAAAAATATCGATGAGCTCGAGGGCCGCGTTTTTAAAACGATTGCGTATATAGTGACCGAAATAAATGGTTTGCAGCGGCGTCAGTACAACCTCTTTTTTTGTAGCCGCCAGCCGGGTCATGGTTTCATTGCCAATGAGCTGGCCGGCACGTTGTATG
The DNA here is from genome assembly GCA_964245425.1 of uncultured Flavihumibacter sp. Classification (GTDB taxonomy): domain Bacteria; phylum Bacteroidota; class Bacteroidia; order Chitinophagales; family Chitinophagaceae; genus JACMLD01. Next base: position 1,096 of record CAXTMV010000002.1, on the reverse strand, counting down.
TACAGCCGCAGCGTTGCCGGGCTCTGGTCGTTGTCGAACAGGGTTACGAGGTCAAAAATACCTCTTACAAAATCGGCAAAATGGCCTACGGTATACCGGACCAGCGAATAATCCGGCGCATGCAGCAATTTATAGGTGAGCGCATTGGCTATATTGGGACGATCGGGGAGGGTATCTACCGGTGTTTCATAGAATTTTTCCATCACCATAACAGTTCCATTGGTGATGGCGGGTGTCCAGGCAGCATCTTTTGCGGCTATACATTGCAGTATCTTTTGGATGTCATTTATTTTTTTGAGATCATTCAGCGGCTCACTGAAAAAACGGGCCAGCCAGTCTTTGCCGCCAATGGTGTCGGTAAAATTCAGTTTATGAAAAATAGACGACTCTTCTTCCTGGTGAAAGATGGAAAGATCGTTAAACGTGGTATTGTCTATCTGCATGGTGTCGAATTCAAAAAATTCAAATTGAAAATGTAAAAGGAAAAATTAAAAAAGCTTCGGTGCGAAATCCTTGGCAAGCGTTTTTAAATTTTTAATGTTGACTTTTTACTTATTTCCTGTCAAACCCCAGTCTTTGCCCTTTCTTAGATTCATCCCAGCTACCATTTCCATAAACCAGCTGGCCGTTGACAAATGTATGGGTGATGGCTGCCGGAAAAACCATGCCTTCCAGCGGGCTCCAATGGCATTTATACAAAATATTTTCCTTGCTAACAGTGGTAGTCGACTGTAAATCAACAATGACCAGGTCGGCATAATAACCTTCGCGTATATATCCGCGTTCGGCCACCTGGAAACAATCTGCCACGGCATGGCTCATTTTTTCTACTACTTTTTCAAGGGAGATTTTTCCCTGCTGTACATAATACAGCATCAGCAAAACGGAATGCTGTACCAGGGGCAGGCCTGCATGGGCTTTTTCATAAGGCTCGTTTTTCTCCTCCCAGGTATGGGGCGCATGATCGGTGGCAATCACGTCCAGCCGATCGTCCAGCAGGGCCTCCCACAAAGCTTCGCGGTGGTGCGGCGCTTTAATGGCCGGGTTGCATTTTATCAGGTTTCCTTTTTGCGCATAATCATCGGCTGTAAAATGC
>CAXTMV010000001.1:100534-121422 GCA_964245425.1 uncultured Flavihumibacter sp. | reverse complement strand
AAATAACCAATTGAAAATGTTTTGATTATATCAAGATGCTACTGATTTTGATTTTAAATGTTGCATTCATTGGCTCAGCAGTCATTATTATTTAATCCATATTCATTATACGGAAGCCAACATACGCTGCCGTCCAATTCAATATTCAACCTGTATCATTCAACGTAATGTTGATCTGCTATTGAAACAGCCTCGCTGATAATGCCGAGTCCTTCGTTGATCTGTGCTTTGGTAACGCAAAGCGGGGGTGCCACAAAAATATAATTCCAGCGCACAAAGGTATACATGCCCAGTTCTTTGATCTTTGCGGCTACCTTGTTCATCACCGCCATTTCATCGGGCTTCGCATTAAAAGGCGCCATGGGTTCCTTTGTCTGCCGGTTTTTTACCAGCTCAAAGCATCCCAGTAATCCCGTATTCCTGAAGTCACCGATGCTGGGATGTTTTTTTTGCAGCAGCGCTGCCTGCGCATTCATGTATTTGCCCATTTCAACGGTATTTTCTATTAATCCATCGTCTTCATAAATTTGCAGGGTTTCTAACGCTGCCGCACAGCTGACGGGATGCGCGGAATAGGTGAGGCCCAGTGGCAATACGGCTTCGTTATATTTAGCCGCAATTGTATCGGTTACCATCAGGCATCCAAAAGGCAGGTAGCCACAGGTAAGCCCCTTGGCCATGCAGATCATATCCGGTATAATGCCATGGTTTTGGAAGCCAAACCATTTGCCGGTACGGCCAAAGCCACTCATTACCTCATCCATGATCAGTAAGATGCCGGATGCATTGCATATGTCACGTACAGCTTTGAGGTAACCAACAGGGTATTGCAGGCAACCGGAAGTGCCCGACTCGCCTTCCAGCAGGATGGCCGCAATATTGGAAGCGCCTTCGTAAGCAATCATTCTTTCCAGGCTGGCCACTGCTTCTTTCAACAGGGCTTCTTCCCCATATTCCCAGCGATACAGGTAAGGCAGATCAAAATGAATAAAATTGGGCGATTGCTGGGCATCCATGGCAATACGGCGTGGGTCGCCACTGGCCGACATGGCGCCGTAAGAGGCGCCATGGTAAGACTGGTACCGGCTTAGTATTTTATGACGGCCGGTATATAGACGGGCCAGCTTAATGCCATTTTCGATGGACGTAGCGCCGCAGAGTGTAAAGAAGGCTTTGTTGAGATTACCCGGGCAGATCTCTGCCAGTTTTTTGCCCAGATCGCCCCTGGCCTTCGTTACACAGCTGGGGGTAACATAGGCCACTTCCTGCATTTGTTTTACCACGGCCTGGGTGATGCGCTGGTTACCATGACCGATATTCACATTCATGAGGCCGGAAGAGAAATCAATGTATCGTTTGCCATCATAATCGTACAGGTAAACGCCTTCGGCATACTTAACCGCAATAGGGGCAATCCCTTTTTGTTTGCTCCAGCTGAAAAGGGTGTGGTCAAGGTTCTCCTGAATGATTTCCTGGGCTTCGGAAATGGTTTGAGTGCTCATATATTATTTTTTAAGAACATGGTTTATTTGCTTCAAAATTATTTTTTTACACGGATGGCCTGGTTGAATGATTTCTATTGTGAACCCTTCGGTTTACTTTCCGTATACCAAAGCAGCAAGAACAGGCATCTGGCAATGACTGTCGGATTTTATTAGTAAGGAATGACCGACATAATACCCTTACCCGATCTAAGTTTCCCCTTCAGGGGAGCAGGGTTTACGACATCCAATTCACCCCTGCCTCTGCATTCCATTTCACCGTCGTCTTTTTTAGTTTTGTCCAGAAGGCGATGGAACTCTTGCCCGTAATATCGCCGACACCAAACTTGCTTTCGTTCCAGCCGCCAAAACTAAAGGGCTCGCGGGGTACCGGCACGCCCACATTTACGCCAATCATGCCGGCACTGGCGCGGTCAATGATGTAACGGGCCATGCCGCCATTCTGCGTAAACACGCTGGCGGCATTGCCATAAGGATTGGCGTTTTCAATGGCCAGTGCCTCGTCTACCGTATTGGTGCGCATAATGCTGATGACCGGACCGAAAATTTCTTCTGTGGCCACACTCATGCCGGGGGTTACATAATCGATTACCGTGGGTCCTACATAAGTGCCGTTCTCCTTGCCGTTTACTTTGGCATGGCGGCCATCTACCAGGATCTTTGCCCCATCTCTTTCGGCTTCATCAATGAATTGTTCAATTCTTTCCTGTGATGCTTTATTGATAACAGCCCCCAGGTTCTCGCCCGGCACCACTTTTCTTGCTTCGTCGCAGATTTTGGCAATGATATGGTCGATATTACCCACCCCGATCATGGCACTGGCCGCCATGCAGCGTTGTCCGGCACAACCGCTCATGCTGGCCGCTACATTTTGCGCCGTCATGCCAGGTATGGCATCGGGCAATACCATTAAATGGTTCTTGGCGCCACCCAGCGCCAGGCAGCGTTTATAGTTGCCCGTTGCACGCTGGTATACCAGTTTGGCTACTTTGGTGCTGCCCACAAAGGAAACGGCTTCAATACCCGGATGGTCGCAAATGGCATTTACGATCTCGGCATCTCCGTGCACTACGCTGAACACCCCGTCTGGCAGGCCTGCTTCTTTTAAGATCTCTGCGAGGCGCCCGCAGCTTAAGGGCACTTTTTCAGATGGCTTTATGATCATGCAATTTCCCAGGGCCAATGCGTTGGGGATGGTCCAGTTGGGCACCATACTCGGGAAATTGAAAGGCACGATGGACGCCACCACGCCGAGGGGCACATTCTCTGTCCGGCATTCGACGCCCTTGCTTACCTCCAGCAATTCGCCGGTGACCAGTTGCGGCAAAGACGTGGCAAATTCAGTGAGTTCGATACATTTCTCTATTTCGGCGACTGATTCGCTATAGGTTTTGCCGTTTTCTTCACTGCAAAGTGTAGCCAGCGCATCCAGGTTTTTTTCCAATAATGTTTTATACCGGAAAAAAACCTGTACTCTTTCTTTGATGGGCATCTTGCTCCAGGCTGGAAATGCTTTTTTGGCGGCTTTTACTGCTGTATCAATATCTGCTGCCGAAGAGAGGGGAACGGTAGACAGCAGGGTGCCGTCTACCGGCGAAATCACTTCCAGGGTCTTGCCACCGGTAGCGGGTACAAACTGTCCGTTGATATAATTTTGTATGGGCGCGTACTTCATGGTATTTGGTTAAACTATAAATTTTGCAGAAATAAGCCAGTAAATTAAAATTTTTTTAGTAATTCGCAAAATAATAACACTATTTTTAGGTATAAATTGGAAACAACCCTTCGTTATGGGCAAAGACAGCATCCTGCTTGACGACCTTGATTTTGCTATTTTATCCTACCTGCAAAAAGATGGCCGTATGTCTTTTACGGTCATTGCAAAAAAACTTAAGGTATCCATCGGCACCATCCGCACCCGGTTCAATAAGCTGATAGAAGAGGGTACCATCAATATTGTGGGCCGGGTTAACCCGGATAAAGTAGGTTTTAATTCTTACGCGCATATTGCCGTGTACATACGCCCTGCCACGCTTAAAGAAAAAATAGCGCAGAAGATTTCAAAGATGCCGGAAGTGAGCTTCCTGGCGGGTACTTCCGGCGATTACGATCTGGAAGTGGATGTAATGTGCCGGAACAATGAACACCTGGTGGAATTTATCAATGAATTGTCGAAGCTGGAAGGCGTACACCAGACCAAAACCACCGTGTATTTTAAGGTATACAAATATGCGCAGCCGGATCTGAATTTGTTAAAGTAGACAAAGGGAAAAGTCAAGATCCCAACCTGTCGGAATCGCAAAATCCCAACAATCCGTCCATCAGCAATTCCCTTTTACCTATCTTAGTACTGCATATTAACATGATGAAGAAAAAAATCCTATTCCTGATCGTGTGCTGGCTGTCGGCCCGGTCTTTTGCGCAGGCGCCGGCCACGCCCGACAAACTATATGGCCGTTTTTTTCATGATGTGCAGATGGCAAGGGTGTTCCCCGATAGTAAAACATTTGTTGACTGCATCCCCAAAAAATCACCGGCAGAAATTGTGGCTGCTTACCAGAAAATTACCAGCAACCCGGCCATTCGGTTCTCCATTAAATTATTTACAGAAGAAAATTTTGAGCCCCCCGCAGCGCCCCAGTTAAACTATGTAACCAAGGAAAAAGATATCCTGGCGCATATCAGGAATCTATGGAGCGTATTGAAAAGAGAATCCGACAAACCAATCGAAGGCAGTTCTTTATTGCCACTGCCTTTTCCCTATCTGGTACCGGGCGGCAGGTTCCGGGAAATTTATTACTGGGACAGCTATTTTACCATGCTGGGCTTAAAGGAAAACGGTGAAACGGACCTGATGGAAAATATGGTAAAAAATTTTGCTTTCCTGATAGACAGTTTTGGTCATGTACCCAATGGCAACCGAAGTTATTACCTCAGCCGTTCACAGCCTCCTTTTTTCAGCCTGATGGTTGAATTACTGGCCTCTGTAAAAGGAGATGCCACCTATCTTACTTATTTGCCGCAATTGCAGAAAGAATATAATTACTGGATGGAAGGCAGCGATAAGCTTAAACCCTTGCAGGCTTTTAAAAGTGCCGTAAAATGTAAAGACGGCGCTGTATTGAATCGTTATTGGGATGAACTGGATATACCCCGCCAGGAAGCGTATTATGAAGATCAGACCCTAGCATCAAAATTGCCTGACAACAAAGCAAAAAAGCTGAACCGCGATCTTCGTGCCGCTGCTGCCAGCGGATGGGATTTCAGCAGCCGCTGGTTTGCGGATAAAAAAAATATTTCCAGCATACAAACCACCAACCTGGTTGCAGTAGATCTCAACTGCCTGCTGTATAAATTGGAACTGGTGATAGCGAAAGCATCGGTATTACAACGCAACGACAGCGCTGCGGCCACTTTCCGCGAAAAAGCAGCCAGCCGCCTGGCTGCCATTGATAAATATTGCTGGAACAAAACCATCAGCTATTACAGCGATTATGATTTTGTAAACCAGCAACAATCAACCGCTATTACCCCCGCAGGTATTTATCCTTTCTGTTTTTTTGACCAGAAACCCGACTACATGAGCTTGCTGGCCCGGCGCGTAGGAGAAGTAATAAAAACAAAACTGCTGAAAGACGGGGGCATCGTAACAACCGAAAACAATACCGGTCAGCAATGGGATGCACCCAACGGATGGGCACCCCTGCAATGGATGATGGTTTGGGGCCTTGACCGTTGCGGACAGAAAGAACTGGCCAGGGATATTGCCGGGCGCTGGCTTAAGCTGAACCTCGACGTATTTAACCAGACCGGTAAACTGATGGAGAAATACAACGTTACTGATCTCAAAGTAGCCGCAGGCGGCGGCGAATACCCCTCGCAGGATGGGTTTGGCTGGACCAACGGCGTATTCCTTAAACTGGTTAGCCTGTACGGCCTGCCCAAAGAGTAATGAATGCAATGTGAATAAGTCCTCATAATATCCTATTGGATAAATAGTTATATTGAAAAAAAATTCGATTGATAAGCCGAATCAACCCTAGTGATTTCGACGCCCTGAAGAACACCGTTACTGCCTTATTTCCACCGCACCTGGACAAACTACAGGTAACCATTCAGCAACAGCAAGTGGAGATAGAGTCTTTAAAACGTACCCTCGGCAGCGAGCGATTCTTTTTTGTTGTAGACCTCGTTAATTTTGAAATGACCGGGGCTTACGGTATACAGCGCTGGCTGGGCTATAACGAAAAAGAATTCAACCTGAAAAAATACTGGGGCATTGTACATCCGGGCCGCCAGAAATCACTCATCGCTGTTGCCATACAACTCTACCAGACATTGTGCACAGGTAAGTTTTTACTTGAATTTATGGTGCAGCGCTATTCCAGCCTGGTAGCCCTTAAGCATTATAAAGGTCATTACCTGCTGGCCAAGAAAACATCCTCCGTTTTTCAATACGATAAAAAAAACAGGCTTACCTCTTATATCGATGAGTTTACCCTTATCGGCGACTATAACGGCGAAGCCCTGAACCCTGTTTTCTTTAATAACCGTGGCGAACAGGAGCTGGAAAGAGGCGGGGAGATCATGCGGCAGGTGGTAGAGCAATTTCTGGGTATGAAAGTGTTCTCACCCAAGGAACTGCAAACAGCCCGCCAGCTCGCCTATGAACCCAGCAGTACACAGGCACAACTGGCACAGCAATTTGGCGTAGCAGTGAGCACCATTGATACCTATTGCAAAAGATTTCTGCAGAAATCGCGCGAATTCTTTCATCACAATTTCTCATCTGCGGCCGAAGCCGCCGCCTTTCTGAAAAAAGAAGGCCTTTTATAGATAATTATTTTCAGTTGTCCTTTAACAGGGGACAAGATTCTATTTACCGAAGCCTCATTTTTACAATGCGGCTTCCAGCATCCTCCTGAACAATCGGATTCCAATTCCAACCCATACAGCCATCAATTTTTTTGTTTCATACCTGTTATATAACAGCCATTAAACCTTATCCCTTACCGTTATGCCTTTCACCCTAAACCTTCAATTTTGATCTAAACGCTCCATTATGAAACTCTTTTTTGTTCTCAGCCTCGCCTTTATTGGCCTTTCCGCCAGTGCGCAACCCTCTCTTACGCTGGTTAAGCAAAGACCGCCAGAGCTTGACCTCAGCAACTACAAGCAAATTGCGGTAGGCGATATCGTTGGTCCCCTGGGTTCTAAAACCGAGCAAAGCCTCGACCTGACCGATGCCCTCACCGCAAAGCTTTTTAAAGCAAATACCATGGAAATACTGGACAGGAATGCGCTGGACAATATACTGGGCAGCCAGCATACCAGGGATTTGCAGGTAATAGACGAGCAGACCAAACAATTGCTCAATAAAAAGCTCAGCAATGCATTGCTGATATCCGGGCGCATACAGAGCCAGAAACTGGAGCAGAAGCTGATCTATGCCGACCAGGGCATTGTGGTAAACGGTTGCAACCGCACTTACTATTACCAGGTGAAGGGCGACGTAACCATACAGTTAAAAATACTGGATGTAAAAACAGGCAAAATGATTTACAGCGATGCCGTTATAACGCCGGTAGATAAACGCACCAAAGAAGAATGCCAGGTACCCAATAAATTGGATATCGGCGAAATTACCCGGGCTTCCATAAAAGATTTAAGCGAAGCGATTGCCAAACTGGTGGTGCCCTACGGAGTAAGTACCGTATTGCAATTGGGCGAGCCAGGTTTGTTCGAAAGCCCGTTTGAACAATTGAAAGAAGCTGTCAGCTACCTGCAAATCAATAATACCGACGCGGGCCTGGCCATTTTAAAAAATTATACAGAAAGCAAAGAGGTAAAGGACAAGGTAAAAGACAATGCCTGGTACAACTATGGCCTCGGATTGGTATATGCCGGGAAAAACGAGGAGGCAAAAAAAGCATTGCAGATGTCGGCCTCACTGAACTCCGCCAACCTCCCGGTTGCTACCCAGCTAATCCAGTTAATCGATAAGGAAGAAGAAGTTTCCCGCAAAATGGAAGCGATGGCATTGGCAAGGGAAAAATCGGGGCAGGCCGCTGCGCAACAAAATAAAGATGCAGACAAACCTGCTAAAACAACCAAACCAGCTTCCAAAACAAAAGTAAAAAGTTAGCGATCTGTTCAGTACTTCGTATTTACCCTCAAATAATTTTATTAATGCGTACAAGATTTATTTATTACAAACGGAATAGCCTGCCGGGCGTTCTATTGCTGTTTTTTTCAATTGTTCTGCTGATAGCCTGTTCAAAATCTGGTGGCTCGGGTAATGGAGGCAGCATGCCGCCCATTGTAATCAAGCAAGCTTATGCCGTAGATTCTTCGGGCAATGTATTGTCGGGAGGTACGGAGGGTGAGCAGGCGAAATTTCAGGCAGACGGAAAATTGCTCATCCGCGGCTACCAATGGTTTTTACGGCTGGCAAAAGATGGCACCATCGACAAAACTTTTACGCCGCTTCCTGAACTGGTTAACAGCGGAAAAATAAACAGCTTTGCCATACAGGACGATGGAAAAATAGTAGTGGTGGGTTCATTTGTATTGTCGAGCGGCAGAAAAGGCATTGTAAGACTTAATGCAGATGGAACGCTGGATAACAGTTTCAACATCCCGCCACTCAGTATCTATTACCAGAATCAATCGATTGATGTTAAATGCGTGCAACTGCTGCCGAACGGCAAACTTATCATGGCCGGCGCTTTTGAATATAAATCTTCCACTGCCGGTAACCCGAGCGGGTATGCCAGTGCCATTGCCCGCCTAAATGCCGACCAGAGCGTAGATCCCACTTTTGTGTCGCCTGTTGGTGCGGGCGATACTTATGGGATAGATTGCCTGCTGCCATTTCCGGATGGCAGCTTGCTGGCCACGGGCTATGGTGCGATTACACTTAAAGACGGCATCAATTACAATGTGGTTAAAATGAGCGCCGACGGCGTATACGATAAAACCTATGTTTTGAGCGGTCACCTGTCCGGCAGTTATATAAATGGCTTTATCACCACACTGGCGCTGCAAAGCGATAACAAAGTATTGATAGGTGGCGGCTTTGCAGGAATAGGCGGTGTGCTGTGCAACGGAATAGCCCGGTTGAACCTCGACGGATCGCTTGATAAGACTTTTTTAAGTCCGCAGGTAGGTTTTGAAGATGTGCATTCCATACTCGTACTACCGAATAATAACCTGTTGGTAGGCCGTTACGCAAGCTTCCAGTTTCAGGAGACCAATACATACCTCAGCTATGTAAGTGCCGGTGGCGTGGCCGATACTTCTTTTCACCTGGGCTACAAACCAGGCGGGGTAAGTGATATGATAAACGTTGATGCCAGCACGGTGTTATTGGTTGGCAGCTTTTCGCTAAACTTTGGAAAACAGTACCCGCTGGTCAAACTTAAGAAACAATAAAAACCTGTGTTGGTATGTACGGAACTGCATCCCGCAAAACTTCTTATTTTTAAGAAAAAAAATTGAAGCCGCCCCTCCTTACTTTTCTACTACTCCTTCTTTCGTTTTGCAACTATGGGCAACAGGAAAAAGCAGATCTGCTTACCTGTAAAAAATTGCTGGCCCTCACCGATTCATTGGTTAAAACGGATTACAAGCGCAGTTATGCCTGTGCGCAACAGGCATTGGCCATCGGTAAAAAATGGAACAACGACAGCATCGTGTCCCTTGCTTACCGGCAGCTTGCCGCAGCAGTGAGAAGTTTTCGCGTGCCCGAGCTTTACCGGCATGATTCTCTTTCGCTGTTGTACGCCTATAAATACAAAAGCCCTTATATGGCTTTTAACAGCCTGCAATTGTATGCAACCGACCTGCTGAATGATGGCCAGCTGCAAAAAGCGGATGGCTGTATCAATGAGGCTATCCGCCTGGCAGATTCTCTGCGGCTAACCTGCTTTCAAACACAGGTATATATGATCAGGGGTGCCTGGTTGCTCAAACAACTCAAACCAAAAGAAGCACTCGCCTGGTACCAGCGATCCTTAACGGATGGCAAAGACTGCGGCGATCGCTGGTACATTACAGGTGCAAAACTGGGCATTGCATCTGCTCATATTTATATGGGCAGATCAGACAGTGCGAGCAATTATATCTTTGATGCCATAGAATATTATGCCAGCATAAAAGATTATGTAGACTGGGGCGAATCGTACGACCTGCTGGCCCTCTCTTTTCAGGCCCGGGGTGATATGGCAAAGGCAACCGAATACTACCAACAGGCCCTGCAGGTGTTTGAGCAGGGAAAAGAACCCATTAAAATAGCCGACGAATACCTGGCCATTACCAGGTTGTTACTGGCCAAACGCCAGTTCGACGAAGCGAAACTGTACATACAAAAAGCAGACAGTCTTTACCGGCAGACCAATAACCGCCTGGGCATTTCATTGGCCGCCAACCATTTTGGACAATACTATACCTGGCGCGGTATGAAAGACAGCGCCAGCTTTTTTTATGGGGAATCAAAAAAGATAGCACAGCAACTTAAACAACCCCTGATAGAACTGGCAGACAATGGCTACGACATGGAAAATAAGCTATTGCACGGCGAAAAAAATGATTCAATCATTGCAGTTACCTATCAACAGGCCAAAGCTGTATTTCCTGCCGAGCTGGTTGATACCGTTGCGGAAAAAATGACCCGGCAAAATAAACTGTCTGCTGCCGAAAAACAACAGGCCCGGCTGGCGTTTGCCGGAGAAGCAACTCATTTTTCACTGGAAGAAAAAGCGCTTCCCCTTAATCCTTTTACGGTTGCACCTGCGTCGGCCGACAGCACCATTGCTTTCCAGTACAATACCCATTTGCTGGAAATGGAAGCAAAATACAAGCTTCGTTTAAAAGACGATAGCCTGCACCGGCAGGCAGACAGCCTGCAGGCAGCCCACCAGCAATACCAGATCACCCAACAGCAGATTCAACAAAAGAATTTAGTCATTGGCGTAGTGGCACTGAGCGCCTTATTGCTGACATTGCTGGCCTGGCAGCAATACAAAAACCGTAAAAGAGCCGATCATTTCCGGAAAGAAGAAGAAACAAGCCGCCTGCGCGCAGAAGAAAATGAAGCAACCATTAAAAAGTTGCAAAAAGATGTTATTCACCGGGTAGACAATATGCTGCAGCAGGTAAACGTACTGGTAAGTCACACCGGAAAAGACAGCACAGACCCGGGCTCTTTTGAAAGACTCAACAGCCGGCTGGAGCCCCTGAATGCCCTATACCATATTTTTAAAGACAACCAGCTTTCCGAATGGGTAGACATGCAGGTATACCTGCAGGAGATCTGTGATAATATTCATTTTGCCTTTGCCGCCGGCGATAAAGTGCAACTGACCGTGCAGGCACCCTGCAGCATCAAAAACGCTACCGCCGGTAAGATCGGGCTCATTGTAAACGAACTTGTATTCAATGCCTTTAAATATGCTTTCGATAAAGACAAAGCCGGTTTAATAATGGTGCAGCTGCAACAGGAGACAGGCAATGCCTATCACCTTACTGTAAAAGACAATGGCAGGGGTTTGCCCATTGTGATCAACAAAGGGCAGGGCCTGTCCATTATACAGGAGCTTGCAACCGTTATTAACGGTCGGTTGCTGACCAGCAGTGACAACGGCGCAGGATTTGAAATTATCTTTCTATGATACATTATCCCGGTAACCCGCAGCCATGAACAATACAAAACAAAATATATTGCTTGTAGAAAACGATAGCCTAGTATACAGGCATGTAGAGCGGTTGCTGCAATCGGAAGGATACCATGTTATCAGTTTGCCGGATGGCGGCATCATCGACAATTATGAAACGGCCGTTGAAATTGTTGCCACACAACGGGTAAACCTGGCGATTCTTGACATTGAAATAAATGGCAGTAAAGACGGCCTGGATATCGGAAATTATATTGCTGCGCATTTTCCCCGGCTGCCCATTGTTTTTTTGACCAATTACAGCAATGTTGAAAATTTTCGGCGGGCCGGCAATATGGGTGCCAGCGATTTTCTTGATAAAATGGAAAAACCATTTACAGATAACCAGCTAAAGCGGAAGTTGCAGCTGCTAAAAATTAAAATGGAAACGGCCGCAACGGCGAGCAATGAGGCGGCGGTTTTCAATGTGCAATTGGTCAAAGCGAAAAGTGAAGAACAGGGTTTCTTCCGGAAAATTATTAAATGGGAAACGGTAGTAACCATTACCAGTTATAACCCGATTAGTGGCAGCAGTCAGAAAAATAATTTCTTTTTCCTGCTCAACAACAAAGAAGTGTATCGTTGCCACGAACCGTTAAAGTTTATCGACAGTTACCTGCCCGATTTTATCGCCCGGTTTAATGATACCGAAATCATACAGGTGGCTTTACTGGAAGGTCGTGGAAAATCTGAACTCGTCTGGCGAATGAACGAGAAAAATTTTATTATTAACGAAGCCAATAAAGACAAGGCACTACGGGCCATTCGCCTTTTTCTTCATCCGAACCCCTGATTGGTCACTTTCTGGCCCCTCGCTGTCCTTCCTGCTTCTTTTTCTTCCTGCTACATAGGATGTTTGTGTTGCTATACAGCGGCCCCCCGGTAAAAATGCCGGCTCTGCCGACTGGTTGGCGGATGCATGCTTATTTATCAGTACTGAACAGTTTACAAAGCTTCCGGAGGCTACGGTTTTAAACAATAAAACAGTAACCTAAAACAACACCATGTTTCGTTTTAAAAACTTTACGTTGAGTGATGTCAACGCATCTGACACGCCCATGCAATTATTATATGAAATATTCAGGAAAACACTTAACCCCCTGCTGAGCTGGCGTGAATTCAGGCAGTATTATTTTTCGCAACACCCTGCTGAAATGGATTTTACGCTGCTGTATAACCAGGGAGAACCCGTTGGTTTTTTCAGCGCGGCATTTTACCCGCGTACCATGAATGGTAAAAAAGTGATGATATGCCGCTCCGCCCTCGGCCTGCTGAAAAGCGGGCAAAGCAGCAGGTTCCCACTGGGAAAGCTGTTTTCAACCTTTATGCGTTTTAAAGTACAGCACCCGTTAACGCCCCTGTACATTACCGGTTTTATGGCCAACCCCATTATGTACGCCATGATATGCAAGTACACCTTAACGGTATATCCCCGGAGAGACAAGGCCGTACCCGACGCTATCCTTCAATTTAAAAAAGAATTGCTGGAAGGCATGGGACTGGAAAAAAAGGAAACCAGCCCTTTTGTACTGAAGATTCACTTCCAGGTGCAGTTTTCGGCAGCAGAGATCAGCCGTTTTGAAAACAGTACCAACCCGGATGCGAAGTATTACCGACAGATCAATCCAGATTACTGCCACCAGACCGGTGTGCTGGTTATTCTGCCCGTTCACTACCTGAATATATTGTATACCTGTTTCAGATATGGGTTAAAACGGGTTCGGAAACTGATGGTTAGGTAGTTCATGGCTTGTTGATATAGGGTACGGCACCATTGCGAAGATTAGATGGCCGGTGTTAGAGCATTGCACGGTATTGCGTAGGGCTGTACCTGATGCTCACAGACGCTCGCCACATTAGGGCTTAAAATGGAGGATCGAAAAGCCGGTCAATCAAACAATTGAATAATAAAGCTGCAAACGATTTTATTGAAAAGTAACAACGGATGAGCCCCGAAGGGGTGATGTCTGCAAGCATCGGGTGTAGCCCGATGCGATTAAGGCGTTTAACGCGATTAACGCGATTGACACAATTAATGCGGTTGATGCCAAGTATGCAACCGATGCAACGGGTGCAACCGATATAACCAGTTCTGTCTAAACCGTACACCGGGCAAGTAAACCTTACTTTCGAACGAAGGAACTTTTTGAGAAGCAAAAGAATACCTTTGCGAAAAGGATACCCATGCAACGGATCGGTCTTGTATTTTTTGCGCTTTACTTTTTTTCCTGTTCATCCAACAATGTTACAGAAGATAAAAGTCTTTCGGTATATTTCGACAGCGCCCATGTAACCGGGTGCTTTGGTTTGTTTGATAACGCGCAGGGCCAGTTTACCATTTATAACCTGGCAGCTTTTAAAGACAGTGCTTACCTGCCCGCTTCCACTTTTAAAATTGTGAACTCGTTGATTGGCCTTCAAACGGGCCGGATCAGCAATGAAAATATGGTCATTCCCTGGGATGGTGTGGTCCGTTTTCATGGCGCCGATACGGCAAAAGACTGGAACAAAGACCTTACAATGAAAGAAGCTTTTAAGGTTTCTGCGGTACCCTATTACCAGGAAGTGGCCCGCCGTATTGGCAAGGATACCATGCAGCATTGGCTGGATACGCTCGGGTATGGACAGCGCTATGGCAGGTTCGTTATTAAAAACAACCTGGACATGTTTTGGCTGGACAATTCTTTGAAAGTAACGGCCGACGAAGAGATGGGCCTGGTTAAAAGACTGTATTTTGACCAGCTGCCTTTTTTCAAGAGTACGCAGACAATAGTCCGTGGGGTAATGCTACAGGAAGACAATGCCAATTACAAACTAAGTTATAAAACAGGTACCGGTACCAAAGAAAATGGAAATACCGTCAGCTGGATAACGGGCTGGATAGAAGAAAACAGGCATCCCTATTTCTTTGTGCTACAGCTGATCTCGGCTGATCCAAAGAACGATCTGCGTACCACACGTCTTCAAATGCTCAAAAACATCCTGAAGGAGAAAGGCTTTTTCCTGGGTAAAAAATGATATTTCAAGCGTTTTCACGCAAAGAAACAAAGACACAAAGCGTTCATTCCGCTTTTCTTTGGGTCTTTGTAACTTTTGCTTCATCGCGTGGAATGCTTTGCCGCAAACAAAATTTTCCTAATTTTTTTATTTGGTATGCTTTTTTCAGGGTTACACCTGTAATTTCACCCGGCATGAATTTCAGGTTTGAACATATTGAGTTTCTGGCAGGCCTGGTCTTGCTGCCTTTGCTGGTGGTATTGTTTGTATGGGTGCTCCGCTGGAAGAAAAAAATGCAGCGTAAAATGGGCGATCCCCAGCTGGTGGCCATGCTGGTAAAGAATTATATGCCCCTGCGCTTTGCGCTTAAATTCATGCTGATTGCAATAGCTGTTATATTGATAGTACTGGCGGCTGCCAACCTGCAACGCCCGGGAGTAACCGATAATATTAACCGGAAAGGGGTAGACGTGATGGTGGCCCTGGATGTAAGCAACAGCATGCTGGCGGAAGATATAAAACCCAGCCGGCTGGAAAAAGCCAAGCAATTTGTAACCAAGCTGATGGATAAAATGGACAATGACCGGATTGGCCTGGTATTGTTTGCAGGCAGGGCCTATATGCAGATGCCGCTTACCACCGATCATGGCGCGGCCGCCATGTACATCCAGAATGCATCGCCCGACGCAGTACCCGTACAGGGTACCGTGATAGGAGAGGCGCTTAAAATATCCAATAGCGGGTTTAACAGCCGGGAGCGGAAATATAAATCAATCATACTGATATCGGATGGTGAGGATCACGACCCCGAGGCCCTGAAAATGGCACAATCCCTGTCGCAAACAGGTGTTATGATAAATACGGTTGGCATCGGTTCGCCGGAAGGTTCACCCATTATTGACCGTACCACCGGCGAAACCCGCAAGGATGCGCAGGGCAACACCATCATCACCAAGTTGAATGAGGGGGCGCTGCAACAACTCTCGCAGAATACCAATGGCATCTATCTCCGGCTCGAAGATGCCGATGACGCTGCCGCCAGGATAACGGCCCAACTGGCCACGATAGAACAAAAAGCCACCGGCGATAAATCTTTTACTGATTATAAGAGTTATTTCCAATGGTTCCTGGCAGCGGCGCTGCTGTTTTTGCTGTTAGAAACATTTATTCCTGAACGTAAAATGAAAATAGCCTGAAAATATTTTTTTACATATCATCCTGCATATTCATGGCCGCAACTGCCACTGCGCAAAAAAACGATGCGGCGGCCATTCATAAAGGCAATGAATTGTACAAGCAAAAAAATTACGATGCATCGCAGCTGGAATACAATAAGGCATTGACGGCCGATCCCAAAAATGCGACCGCCAATTATAACAACGGGAACGCACAGTTCCGATCAGGTAAGCCCGATGATGCGATCCAATCTTATGACAATACCATCAGCAGCGCAAAAGAAAAACCCCTGCGCGAAAAAGCGTTTTACAATAAAGGCGTTGCGTTGAGCAAGCAACAGAAATTGCCTGAAAGCATTGATGCCTGGAAAGATGCGCTGAAGCTGGATGCCAACGACAATGATGCTAGGGAAAACCTGCAGAAAGCCCTGGCGGAGCAAAAAAAGCAACAGGAAAAGCAGGAAAATGAGAACAAGGACAAGAAAGATAAAAAGCAGGATCAGAAGCAAAAACCACAACCCGAGCCAAAGCCCCAGCAGCAGCAAAGCAAATTGAATAAGCAACAGGTAGAACAATTACTGAAAGCCCTTCAGCAGAAAGAAAAAGAGATACAGCAAAAAATGCAAAAAGGCAGCCCGGTTCCGGAAAAACCGGAGAAAGACTGGTGAGGAAATTATGTTGTATGCTGAATGATAAACGTTGAATAGGCAAGACCTTCCATTATGGGGTGTTTGTTTTCGGTAAGTGTTCAAAAATATACGACAGGGGTGATTCCTGCCATATTTTCCTCGCTGGCGCCGCGCCGTTCTTCGACTCCCATTTGATCAGCCGGATATTTCCATCCGCTATTTCGATGCCCGATATATCGCCATCATCGAAACAGCAGCAACCACTGTTAAAATAAGAAGGATAGGCCATGCTTTTGACCATCTTTTTTCCTTCGTATTGTTTGGAATAAGTAGCCAGGTCGGTGCTTATTTTTTCAACGGCCGCTTTATCGCCCGCCTTTTCGGCGGCCTGCAACTGCTGGTTAAGCAGATCAATGTGGTCAAGAGAAGCAAAAACGGGTTTATGTGTATGCCCCGAAATAAAAATGAGTTTTTGCTGGGTAGCGCTCCAGTTGTACATAATAATATTGTGCGCATCTACCAGTTCAAAAGAATCCGAGACGGTGTTTACATTGATATCCAGGAAACGCTGAAAGGGCGTCCAGATGGCTGCCACCACCCAGGTGCTGAAAGGGTTTCCGTCGCTTCTTTTATCGCCCTGGTGGCCATGGGTTAAAAAAATGGAGTAGGTATCGCCCTTGAATTCGGTTTGCAGTTCAATGCCCTCATATACTTTCAATGTATCTCCGAATAAAGGCTTTAAATACAGTTTTTGCTGAAAAGGATATTTCCATTCCAGGTCGTGGTTGCCAAATATGCGGTAGTAGCGATGTTGTTCTAAAAAACGGCGCTCCAGCTGTAGCACGGATCGATTTATTTTCATCACAGCATCGGGTTTGTTTTCCCATAGCTCTTCACAATCGCCGAGGTTAATAAAGCTGAACCCATTGCTATCGTAATAATCCAGTGCGGCACAGTAATTTTTTTCTGCCAGGCCAAAATCATCGGCATTGTCGCGGGTGCCTTTGTGCTGATCGGAGAAAATAATGAATTTACCGGTATTCATATCGTAGGGCAGCACCAGGCCTTCCTCTGTGTTGCCGCCGCGGATTTCCTTCAATAAAAAATCAAGCGAGGTAAACACATCTTTCTGAACAGGGGCGGAGGAAATGCTGTTGGCCAGCCGGGTAATAGGGCGCCGAAGTATTTTTTGGAGAAATTTTTTTAACATGGGAAGAAAGCTGTTAGCTACAAGCTGATAGCTGTAAGCTGCGCATTTTGAAGGTAAATAATTTTTTTTGCTGGTCGTTTGCATGGTACAGGTATCTGCAAAGCCTGTTGCAATAACCAATAGCCAACTGGCTATCAGCCGAAAGCTACACTTTAATATAGATCTTCTTCTTATCTAATGCATAAGCCACCAGCCAGTAAAAACTCACCGTCAGCAATGCATAAAAAACAGAACCGTTGTTGAGGTTAACCGAAAGATTTTTACAGACATGCTCGTACAACCAGGGCAGGATACTGGTATAGACAGGCTTGCCATCCGCCCCGGTATGATCGGCCCATCGCAACAAGGCCAGTACCCGGGGTAAAAAGCCGCTCAGGAAAAAAATGAAGAGCGGGTTTTTTCCAAACACATCAAAAAAACGGGTAACCATGCCCGTACGGCCCCGCAATTCTACCAGGTAGATTAATATGCAGAGGGTAAAAATGGCCACGCCGGTGGTATACAATACAAATGACGATGTCCATATTTTTTTGTTGATGGGAAAAACCATATGCCAGCAAAAGCCGGCAAAGACCAAAACGCCGGCAACAACAAAAAGCCCGGTGCACATTTCGAAGGTCTTTCCTTTTTGTATAATATAACTGCCCACCAGGTAGCCAAAAATAACCTGTGTAATGGCGGGCAGGGTGCTCATAAGCCCTTCGGGGTCAAAAGCAAGGCCCTCGCCCTTGTACATATGTGCAATGCCCAGTATTTTTTTATCGATACCGGTGCCAAACCAGCCATGGAGGCTAAAGGGGTCGGCAGGATTGCCCAACAGGCAAAGCAGCCAGTAGCCCAATAATAAAACGGCTGCTGCTACGAAAGCACCCCTGGGTTTTAAAAAATAGATGATCAGGGAAGCAAATAGGTAACAAAGGGCTATGCGTTGCAACACGCCCAGGATGCGCACCCCGTTTTCTGGGTTGGCAGGGTTTACCCAATGGCGGAAAGCCAGCTGTTCCCCATTCCAGCTAACAAACGGTGCCCAGTTCAGGAAAAGGCCGATGGCAAAAATGAACAAGGCCCTTTTACCTATTTTTTTCAGAAAGACAGCGGTGCCGGCTGTTTCCATTTTCGGCATTACAAAGGCCATGGCATTGCCTACGGCGAAAAGGAAAAAGGGGAATACCAGGTCGGTCGGCGTGCAGCCCTGCCAGGGCGCATGTTCCAGCGGGGTATAAATATGGCCCCAACTGCCGGGGTTGTTCACCAGTATCATGAGCGCCACTGTAGCACCGCGAAAAACATCCAGGGAATAAAAACGTTGATTCACTACTGGAAGATAAGGAACTAAGCGAACAAAGAGAAAAAGAGCGCTAGGGCAACAAGGAGAAAAAGAGCGCGCAGCACGCATAAACAAAATCGCACGGTATGAACTGGCCCGCGGCCGCCCTGGATATTATCGCACAGCGCGCGCTTTGTTCTCTCAGCGCTCTTTTTCTCTTTGTTCGCTTAGTCCCCCTTAGCCGAACCAGCATATCAAAAACACCTATATTTGCAGCAATTGTGAAACCGGGGTTAATGAGCTGAAAGCAGTTACAACAGGGTTTGATAACTGCAGGTCCCTTTAAACAACGTAGACATACCTGTGAAGAAGACAACGTTCCTGCTTTGCATACTAATATTATTGGAAAGGGTATAAGTGGTAAGTAAGTTACCCCTTGTGCCCTTTCCGCATATACAAAGGTTGGCAATCAGGATAAGTATATAAGGCGCTAATTATTAATAAGTTACAAATATATTTTGTGACTGAGCTGGCGAAGCTCTGCCTACTCGGAAAACAGCTATGGTAAAGAAGAGATGGCTGGCTGTATACACCAAGCCCCGCTGGGAAAAGAAGATCGACAACTTGTTGACCGAAAAGGGCATCGAGAGCTATTGCCCGTTAAACAAGGTGCACCGGAAATGGAGCGACCGCATGAAGCTTGTAGAGGAGCCCCTGTTTAAGTCGTATGTATTTGTTCATGTAAATGAGGAGGAGGAAAAGAAGGTGCGGTGGGTAAATGGGGTGTTGAACTTTGTGTACTGGCTGGGCAAGCCGGCAGCCATCCACCCAAAAGACATAGAGCGGATCAAGCGCTTCCTGCGTCAGTATGAAGAAGTACAGGTGTTGGCCATGGACCTGCCGCCAGGTACCCAGGTGATCATACAGGCGGGTTTGCTGATGGATAAGGAGGCCAGGGTTATCAGTGCCGGCAAAAAAAAGGTGGAACTGGAAATAGATAGTATGGGCTATAAACTGGTGGCCTATGTTGACCGGGCCAATGTGGCGCCGAAGAAAGTTCAAAGTTCATAAAAGTTCGTAGTTCGGTAGTTCGCCCTCCAGGATTAGAACCCGGCATACACTACGGATATTGTACGATACACGTAGCCTGGCAGTAAGCGGCACAGATCTGCGTAAACAAACGACCAAACCACGAAGTACCGAACTATTTTTTATGAACTATTTTGCCCACGATACAGCCGTTATTGATGCGGGTGCGCAGGTGGGCGAAGGCACGCGCATCTGGCATTTTTCGCATATTATGGCGGGCGCTTTCATTGGCAAAAACTGCCATATCGGGCAGAACGTATTTATCGATAATGAGGTAGTTATTGGCAATGGGGTAAAGATCCAGAACAATGTATCCGTCTATAAAGGCGTTGTTGTGGAAGACAATGTGTTTTTGGGCCCGTCGATGGTGTTTACCAATGTGCTTAACCCGCGCAGTTTTATAGAAAGAAAACAGGAAATAAAAACAACCCGGGTGCGCAGGGGTGCCAGCATCGGCGCCAATGCCACCGTGGTGTGCGGGGTGGAAATAGGTGCTTATGCATTGGTGGGGGCAGGGGCAGTCGTCACAAAAAATGTCTTGGCTTTTGCCCTGGCCGTAGGTAACCCGGCGAGGCTTGCCGGCTGGGTAAGCGAGCGCGGGCATACCCTTCATTTTGAGGATGGCAGCGCGTTTTGCCAGCAGGAGCAGCAATACTATGTTTTAAAAAATAACCAGGTTCAAAAATTATAATTAATAAATGTCCATGACATCGCTTTCTAAGTATCTGATGGCTGCGCTATGGCTGCTGGTTGTTTGCAGCAGTTGCCAGCCCAGTAAAAAATTACACCAGGACCGGTTGTATTTACAGGGCATCGATACAGCGCTGGTAACAACAATAAAAATTCCTGACCCTGTTATTCAAAAGGGAGAACTGCTGTCGATCACCGTCTTCAGCGACGATAAGGACGCGACCAGCTTTTACAACCAGGCGCAGAGCAGCGCAAGCGCCATCATCACCTCTTCTACCGATGTCTGGGCGTGGTACATGCGGAGGGCATGACAAAACTGCAATTGAAGGAATACCTGGAACAAAAACTGGATACTTTTCTGAAACACCCTTATATCGATATCCGGTTTTTAAATAAGCGGGTTACAATTTTGGGAGAAGTGGGCAAGCCGGGCATCATTAATATACCAGAAGACAGGTTAACCATTTTTGATGCACTGGCGCTGTCGGGCGATATGACCAATTTTGGCCGTAAAGACAATGTATTGGTAATAAGAGAAGAAAATGGTAAAAGAACGTTGGGCCGGTTAAACATAAAAGACGCTGCCATTTATAAATCGGACTATTTCTACCTGCAC
>CAXTMV010000001.1:93197-100524 GCA_964245425.1 uncultured Flavihumibacter sp. | reverse complement strand
GTATATGTAGAGCCAATCCGGCAGAAACCTACCGGTACCGATCAGACGCTGATCAGAAATGTATCGCTGGCAGCTACCCTGATCTCTGTACTGGCCATTCTTTATTCAGTATTCAGGCACAATTAAATCCATGGAAAACTTACAATTAACAAAGCCTTCCGAAAACGGTTTAAGCCCCAGGGAACTGATACAAAAATACCTGCGTTTTTTACCCTGGATCGTTATTTCTGTTGCGCTGGCGCTTACGCTGGCCTGGGTAAACCTTCGCTATTCAACACCCGTATACAGTGTGGCTGGCAAGATGCTGGTAAAAGACAAGAACCCTTACGGCAACAATGCAGAAAAATTCGGCAATATCTTTACCCTGCCAGACGATAACAGTAATATTGCGAATGAAATAGAAATCATCAAATCGCGTTCCATGGCCGCCAGGGTGGTACGCAGCCTCGATTTACAAAAGCAGTTCCTGATAAAAGGAAAAATCAGGACTTCTATCGTGCATCCTACCGATATACCTTTTCGGTGGGTCATTAATACCATCAGGGATTCTGCAAATGGAGTTTACCTTACCGTAAAAATTATAAGCAATTCCCAATTTCAGCTAAACGGTGAATTAAAGAACTATAATTTCAACCAGCCGGTCAGCACAAGTGGTATCGACTTCCAGTTGCAGTCTTTGTACCCCGAAATGATGCGGGCAGAGCCGAATGAATATGAAATAACCTGGCAACCGGTAGAAAATATTGCCGGTGGTTTAAGCGGTTCCATCAGCGTGGCAAAGGTAGAAGGTACCAGCGTAATCAATATTGCCTATGCTACAGACAATATAAAACTGGGGCTCAATATAGTAAACCAGTACATGAAGGAATACCTGCAATCGAGCCTCGAAGACAAGCGGGTGATTGCATTCAATACCCTGCAGTTCATCGATAACCAGCTGGATACCCTTAAGCGCGAACTGGGCGGGGTGGAGCGCAACCTGCAGGATGTTCGGGAAAAAGGTGTCTTTGCACCGGAACAGCAGATACAGCAGTCTTTTACTGATTTGAGTGAAACACGGAAACAGCTTTTTGAAGGCAGCGTAAAGCAGAAAGTGGTCGACTACCTGTCACGCTACATGAGCAATCCAAAAAATATAGATAAACTGGATATGGTGCCTTCCGACCTGGGCATACAGGAGCCTACTTTAATGGCCCAGCTCACAGAGTTTAACCAGTTAAAGCTGAAAAAAGAGACCCTGCTCAAATCAACGCAGCCAGCCAATCCCTTGGTACAAAATATAGATGTGTCGCTGGAGAAACTGCGCCAGGACATACTGGAAAACCTGAAAAATGTAAAGAATGCACAGCAACTGGCGACGGCCGACCTGAATGCGAGGAACCAGGAGGCCAATGCCAGTATACGTTCTATGCCGGGCAAGCAAAAACAATTACTGGAAGTGACCCGCCAGCAGGCCATCTTGCAGGAATTGTATTCCTTCTTATTGCAGAAAAAGCTGGAGACGGCGATTTCTTCTGCTTCTACTACTTCAGACATCAAAATACTGGAACCGGCCCTGGCCAATGGCACAGCGGTATCGCCGAACCGAAAAGGTTTGTATACGATTGCCTTGTTCCTGGGGCTGGCGCTGCCCATCGGTATTATTTTCTTATTGGAATACCTGAATGACAAGGTTAAATCGAAGAATGATGTGAGCCGGGTAACCAATACACCCATATTGGGCGAAGTAGGCCATGCGGAGGAAAGTTCCACGCTGATTGTTAAACAAGACAACCGCAGTTATATTGCCGAGCAGTTTCGCATCATCCGTTCCAACCTGCAGTACGTGTTGCCGAAAAATGAAAAGCCGGTCATCCTGGTTACTTCATCTTTTAGCGGGGAAGGAAAATCTTTTATCAGCACCAACCTGGGTGCGGTGCTGGCCTTGTCTGGCAAACGCACGGTGATACTTGAAATGGATATCCGCAAACCAAAGATATTGAAGGGCCTGGGTATGAACGAGCGCAAGGGCGTTACCAATTACCTGGTCAGTACCCACATTACAGTAAACGATATTATTTACCCGGTATCAGAAGCAGACAACCTGTTTGTGATACCCTGCGGCCCCGTGCCGCCGAACCCGGCAGAAATCTTGCTGGATGATAAATTGGACCTGCTTTTTGAGGAATTGAAAAAACAGTTCGACGCCGTCATTATAGATTCGGCGCCCGTAGGCCTGGTAAGCGATGCGATTACACTGAGCAAGCATGCCAATTCCTGTGTGTATATTGTGCGGCATAATTATACGCTGAAAAAACAAATCCGTTTAATTGATGAGCTGTACAGTAGCAAAAAACTGCCGCACCTGTCTATTGTTATAAACGATATTAACCAGCGTGGCAGCCAGGGGTATGGTTATGGCTATGGTTACGGCTATGGTTATGGCTATGGTACAAAGAAAACAAAAGGGAATGGATATTTCAGCAACAGCAGCGGTGTAAAAAAATGGTGGCCTTTCGGGAAGTAATCAATAATGCAGGTAATCGGCCTTTCAGTTGGCCGTCGATTTACCGCAAAAGAAATTTGTACTCCGCATGAATGAGACAATACAGGCAACAAGGGATGAATGGGATCTGGTCATCGAACCACGGAATCATATTTTTCAACTCAATCTGAAAGATGTATGGCGCCATAAATACCTGCTGTGGATGTTTGTAAAAAGAGATCTTGTTTCTGTTTACAAACAAACCATCCTTGGCCCCATCTGGTTTTTTATTCAACCCGTGCTGACCACCATAACATTTGTTGTCATTTTTGGCGGTGTTGCTCATATTTCAACTGATGGACTGCCAATGGTTTTGTTCTACCTGGCCGGTATCACCGTCTGGAATTATTTTTCAGAAACGCTGAGTGCTACCAGCAATACTTTTGTGGCCAATGCCAGTATATTCGGAAAGGTCTATTTTCCGAGGCTGGTATTACCGCTTTCAAAAGTTATTTCAGGGCTTATCAAATTTGCCATACAATTCGGTCTGTTTACAGTGGCACTGGTATTTTTTTTACTGAAAGGCCAGGCCGTTCACCCGGATATAAAAAATATTGTCATTATTACACCGGTTGTATTGCTGATCATGGCCGGCCTCGGCCTTGGCCTAGGCCTAATATTATCCGCGCTCACCAATAAATATCGTGACCTGGTTTTCCTGATTGCCTTTGGAATACAATTGGGCATGTATGCAACACCCGTTATTATTCCTTTTTCCGCCATTTCCGAAAAATATAAATGGCTGATTGCGGCCAATCCCATGTCGCCATTGGTAGAAGCATTCCGCAAAGCCTACCTTGGTGCGGGCGAACTAAGCTGGCCCTGGCTGGGTTATAGTTTTGCGTGTATGGTTGTTTTAATGGTGTTGGGAGCCGTTATTTTTAACCGGGTAGAAAAAACATTTATGGATACCGTTTAAGATGGATTCAATTATCAAGGTCAATAATATCAGTAAACAATACCGGCTTGGGCAGGTAGGCACCGGTACCATTTCGCATGATCTTAACCGATGGTGGCACCGGGTCAGGGGGCGTGAAGATCCGTATCTGAAAATTGGCGAAGTAAATGATCGAACTAAAAAGGGGGAAAGCGAATACGCATGGGCACTACAAAACATCAATTTTGAGGTTGAAAAGGGAGAGGTAGTGGGTATCATTGGTCGCAATGGCGCGGGTAAAAGCACCCTGTTGAAAATCCTTAGCCGCACCACGGCCCCTACCACCGGCAACATAAAGATAAAAGGCCGTGTAGCCAGTTTGCTGGAAGTAGGCACGGGCTTTCATCCAGAACTGACAGGCGCGGAAAATATTTTTTTGAATGGCGCCATCCTCGGCATGACCAAGCAGGAAATAAAAGCAAAGTTTGATGAAATTGTAGAGTTCGCAGGCGTTGAGCGGTACATAGATACGCCAGTAAAAAGATATAGCAGTGGTATGTATGTAAGGCTTGCGTTTGCCGTGGCCGCGCACCTGAGTTCTGAAATATTGATAGTAGATGAAGTGTTGGCTGTGGGTGATGCGGAATTTCAGAAAAAATGCCTTAACAAGATGAGCGAGGTGAGCAGGGGAGAAGGAAAAACTATTTTATTTGTGAGCCATACCATGCCTTCTGTAAAACAACTTTGCAGAAAAGCCATATTGTTGCGGCAGGGTACTGTTGAAATGGAAGGCCTCACATCCGATGTCATCAATACTTACCTGGCTGATAAATCGGTTGCTCCAGAATGGAAGGTTGCCCTACCGGAGCATCCGGGAAGTGATTTATATTTTACGGGCGTGTCGATTGTAAATAAAAACAATGAAGACCTATCAGTTATCACCAATGAAGACTCCTTCTTTGTGAAGCTTTCATTTAAAGCAATAAAGGATATTGATAATATAGAGATCAGCATTTGTTTTAAAAATTCAAACGGGGTAAATATTTTTTTTACCAGTTTATCGGATAGCTTTTCGGGTAAAATTTTTGATTTTAAAAAAGGGCAATACCAAACAACAACCAGGATAAGAGCTAATTTTTTATTGCCTGATACCTATACGATTGATATTTATGGCCATCACCGTAACCATGATAATCTGAACTGGCACCAAAGCGTTATCAAATTTTCAATTGTAGACATCGGATCTTATATGTCGCCCTATGGAAAGGCAGCAGCTGATTTTACCGCTGTTTTAGAAACCTGCCAATGGCAATTAACGTCGGATTAATAAACTTAATAATCGCATATGGATACACTGTACGATAAACTCTTCTACGAGGCACTGCGCATCAGGCTGATTGAAGAAAAGGTGATTGAGATATACCCTACCGATAAAATCCAGAGCCCGGTGCATCTTTCGATCGGGCAGGAAGCGGTTGCGGTAGGCGTCTGCAATAACCTGTTACAGACCGATCTATTGTATTCATCTTACCGCAGCCATGCCTATTACCTGGCAAAAGGTGCTCCAGTAGAAAAAATGTTTGCAGAACTATATGGAAAAGTGACCGGTTGCGGAAAAGGCAAAGCGGGTTCCATGCACCTGGCAGAAAAATCCGTTGGTTTTATGGGTTCATCTGCCATCGTGGCAAGTACCATTTCTCATGCCGTTGGTTCAGCGCTGGCGAGCAAACGCCTCGGAAAAAAACAGGTAATTGTCGCCACTTTTGGGGATGGTGCTTCTGAAGAAGGCTCTTACCATGAGTCGCTGAATTTTGCGGCTGTTTTTGGGCTTCCGGTGATCTTTCTTTGTGAAAACAACGGTCTCGCCATTCACTCAACCATTGAGCAGAGGCATTCGTATACGATTCACGAACACGCCACATCTTATGGCATTAAGTCTTCTGTGATTGAAGAAGGCTACGATTTTATGAAAGTAAATGAGGTAATGGGCGATATCGTACACTATGTAAGGAATGAAAGCAAGCCTTTTGTGCTGGAAGCAAAAACATACCGGTACAAAGAGCACGTTGGCATTGGCGATGATCACAATGTCCCCTACCGCTCTGCAGCCGCTTTTGATAAATGGAAAAACGCGGATCCACTGATATTAGACACAGACAATATTCATAAATACTCGCCCCAGATCGAAAAAGAAATAGCTGCTGCCGTGTCATTTGCGGAAGAAAGTCCTTTTCCTGCCGACAGCGAGCTGTTAACAGATATTTATTGACTCAAATAACCACCATATGCCCGGTACTACGGAAAATGTAATTACTTATAAAGCAGCCTTACTAAAGGCCATGGATGATGCATTGGCCAACTCGCCGGAAGTTGTCATTATGGGCCAGGGGGTAGACGATCACAAAGGTACGTTCGGCAGCACACTGCACCTGGCTGCAAAATATGGGAAAGACAGGGTCTTCGATATTCCTCTTTCTGAAGAGGGCAATGCCGGCATTGCCATTGGCGCTGCATTAAATGGCGTTTACCCGATCCAGACGCATATCAGGAACGATTTTAGCCTGCTGGCGGCCAACCAGCTGATTAATATAGCGGCCAAATACAAATACATGTACGGTGGTTATTTTGAGGTTCCTTTTTTAACCAGGATGATCATCGGGCGCAGTTGGGGCCAGGGAGCACAGCATTCCCAGAGTTTACAATCGCTTTTTGCGCATATACCTGGCCTGGTGGTGTTGATGCCGGCCAGTGCGGATGCCGTTCTGGAATCGTACGAGCATGCGGTAACAAAATACAGGGGACCGGTTATTTCGATTGAACACCGTCTTTTGTATGATTATACGTTTAAATCAAATTATAAGAAGGCGGCGCCGGTAGCCGATCCTTTTTCATCGCGCCTGGTTAGAACGGGTGGCGATGTAACCATTGTGGCTACATCAATTATGGTGATAGAAGCGCAACGTATTGCCGACTACCTGCAAAAGGAATTCGCCATTGAGTGTGAGATTATTGACCTCCACAGCATTTCGCATTTTGATAAATCAATGATCCTGGATAGTGTAAAAAAGACGGGCAAATTACTGGTGGCCGATACCAGCTGGCAGGCCTATGGCGTGTGCGCAGAAATCGCCCGTGTTGTTTGTGAATCCGATCCGTCGATGTTGCAAGCGCCGGTTATCAGCATCGGTATGCAGCCGTCGCCCTGCACCACCTCTAAACACCTGGAAGACCTTTTTTATCCCGATGATCTGAGTTTTACACAAAAGATAATCGAACTGGTAAAAGGAAAGAACCATGGCCTTTCATTACCAGGGCTGGCCCTAAACGAAGTATATAAAAAGTTCAAAGGACCCTTTTAACACCGCTTGCTTGAACAACACTGTCAATATTATTGAAGAAGATGCGGCCCTGATATGCAAGGAGATTGATTTTTCGGCCCTGGATAATAAAACCATCCTGGTATCGGGCGCTTCAGGTTTATTGGGCGTTTATTTTCTTGCCTGCATTAAGTCGCTCGTTTTAAGCGGTAAGCATATACAGGTCATTGCTGTATTCAGATCAGAACTGCCGGCCTATCTCGTAGGCGAAAGCTTTCCAGGCCTGCGTATTTGTAAAGGAGATATCACCGACTATGATTTTTGCCAGACATTGCCGCTGGCAGACTTTATCGTTCATGCGGCAGGCTATGGCCAGCCGCTGAAGTTTATGGAAAGCCCGGAAAAAACACTGCGGTTGAATACATTTTCCACTTTCTTGTTATTCGACAAACTAAAAGCAGGTGGCCGTTTCCTGTTCATCAGCAGCAGCGAAGTATACAGTGGCCTTGAAAAGGAAGTATATGCCGAAACAGATATCGGGTGTACCAATACCACGCATGTGCGTGCCTGTTATATTGAAGGTAAAAGAGGGGGAGAAGCCATCTGCAA
>CAXTMV010000001.1:82394-93132 GCA_964245425.1 uncultured Flavihumibacter sp. | reverse complement strand
CTTTTTCCATACGGCTGGCACACACGTACGGCCCTGGCACAAAAAAGGGAGACAAACGCGTTATCCTGTCTTTTATAGAAAAAGCCATTAATACGGGTAAAATTGAAATGATGGACAGTGGTGAAGCGATCAGAACCTATTGCTATATATCGGATGCGGTAGAAATAATGTGGCAGGTGCTATTATTTGGTACAGAGCCGATTTATAACCTGGGCGGCCATTCGCAAACGAGTATTGCAGGACTGGCCCGGCAGGTAGGCAGTATCCTGAATGTGCCGGTTGTTATACCGCCCACCAATAAAAGTGTTGCCGGCGCGCCGAAAGATGTGAAGCTAAGCATGAAAAAAACGGAAACTGAATTTGGAAAAGAAGAATATGTTCCGCTGGAGCGCGGGCTTGAAAGAACCATCAACTGGTATTTAAGCGTTAAACAATATGAATAAGAACGATAAGATATTTGTTGCAGGTCATAAGGGCCTGGTGGGTTCGGCCATTGTCAGAAAGCTGACTGCAGATGGGTATGACAATATTATAGTTAAACCATCCAAAGAGCTCGATTTACGTGAAAAGGCGCAGGTGGCCGAATTTTTTTCAAAAGAACAGCCGCTGTATGTTTTTTTTGCCGCCGGAACGGTAGGTGGAATTATGGCCAACAAAACATACCCCGCCGACTTTATTTACAACAATGTTTCAATGATTTTCAATACCATTGAGGCCGCGTATCGCAATAAGGTTAAGAAGCTGCTTTATCTCGGCAGCAGTTGTATTTACCCGAAAGATGCGCCCCAGCCCATTAAAGAAGCTTACCTGCTTACGGGGCCACTGGAAGAAACCAATAAACCATATGCACTGGCAAAGATTGCGGGCGTTGAATTGTGCGCATCCTACAACAAGCAATTTAACACAGATTACATTTCATTAATGCCAACAAATATGTTTGGCGTTAATGATAATTACGATGCCCAAAATTCTCACCTGGTAGCCGCTTTGATACGAAAATTTTATGAAGCAACCAGTAAAAATGCTTCATTTGTAGAATTGTGGGGAACCGGTATGCCAAAAAGAGAGATTTTGTCTTCCGATCAACTGGCAGATGCCTGCCTGTATTTCATGCTCAACTATACAGGCAGCGAAATAATAAATATCGGCAGCGGGATAGACTATACAATAAAAGAACTGGCGGAAATGATCAAATCGATTGCTGGTTTCTCGGGTGAACTGCGATTCGACAGCTCCAAACCGGATGGCACTATGAAAAAACAACTGGATGTTTCACGTGCCAGCGAATTGGGTTGGACGGCTGCTTTTGATATACGGCAGGATCTCCAGAAAGCTTACAATGATTTTGCAACCAATTACGGGCAATATACAAATACAATATAACTACCGCTATGTGGAAATTACAGGAAAACATACTGGAACTAAAAGATAAAGAATATCTGGTTGATTTTATACAATCAACCGATCGCTTTACGCAGTTTGAGAAAGTAAAACAATTTGAAGCGGCATGGTCGCAGTGGCAGCAAACAAAGTATTCTACTTTTGTGAATTCGGGTAGCTCCGCCGACCTGGTCATGCTGGATGCTGTTAAGGAATTCTACGGAATTGCAGACAACGCCGAGGTGCTGGTACCGGCTGTTACATGGACCACCAATATCACATCGGTTATCCAGACCAAACTAAAACCGGTTTTTGTAGACATCAACCTGGCAGATTTTTCTTTTGATTATGAAAAACTGGAAAAGGCTGTTACGCCGCTGACCAAAATAATCCTGGTAACGCATTTAATCGGGCTGCCTGCAGATATGGCCAGCATCAAGGCCATTGCAGATAAGCATAATTTGATAATACTGGAAGACTGTTGCGAATCACATGGGGCACACATCAACGGAAAAAAAGTCGGCAACTTCGGTGTAGCCAGCACTTTTAGTTTCTACTGGGGCCATCATTTAACAACGGTAGAAGGCGGCATGATCTGCACGGACAACGAAGCGTTGAATGATCTTTTTATATTGAAGCGTTCTCACGGTCTTGCACGGGAACTTCATCCTTCCAAACACCAGCAATACAAAGACAAGTATCCGCACATCGATTTTAATTTCCTTTTCCTGAACCACGGGTATAATTTCAGGAACACGGAACTGCATGCAGTACTTGGCATAGAGCAATTAAAACACCTTGATCGCTATATTGACATCAGGAATGATAATCACCGGCAATATGTGCAAATCAGGGAAACAATAAAAGACAGGGTATACCCGGTTGATAGCCCCGGCATATCTTCCTTTTGCCTTCCTTTTATTTTTAAAGACAAGAAGGATAAGGAGCTTTTCAAAAAAGCGCTTTCAGAAAACGAAGTGGAGAGCCGCCCCATCATCAGCGGCAACCTGCTGGTGCAACCTTGCTTTACACAATACGGCCAGTACCTTGATTATCCGAATGCACAACTGGTACATGAAAACGGTACTTATATAGGCAATAACCAATTCGTAAATAAAGAAAGGTTATGCGTGCTTGAAAAACTATTAAAGAGCATTTTTTAATGGTTATTCCTGAAGATCAGTACCGGATGATGGTAAGCGCTTTGCCCATTGTTTGTGTAGATGTGCTGATTATTTTTGAAGGTAAATGTCTTTTGCTGAAAAGAGACAATGAGCCTGCCAAAGGCCAATACTGGTTCCCGGGAGGCAGGATATTAAAAAATGAAACAATCGCCGCTGCTGCATTGCGCAAAGCAAAAGAGGAGACCAACCTGGATTGCGTATTTGTTTCTGTTGTTTCAACAGAAGAATCCATATTTGAAAATAAACAGGTGCCGGAAAGCGGTGTTCATACCGTTAATATTTGTTGCCGGCTGACCACCTCTTCCATCGATAACATTTCAATTGATCATTTACACAACGGAATGATATGGGTAGACAAGGTGAACGATAGCTATCATACGGCTGTGAAAAACCCGCTTAGCATACTTGGATATAACCAATCCTTATCATGACCTACCCTAAAATAACCATTGTTACTGCATCGTTTAATCATGGCAAATACATTGAAAAAACAATCCAGTCGATTGTAAACCAGGGTTATCCCAACCTGGAATATATTATAATAGATGGCGGCAGTACCGATGATAGCGTCGATATCATTAAAAAATACCAGCAACACATTACTTATTGGGTTAGTGAAAAGGATAAAGGAGTAATGGATGCCATTAACAAGGGCGCCCAGCGGGCCACAGGTGAACTCATGGCCTTTATCAATTCTGATGATCTGTTGCATCCTAAAGCATTGTTCACCATTGCAGAAATATTTACCAGTTATCCGGATATTTCATGGTTACTGGGTGCAAGTACTATTTATGATGAAGAGGGCCGTGCTGTATTTGTAAAACAATCCAAAAGTTTTACCAAATTCCATTATATGCTGAAAGAGTTTGAATGGATTCAGCTGGAATCTACTTTCTGGCGAAAAACCTTGTGGGATAAGGCCGGCGGTTTCTTTGATGAAAATTTAAGGTATGCGGGAGATTTCGATTTATGGATACGATTCTTCCACTTAACCGGGTTGCATATAACGGAAGCCCTTATCGGAGGTTTTCGGCAACGGAGCGGTAACCAGATGTCTACCGATAACATGGATAAGTATATTGCCGAGGTAAATGCTATCCTGGAAAAGCAGGTTTGGGACGACACAACCATCTCCGATTTTAAGCAATTGCAGGTTATTCAGGCAAAAATAGAGGGCCTTCGCAGCAGTTCCCTTTTGAATCCTGTAAAGAAAATAAAGGCATTGGAACAAGCTTATCAGCGTATAATCGGTGCACCGGCAAGACTTGTATTTGATGGCAAATCCCAGCATTTTAAAATCTAATCAATAGCCAGCATATTTATGAAAAAGCTCATTCTTTCCATTTTTAGAAACCTTGGGTATAACCTAACGAGAATATCAGCGCCGCCTTCCAATGTGATTACTTATTCAGAAGAAAATACCATGTTGGGGTCCCTCAAGAGGTGTAAAGCGATTGGAATAGATCCCGGTACTATTATAGACGGCGGTGCTGCGCAGGGTACCTGGACAGAGAAGTGTCATCCCATTTGGCCCAGGAGTAAATATGTACTACTTGAGCCAATAAATGAGCGGGCACCGGACCTTGAAAAACTGAAAGTAAAAAATGGTAATACCGATGTATTTATCGCAGCGATAGGCCAGGAAGATGCCAGTTTGGTTTTATCAATTTATGACGATCTCGATGGCAGCGGCATAGGAATTGCGGAATCGGAACATGTTATTGAAAAGCGTACTGTTCCTGTCAGGTCTATCGATTCATTGGTGACTGAATTCGGGTATAAGGCGCCTTTCCTGATTAAACTTGATACGCACGGATTTGAACTTCCCATTTTTGAAGGCGCCAGGGAGACGTTAAAAAAAACGGAACTGGTGGTAGTAGAGGTTTATGGCTTTAAAATTTCAACGGACGCCCTGCTTTTTTGTGATATTTGCAGGTATATGGACGGAAAAGGCTTCAGGCGCTATGACCGGGTAGATCTTTTAAGACGTGAAGCAGATGCGGCATTCTGGCAATGCGATATGTGTTTTATAAAAAAAGACAATAAAGTATTTCAAAGCAACCGCTATAATTAGCAGCAGGGTATATTTTTTTCTACTTGATCCCCTTTTTTTCAATTATCATTCCTTCGTTTAACTCATCAGAAAGCATCCAACGATGTTTGGACAGTATACACCAGCAATCATTTGACCATTACGAGGTATTGGTCGTGGACGGGTTATCGACCGATGGCACAATGGATATTGTCCGTACCAATGCAACAAAAAATCCCCGCATCTTGTATGTTTCGGAAAAGGATTACGGTGTATACGATGCAATGAATAAAGGAATCAGGCAGGCGAAGGGCGAATGGATACTGTTTTTAGGATCTGATGATGACTTGTTTGATGACGATGTTTTGCAAAAGGCGCAGATGGAATTGGTAAGGCTTGATTCGGAATTTGTATATGGTAATGTTATAACGAGAGGTGATTCTTCCTGGGCAAAAGATCAAACAGTTTACGATGGCGTTTTTACGGTTGACAAATTATTAAGCCGGAATATCTGCCACCAGGGTATCTTTTACAGGCGTATCATGTTTGATCAAACTGGTTTTTTTGACATACGCTACACGGTATGCGCAGATTGGGATATGAACCACCGTTTTTTTGCAAGAAATAAGACCCAGTATATTCCCCATATCATTTCGAACTTTAACGCAGGTGGCACCAGTACCCATACCAACCATGATTTATTCACTGACAGGGACTGTGTATTCAATATCCGGAAATATTATAAGATAGGCTATTTTAACAAACTGTTCCATCGCTACCACGATATCTTCTACCGAATCGCCAGGGAAGCATTGGGTGAGAAAGCGTATGTCAAATCCGGTTATTATTTCAGTGTAGCATTGTTTCATTCAGATCACCGCTATCAATTTGTAAAAGCGTCGCTCCGCAGCTTACTCAAAAAATAAATTAAATTCAGCCTACAAATAGCATGCGCGTACCTGTTAGACCCATTGCCATCCATCTTCCCCAGTTTCATCCCATACCGGAAAATGATGCCTGGTGGGGTAAGGGCTTTACCGAATGGACCAATGTAACAAAGGCTCGTCCCTTATTTGAAGGCCATTACCAGCCACAACTGCCGGCCGACCTGGGATTTTATGATCTGCGGCTGCCCGAAGCGCGGCAGGCCCAGGCCGATCTTGCCCGCGAGTATGGCATCTATGGATTTTGTTATTACCATTACTGGTTCAATGGCCGCCGTATACTGGAAAGACCGGTTCAGGAAATTCTGGCATCCGGCCAACCCGATTTTCCTTTTATGCTTTGCTGGGCCAATGAAAACTGGACCCGTGTATGGGATGGGGGCGAAAAAAATATATTGCTGGAACAAGTCTATTCCGCCGACGATGATCGGCAGCATATCCGGGCGCTGATACCTTATTTTAAAGATCCCCGGTACATAAGGATCGATAATAAACCGGTTTTTGCCGTGTATAAATCAGCTCTTTTTCCAGACATGCAACAGACCCTCCGTACCTGGCGGGAAGCCGCGGCTACCGAAGGCCTGGAGCTATACCTCTGCCGGTTTGAGCGCAGCAGCACCGGCGAAAAAGAATATCTCGCAGCGGGGTTTGATGCCGCCATCGAATTTCAGCCACAGGCACATACGCCGGCAACAAAAAAAATCAATACCCTGCGCGATGAAATTTCTTTGCAGAATATCGGTCGCAGTATTGCTTTCAGAACGAAGCGGCTGATCAGAAAAAGCAATGTTGACCAAAAGACAAAATCACTTGAAGGATTTGTGGGATCTTATGATGCGTATGTGAAAGAGGCTTTGAACAGGCATGCTACACCCGCTGATTATAAATTATTCAGGGGTGTATGCCCGGGCTGGGACAATTCTTCCAGGCGGAAAGAAGGTTATGCCATACTGGATGGTTCTACGCCGGAATCCTTTGCCCATTGGACGGATGCTGCGCTGGATGGTTTTCAACCGTATTCAACAGATGAAAACCTTTTCTTTATCAATGCATGGAATGAATGGGCAGAAGGCAATCACCTGGAACCCTGCCAGAAATGGGGCAGGGCCTACCTGGAATCATTTAAAAATGTGCTGACAAAAAGATACGGATCATAAGCAGCTAAAAAGGCCCTATGCAGCCCCTTACCGTATCCATCATGATCCCGGCTTACAACAAGCCGCAATACATCTTTCAGGCAGTGCAAACGGCGCTGGCGCAGGATTACGAACACCTGGAGGTAATTGTGTCTGACGACAGCACGGACAACCAGACAGAAAATGTGCTGCGCTCTTTTCTGACTGACAACAGGTTTGCCTATTTTAAAAATCGGGTGTCCCTTGGCCGCGTAGCCAATTACCGCAAACTGCTGTATGAACTGGCCAGGGGCGAATGGGTGCTGATGCTGGACGGAGACGATTATTTGACCGATAGCGGTTATATACAAAAAGCGATTAACCTTATCCGTGAGCATGAAAAACTGGTACTGGTGGGCGCCGGCATGAAAGTGATAACAGAAGCATCCGGTAAGGAAGATTATTACGGACTGGATGCACCGGACATGATTTTTGAAGGCAAGGAATTGTTCTCGACATACGACCGTTTGCCCGCGCACCAGACGGATATCTACCCCAGGGCACTGGCCTGCCAGCTCGATTTCTACCGCGACCCCTCCACCGCCAGTGATTCAGAATCTTTATACAGGCTTTGCCTGCATGGCCAGGTAGGCTGGTTCAGGCAACCCGTTGCCGCCTGGCGCGTGCACGATTCAAATACCACCTATCATACACAGCTGGATAAACAGATCCGGGAACTGGTATTTATAGACAAGGTATACCGCTACGCCTGTCAATTTTTGGATAAGGAAGTGGCGGCTAAATGGCGGCATAAAATGTACGCCTCTATGTGCGCGCACCTGCTGAACCAGGCGTTTGCTACCAAACAATACCGGCACGTGCTGATGATTGTAGCCAGGTGCTGGCACTATATTGGCTGGAAACTTAGCATCGTGTACTTATTACGAACGATAGGATTATACAAGGCACCCCCCGTAACAAAATAATGTACAGGTAACAAACATGGTGAATTATCTTAAAAAAAAATATTACCAGCTGGCCACCCGCCTTTATTCAGTAGGTAAGCAACAGTTCGAAACAGCTGTTGCACAGATGATGTTTCAGCGGGGCAGGGTGGCGGCGGGCACCGTATTTCACAGCGGGGGCGAGATCAATAACCTGTCTGGCAACCAGGACAATATTACCATTGGCAGCCATTGCCAGATAGCCGGCCTGCTGATGGTGTATGCTTATGGCGGACAAATAAAATTGGGCGACTACTGTTCTTTAAGTCCGGGTTCAAGAATTATTTCAACAGAAAAAATTGAGATCGGCAACAGGGTTCTGATTGCGCACAATGTAAATATCATCGATAATATTTCACACCCCATCGATGCCGGCCTCCGGCACGAAGATTATAAGAACAGCTATACAACCGGTATGCAGCAGTATGATCTGAAAAGCCAGCCTATTTTTATAGGCGACGATGTATGGATCGGCTTTAATGTGACTATACTAAAAGGCGTTACCATCGGAAAGGGAGCCGTGATCGGATCCAATTCAGTGGTTACAAAAGATGTACCCGCCTGGACGGTGAATGTGGGCAACCCGCTGCGGTGCATCAGGGAAATAGCACCGGTGGAGGTAATTAATTAACAGCATGAAATTAGCATTTGTAGACAATCTGGCCGTTGGTGGTGGCATCTCCCGGTTTTCTTACCTGCTTTGTAAAAGCCTCACAGAAGCTGTACCGGGCATTACCATCGATTATTTTGTGCATTATGATAACCTGAAACGGACACCGGAACTGAACAGCATCAGCCCAAAAGTAAAAATTATTTTACTGGAGGCTACCCGGCCACCATCTATGTCTAAACGGATTGCCGCCAGGTTAATAAAAAGATGGCAAAAGCCTGATAAGGTGAACCCGGTGCAAAAGGAGATTGAATCAGTGGTAAAAGAATACGACCTGGCTTATTTCCCTTCCGCGCACATGATGGAAAGACCCAGCCTGCCGATACCCATCGTGGGCACCCTGCATGATTTTAATTGGAAATATTTTTTTGGTCAGCCCATCTTTCCCTTGTCGTTCGTTAAAAAAATGGATGTTGAAATTCTGAAATGGATGGACGGGTATAATATATGTTCTTCTCAGGACGTGGTAAACGAAGCCCGTAAATTATATCCTTCCGCCCAACGGTACCCTTTTGTTGTGCCGATTGCGCCGGTAGTAATGAATAATGACATCTCGGGGGAAAAGGCGACCGCCATTCTTTCTTCACTCGGCATCGATTATCCTTATATTATTTTTCCCGGCAATTTTTTTCCCCATAAAAACCACCTTAACCTGTTCACGGCTTTTTCTTTGCTGAGAAAGAAACCAGGTTTTGAACAATACAAGCTCCTGTTAACCGGTATGAATTCTGAGCAGCTGCCCTATGGCATCGCAGAATACAGGGGTGTACAAATGATAACAGCAACCGGTACTTTCTATGATGTACGCGGCATGGGTTATCAAAGCAATGAAGCCATCGATGCATTGATAAAAAATGCCCGGCTGCTGGTGTCTCCTTCCATTTATGAAGCCATTTGTACACCGGCTATGGATGCCTGGAATTTTGGAACGCCCACTGCCATCTCCGACATTCCGCCTTTCAGGGAACATGAAGAGGCCTGGGGGGTTACCAGCCATTATTTCGACCCCATGAGCGCAGCTGATATGGCTGCCGTAATGGAACAGGCGCTCACCGGTTATGAAGCAACCAAAGCGGGTGGCGCATTGTCTAAGCAAAAAATGGACGCCTATACCTGGGATAAAGTAGCCAGGGGCTACCTCGAAATATTTAATAAAGCAGTAAGCGAAAAATGAATATTCTCATACTCGGCTCCGAAGGATT
This sequence comes from uncultured Flavihumibacter sp., assembly GCA_964245425.1. Taxonomy (GTDB): domain Bacteria; phylum Bacteroidota; class Bacteroidia; order Chitinophagales; family Chitinophagaceae; genus JACMLD01. The sequence goes on along the minus strand of CAXTMV010000001.1, from coordinate 83,601 downwards.
TATCGGGCACCACCTGGTACATCATTTTTTAGGGTTGTCGTATAAAGTACATGGCTGTGATCTTTTTGAGACCGGCAGGCATAGCGGGTATGCCTACACGAAAGTATCCAGGCTCTCGCCTGAATGGGAGGAGATTTTTGCCAGGCAGTCTTTTGACTTCTGTATCAATGCAGCCGGCAGTGGCAATGTGCCTTATTCCATGACCCATCCCTTATCAGACTTTGAATCTAATACGCTTGATACCATGCGGGTGCTGGATGCCATCCGGCGATTAAACAACAGCTGCCGTTACCTGCATATTTCCAGTGCGGCGGTATACGGCAACCCCGAAAAACTGGCTGTACATGAAGACGATCGGAAGATGCCCTTGTCGCCCTATGGCTGGAACAAACTGATGGCAGAACAGGCTTGCCGGCAATACCATGCAGTATACGGCATTGCAACAGCTGTTATCCGCCCTTTCTCCGTGTATGGAAAAGGATTGCGCAAGCAACTGCTGTGGGATATTTGCTCGCGGCTGTCGCAGGCAGATGAGATAAAGCTATTTGGAACGGGGCAGGAGTCGAGGGATTTTATTCAGATCGATGACCTGATGCTGCTCATCCAGTTGATTACGGAAAAAGCCGCTTTTGCGGGGGATATCTTTAATGCCGCTTCGGGCGAGGAAACAACCATCCGCGAAATAGCTGCCATTTTTGAAGCCTGTTATAAGGGCAGCAAGAAAATAACTTTTTCAGGCGAGGTCAGGCAGGGCGATCCCCTGAACTGGCGGGCTGATATAACAGCCATCGGGGCATTGGGATTCAGCAAAACGGTTGCATTGCCGCAGGGAATAGAAGCTTATATGCAGTGGTTTCAACAGGTAAATCACTAACCCATGCGTATTGTTTATTTTATCGATAATAAACTGGGTGGTATTACATCACTCAACTATAATGTTATCCGGCATGCCCCGCCGGGCACCGCAAAACAGTTTGTCATCAATATCGATCAGAAAGAATGGAGCTATACAAGGGCCAATATTCGTTTTCCGGCCGACCAGGAATTGTTCTTTGACTTTTCCGCCAAAGACAATCTTTACAACGCCATTGATCGCCTGCGGCAGCTGGTGCCCCCGGGACCGGGCGCCCTGGTGCTCAACGATTGCCTGGAGATGCAGATGCTTGATCATTATCCCACAGATAAAACAAGTTACCAGCTGGTACAC
>CAXTMV010000001.1:0-82384 GCA_964245425.1 uncultured Flavihumibacter sp. | reverse complement strand
ACTGCTGGCGGCATTACCGGAACGCGCCGCTGCCATTTTTTTTTTACCGCATGGTGTTGGTATTCCGGCCGCTTACCGCCAACCTGCCGAAGACAGCCAACCGCTTCGCTTGCTTTTCCTGGGCCGTATGTCTGCACAGAAAGGTATTCATGATCTGCCGGTGATAGACAAATGGCTGCAGGAGTGGAAGCTGCCACATACCTGGACCTGTATCGGCAACGGGCCCGAACGCGCGGCATTGCAACAAAGCTGGCACGCGCAGCCACCGGTTCAGTTTTTATCGCCGGCTGCCAATGAAGAAGTGATGCAGGTTTGCGCCGGGCAGGATGTATTTGTATTGCCAACGGTGTTTGAAGGCTCGCCTGTGTCATTGCTGGAGACCATGAGCGTGGGTCTGGTGCCGGTAATAACCGATTTGCCGGGGGGCATACGGGAGATTGTTACACCCGATATCGGCTACCGGATAGAAATGGGCAACGCGGAAAAATTTGCCCTGGCCATCCGCACACTGGCAGACAACCGGGCATTGCTGAACAGGCAAAGCGCTGCCTGCCGCCGGAAGATCACCAGTGAATTCAATGTTACCGATACCGCCGCCCGCTACCATGCTTTATTTGCGCGGTATGCCGAATTTTACAGGCCTGGCCGCTTACAGAAAATTAAAATAGGTTCCCGGCTCGATCAACCCTGGCTACCCTCTTTCATTACCCGCACCATCCGTCGTTTATAACTTATGCATGTTCCATTGGTCAGTGTGTTGATGACCGCCTACAACCGCGAAGATTATATTGCCGAAGCCATAGAAAGCGTTTTGGCCTCTACGTTAGCAGATTTTGAACTGATCATTGTAGACGATGGTTCAAAAGACAATACCGTTGCCATTGCCAGGGCCTATGCCGCCAAAGACAACCGCATCCGCCTGTATATAAATGAGATCAACCTGGGTGATTACCCCAACCGGAATAAAGCGGCTTCTTATGCCACGGGCAAATACCTCAAATACCTGGATTCAGACGATATCATTTACCCTACCGGGCTATCGGTATTTGTAAGCGGCATGGAGCAATTCCCGGAGGCAGCCGTAGGTGTTACCAGTTTTTTTGGCCAGGAAGTAAAACCCTTTCCTTTTTTGCTGCCGCCTGTTGAAGCGTTTCATTATAATTTTTATACAAAAGGATTATTTGACATTGGCCCTTCCGGTTTAATATTTAATACGGAGAAATTCCGGGAAGTCGGCGGCTTCAGTGGCAAAAGATATGTAGGCGATACAGAAATAAACCTGAAACTCGCTGCCAGATGGCCGGTGGTGCGACTGGCCGGTGCGCTTATTTTCTGGCGCCAGCATGCAGGGCAGGAGTTCAATGCAGGGATGCATTCTACCGGTTACCTGGAACTGCAGCTGCCCATGTACGAGGAGGCATTCGGCCGACCCGAATGCCCGCTGCCCGAAGATCAGAAAAAAGCCATCCTTCAATACCACCGGAAAGTGGCGGCCCGTCAAATAATGAAAATAGGCCTGCAAAGAAAAGATCCGAAACTGGCCCTGCATTTCTACCGGAAATTACGCTTAAGTCCGGCAGACTTTATACGGGCAGCCTTCTTCATGGATAGGAAATACTAGACATTGCAACCCCATGGCAACAAAAACCGCATTTATAACAGGTATATCGGGGCAGGATGGCGCTTACCTGGCAGCCCTTCTGATACGGAACGGTTATTCCGTTGTAGGGCTGGTACGCAGCCAGGGCAGCACTGAACTGCGCGGGCTTGAATACCTGGGCGTACGGAAACAGGTGCTGATTGAAGAATGTGATCTGCTGGACATTTCCCAGATCATCAAACTCCTGTTCCAGTACCAGCCAACGGAAATCTATAACCTGGCTGCCCAAAGCTCGGTATCGATGTCTTTTAAACAGCCCATTGGTACTTTCCGTTTTAATACCATGTCGGTGTACAACCTGCTGGAGGCCATAAAACTGGCGGATAAAAAAATAAAATTTTACCAGGCCAGCAGCAGTGAAATGTATGGCAAGGTGAACGACCTGCCCATTACGGAGAACAGTGTATTGCACCCCGTTAGTCCGTATGCCATTTCAAAAGCGGCGGCCCACTGGAGCTGCATTCATTACCGCGAAAGCTACGATATGTTTGTTTGCTGCGGCATCCTGTTCAACCACGAGTCTTACCTGCGCAACCATAATTTTTTCATGAAAAAAATTATTACCGACAGCATCCGGATCAGCCAGGGTCAATTGCCTGCCCTGCTGGTAGGCAATATAGATATCGGCCGCGATTTCGGCTATGCGCCCCTGTATGTAGAAGGCATGTATATGATGATGCAGGCAGACAAGGCAGATGATTTTATTTTGTGCTCAGGTACATCCGTGCAGCTGCGTCAGCTGATTGAATATGTTTTTGAAAAACTGGGGATCGATAAAAGCCGTTACAGCATCAGCCGCGACCTGTACCGGCCGGCAGATATCGAGAATATTTATGGAGATGCTGGCAAAGCGAAAGAAAAGCTGGGTTGGAATTATACCCTTACCTACCGCGACCTGCTGGATAAACTGCTGGCCGAAGAACTGGCCAACGCCAGGCCCGCAAACTGATTGTAATTATGTGCGGCATCAGCATCCTGATCAATAAGAATAATACGGCAGTAACAGCGGCTGATATAAAAGTCATGAACGATAAAGTCATGCACCGGGGCCCCGACGATGAGGGCTATTATTACGGTACGGGCTTTGCCTTCGGTCACCGCAGGCTGGCCATTGTAGACACCAGTGCTGCAGGTCACCAGCCCATGCAAAAAGGCGCAGATTGTATTGTTTTTAACGGCATGCTCTATAATTATATTGAATTACGGCAGGAGCTGATGCAGGAAGGGCATATTTTTCATTCTGGCACCGATACCGAAGTAATACTGGCGGCTTACCAGCAATGGAATACGGATGCCTTTAGAAAATTTAATGGCATGTGGGCCTTTGGTATTTACGATGCCGGCCGGCAACAAATCATTCTTTGCCGGGATCATTTTGGCATCAAACCCCTTTATTACACATCCGGTACACAATTCTTTTCCGCAGCATCAGAAATAAAGCAATTCACCGCCCTTCCGGGTTTTAAGAATGTACTGAACAAAACAAGCACCGTACAGTTTTTAGCAAATGGCTGGCTCAATTATTCTGACGAAACTTTTTTCAGGGGCGTGCAGGCACTCCGGCCCGGTCATTACCTGCAGTACAACCTGGCTGAACAAAAAAGCGCTGTTCACGAATGGTATAACCTGCCCAAAGCCGTGGTGCCGGTAAAAGACGACCTGGAAACAGCTACCGGTACTGTACGAACGCTTTTTCAGTCGAGCGTGGCACTCAGGATGCGGGCCGATGTAAAAGTGGGGAGTTGTCTTTCCGGCGGTATCGACAGCAGCGCCATCGTTTCAACCGTGCATGCAGCGCAGGGGGCCAACGGGCATTTCAGCACCATTACATCCTGCTATACCGATGCCCGGTATGATGAACAGCCATACAGTAACCAGGTGTCAGAACAAACCGGCTTCAGGGCCATAAAAGTTTTTCCCCACCTGCAGCAATTGTTTACTGCGGGTGATCTGGATACGATGTTATATCACCAGGATCAGCCTTTCAGCTCCGCCTCTCATTATTCAGAATTCAATGTGTTCAGGGCGGCCAAAGAGAATCATATCACTGTTATGCTGGACGGGCAGGGCTCGGACGAATATTTGTGCGGCTACCCGGATTTTTTTGCGGTCTATATCGGCCAGTTACTCCGCACCGGCCAATGGCGCACAGTTATAAAGGCCATCCGGAACGGCGGAATGAACAATAGCAGCGCAGGCCTGCTCGCAAAAGAGCTGCTGAAGATAAAATGGATCTATCCAATCATAAAAAAAGCAAAGAAAATAATGGGAAGGCCGGCCCATGGCTGGATGAGCAGGGAAGCGAAGGAACTGCTCAAAAATAAAGGGATCGTTCTTGCAACAGACAGCATACGCTCATTCAGCCTTCAACAGCTTATGTATTCAAGCATTCCTTACCAGTTACATTCGGAAGACCGGAATTCCATGTTATTTGCCATTGAGTCAAGACTGCCTTTTCTCGATCACCGGCTGGTAGAATATATTACCGGTTTGCCCGACCAGTTTAAGATAAGGAATGGGTTTTCAAAATATATTTTAAGAGCAGCGCTGCCGGAATTGCCGCCGGCCGTGCGTTGGCGGAAAGACAAACTGGGTTTTGCCGCACCGGATAAAGAATGGGTATATGAAAACCATGCGTTCATCAGAAAAGAACTGGAACAGGCGATAGCAGAAACGCCGTTTTTTTCCAGCGGACTTTTGCAGCGGTTCGATCGCTTTATAAAAGGTGAACTGGGCTATGAACCCATCTATTTTAGGGCAATGGCCTTGAGGCGTTTTTGCAGGATCTTTAACATGGAGATGGACTAGCCCCATGATTTCTATTGTTGATTACGGTGCGGGGAATGTTTTTTCCATACAAAATATGCTGGCAAAAATGGGTGTAACAGCTCATACTGCCGGTACAGAAGACGAACTTGAAAAAGCAGGTAAACTGATATTGCCGGGAGTGGGTGCCTTTGATACCTGCGCAGGCAAACTGCAGGAAGCCGGCCTGCAGCGCATACTGCAAAAAAAAGTGATGGAAGATCATATACCCGTATTGGGCATCTGTGTAGGCATGCAGTTGATGACGGAAGGAAGCGACGAAGGTGTATTGCCTGGTCTTGGCTGGATAAAAGGGAAAACAATCAAATTCAACGCGGACCAGCTGCCGGATGGTTGCAGGATACCGCATATGGGCTGGACAGATCTAACGCTAAATAAGTCCTCCCGCTTGTTTACGGATATGTACCCCGAACCGCGTTTCTATTTTGTGCATTCCTATCATGTAACGGCAGATAATGGGGCAGATGTGCTGGCATCGGCTACACATGGACAGCCATTTACGGCTGCGCTTGAACGTGATAATATAGTGGCTGTACAGTTTCACCCCGAAAAAAGCCATAAATATGGATTGAAGCTGCTGGAAAATTTTGTAAAATATTATTAGTGGTGGGTCAGCATGAAAAGGATCCGCGTGATACCGGTTTTATTGATACAAAACGGCGGACTGGTTAAATCTGTCCGGTTCCGGAATCACCAATACATTGGCGATCCGATTAACGCAGTAAAGATATTCAACGAGAAAGAAGTAGATGAGATGGTGGTGCTCGATATATCTGCCACGGCAGAAAAGCGCGGTCCCCGCATCAGCCAGTTAAAACAACTGGCGGGCGAAGCATTTATGCCCCTCGCCTGTGGCGGCGGCATCAGCAGCATCAATCAAATAAAAGAGATGATCAACAGCGGAATAGAAAAAGTGATCATCAACCAAAGCGCCATCACCAACCCCGGCTTAATACAGGAAGCCGCCAGGTGGGCAGGCAGCCAAAGTATTGTTGTTTCAATGGATGTTAAGAAAAATGCCTGGGGACAGTATAAAGTATACGGTAATAACGGGTCTGTAAAAACCGGTATAGACCCTGTGGCGTTTGCGCGCAATATGGAAACCGCCGGCGCTGGTGAGCTTTTATTACAGGATATCGATAAAGACGGAAGTTTTGCCGGGTATTCCCCCGCATTGATCAGCCTGGTAAGTTCGGCCGTACGCATACCCGTTATAGCTGCAGGGGGTGCTGCTTCTTTGGCTGATTTTGCCACAGCGGTTCGCGCAGGTGCCTCGGCAGTAGCGGCTGGCAGCATGTTTGTCTTACAGCGGCCGCACAAAGCAGTATTGATTAGTTATCCCTCCCAACAACAGTTGCAGGAACAGTTTTTTTCGCAGGTGGATAGGGCATGAAAAGCCCTGGATGTTACTGTTTTACAGATCTATGATTGTATCAAAAGACGCCGCCGGCTACCGGCAATGCACCATCACCGTGATGGATAATATCGCAGATCCGGATATTCGGTTTGACGAAAACGGCGTCTGTAATTATTACCATGAATACCGGGCTGCCGAAAAAAAGCAACTGCTGACAGGAACTGCGGGCAAAGAAGCCACCGAAAAACTGGTAGCCGGGATAAAAAAAAACGGGCAGGGAAAACAATACGATTGCCTGATCGGGCTCAGTGGCGGAATAGACAGCAGTTATGTAGCTTGGCTGGTAAAACAATATGGCTTACGGCCATTGGCGGTACACCTCGACAACGGATGGAATTCGGCGCTGGCTGTAGAGAATATTGAAAGAATCACCAGTCGCCTGGGCATTGACCTGTATACGCTGGTCGTAAACTGGGAAGAGTTCAGGGATATTCAGCTGGCTTACCTGCAGGCATCGGTGGTAGATATTGAAGTGGTATCCGATCATGCTATTTTTTCAACCCTGTATAAACTGGCAAAAGAAAAAAAGATCGGCTATATCATCAGTGGTACCAACCTGGTAACAGAATATATTATGCCGCCCTCCTGGTTGTACCGGAAAATGGACTATGCCAACCTTAAAGACATTCACGGGAGGTATGGAAAGAAACCGTTGAAGACATACCCCACTTTTAATTTCAGGAAGCATGTCTATTATTCTGCCATCCTTAAATTAAGACCGGTCTCTGTGCTGAACTACCTGGACTATAACAAGGAAGCCGCTAAAACACTGTTGCAGCAGGAACTTGGCTGGCGCGACTATGGCGGCAAACACTATGAATCTGTTTTTACCAAATTTTTCCAGGCTTATATCCTGCCGGAAAAATTTCACATCGATAAACGAAAGGCGCACCTGTCTACCCTGATCTGTTCAGGCCAGTTAACCCGGCAGCAGGCAGTAGAAAAACTGGAAAAGCCCTTGCTCACGGAAACAGAAAAAGAGCAGGATAAAAATTACGTATTAAAAAAGCTGGGGCTTACCGAAGCCGCCTTCTCAGCTATCATGCAGTTGCCGGTAAAGCCGCATACTGCCTTTAAAACAGACACCCACTTGCACAACCAATACATGCGTTTACTCATTAAAACAGCAAAAATGCGTAGACTATTCAAGTAACAAAAAAACAAGTACCATGAGATTTGCATTGGTGGGTTGTGGACGTATTGCACAAAGACATGCAGAACATATTGCCCGAAACGGAAAACTGGTAGCCGTTTGCGATACGGTAAAAGAGAAAGCCGACGCACTCGCACAGGCATTTGATGCGAAAGCCTATTACAGCCTCGACGCCATGCTGGCCGCCGAAACCGGCCTTGATGTGGTAACGGTTTGTACGCCCAATGGGCTTCATGCAGCACAGAGCATCCAGGCACTGGAAGCCGGCATACATGTCTTGTGCGAAAAGCCGATGGCGCTGACATCGCTTGATTGCGCGGCCATGATGGATGCAGCAGCAAAGGTCGGCAAAAGCCTTTTCGTGGTAAAACAGAACCGGTTTAACCCGCCTGTTCAGGCCGTGAAAAAATTATTGACCGAAAACCGGCTGGGGCGTATTTACAGCATACAGCTGAATTGTTTCTGGAACCGCGACGCCGCTTACTACCATAATTCCTGGAAGGGTACCATGGAAATGGATGGCGGTACCTTGTTTACGCAGTTCAGTCATTTTATTGACCTGTTGTATTGGATGATCGGAGACGTGAAACAGGTGGCCGCCATACTGAATAATTATGCGCACAAGGGAATCATTGATTTTGAAGATACCGGTGTGGTACTACTTGAATTTACAAACGGCATTACCGGTACCCTGCATTATACCGTAAACAGCCATTGCAAAAACATGGAAGGGTCACTGACCATTTTCGGTGAAAAAGGAACGGTAAAAATTGGCGGTGAATACCTGAACCGGATAGATTACCAGGATATTGAGGGATATACAATAGAGAACCTGCCCGCAGGCAAAGGGGCCAATGACTATGGCAAATACCAGGGCTCTATGAGTAATCACGACAAAGTATATGAAAACCTGGTCGCCTTTCTGCAAAACAAGGAACCGGTTTATATCAGCACGGAAGAAGGAATGAAGACCGTAGCCATTATTGAAAAAATCTACCAGCAGGCGGCCAAAAAGCAGGGCTTGCAGACATTAAAACATAAGTAAAAACACTTAATTTGTTTAGATAAATGCACCCGAAATAGTTTTTTAGGCTTATTTTCAGGTTTAGATAAAGGTAAACGCTTACTACTACTACTAAATCTAGCCCTGAGGATGCCTTTGAAAAACAAGACCATTGTGATCGTTTCGCCCCAGGCCTGGGGGCAGATGTTTATTTCGAAACATCATTATGCCATTGCCTTGGCCAAAATGGGGAACCGGGTATACTTTCTGAATCCGCCGGAGACAGGAGGTAATAAAAAGCCCGGCCAGGTACAGATCAGCACATCCTGTACCCACCATAACCTGTTTATAATCGATCACCGCCTGTCTTTTCCATTCGTGTTTAAATTTCATGCCCTCTGGTTATTTCACTGGCTGATGCGCTTTCACGTTAAAAAAATATTGCAACAGCTAAACAGGCAGGTAGATATTGTCTGGTCTTTCGACCAGGGACACCTGTATCCATTTAAATTTTTCGGTAAAAAGCCCTTCAAGATATTCCAGCCGGTAGATGAGCCGCCCAACGCAGAAGCCATCCGGGCAGCAGAAGGTTCGCAGGTTATTTTTTCTGTTACAACTGAAATACTGGAGAAATACAGTGGCTTTGCACAACCCAGGCACCTCATCAACCATGGCATCGGAGACGATTTTCTGTCTGTGCCGGTTAGCGGCCCGGCCGATAAAAAAAATATTCATGTAGGTATCTCCGGCAACCTGCTGCGGGAAGATGTTGACCGCCCAACGCTTTTAAAGATCATTGCTGAAAACCATGCTGTTGTTTTTGAATACTGGGGACCTTTTTCAACAGCCAATAATAATATAGGCGGCTCGGCAACAGAAGAAACAAAAGCCTTCCTGGAAGAGCTGAAAAATCTTGGCCTGCTTATGCACGGTCCCATCAACCAGGTTCAGTTGGCGCTTGCCTTACAACGCATGGATGCTTTCCTGATATGTTATGATGTAGAAAGAGATCAGAGCAGGGGTACCAATTACCATAAAATAATGGAATACCTGAGTACCGGTAAAGTAATCATTGCCAATAATGTATCTGCTTATCAAGATAAACCTGAACTGCTACAGATGGTCCGTAGCCGCAATAATAACCATGGGCTTCTGCGCCTGTTTAAGGAAGTGATGCAAAATCTTCGGTTTCACAACAATCCAGGTCTGCAGGAGAAACGGAAAGCGTATGCACGCATGAACACATATGCCAATCAGGTTGGGCGGATTGAAAAAATTATCGGTTCTATGGCCGAAAACCGAAAAAGTAATGTGCGAATTGTATAAGACTGTAGCTGATTATCGTGGCATCGCCAGGTGTTGATGGAAAGAATAAGTTCTTTGTTTACATGATCAAAAAAGCACTGACAATTTTTTGGAGAGGTTCTTTTAACATGCCCTCTTATCTTTCCATAAATAACATACCCTCGTTGGATGGTTTGAGAGCGGTTGCTATTTTATGGGTTTTGGCAGGGCATCTGCGGAATTCATTGAACATGCCCGCAACAGGATTTCAAATCCTGGATACAATTTTTGGCGGCGGCCAACTGGGTGTAAAGCTTTTCTTTGTAATCAGTGGATTTTTGATTACTACTTTGCTGATTAAAGAGAAAATCAACACGCGCGGTATTAACCTGAAAAAATTTTACATTCGGCGTTTTCTTCGCATTTTTCCGGTTTTTTATCTTTATATACTGGTAGTGCTGGCAATCGGCTGGTATTTGCACCTGCCAACCGATAAACTGGCTTTCGGCATGGCAGCCCTTTATCTCACAAATTTTATTATTACTTCTTCCAACTGGTCAATCGTACACAGTTGGTCACTGGCGGTGGAAGAGCAATATTATCTCCTATGGCCATCCGTGTTTAAAAAAAGTACTCGGCTGGCCATTGTTGTGGCTGCGCTATTCATTGCCATTGCGCCCCTGTTAAGGGTGTTTGTTTATTACCATCCTTCCTTTGCAAAAGTTCTGCTGGCACCTTTTATCAACGATGCAGACAGCATCTTTATCGGGTCAATGGTTGCTATCATTGCCGGTAAAGGAATTATTAATCCTCTTTTTTTTAGCCGGTATAAAATTATTATAACCTTGGCTGGCTTTTTATTGGTTTGGCTGATTTCATATGCAACGCTGCATGGAAAGTTAGGAAAATTGCTTCTCCCTTTTGGTACCACTTGTACAGCCATTATTTTTGCTGCCATTATTTTGTGCAATATCATGCCGGCTAAAGATCTTCTCTTCAGGTTACTGAACAGCCGGGGGGCAAAACTGGTAGGCCGGCTGTCATATAGTATTTATGTATGGCAGCAATTGTTTTTGCTGGCGCCTGCTCATTTTCCAATGGCGGCATTTTCGTGGAATTACCTTCCAGTAAACCTGCTGTTGGTAGCGGCCGTCAGTACGGCTTCCTATTATGGATTCGAGAAATATTTTCTTACTTTAAAAGCGAAGTTCAAAGTCTGATCCTTTTATGAAACAAGTTGTTCTTACAGATATGTCTCACGAAGGAAAAGAATATGGTACGCTCCGTTCTTTTGAAGAAGCTATCATACAAGAAGCAGGGGCAACTGTTTCAGAAATTCCCGTGCACCGGTTATCACCACTATTAAAAAAACATTTTGGTCATGGCATGACCCGGGCTAAATACCGTAACTGGTTTCCCCCCCAGGCCTGGAATAATGAAAAAGCAGATATTGCCTGGTACATATTAATGGGACCCGAAAATTATCAGCTGGATCAGTTTAAAAACTGGCAGGGGCAATACAAGAAGAAGATCTTGTATATTTTTGATACATTGCCTTCTCAATATCCGCTGATTAAGAAATTATTCAGCAATTCCGACTGGGATATGCTAATTACTTCTTTCAATGACGCGGTGCCGGATCTGGAGCAGCTAACCGGCCGGAAATGGTATACTTTGGAGCAGGCGACTGATACATCTTTTTTTACACCCCTGCAACTGCATGAGCGTACAATACCTTTCTCTGCTTTCGGGCGAAGAAACCCTATTTACCATGAAGCAGTAAAATCATTCTGCGCAGACCATCATCTTTATTACGATTACACGATGGCGGCCTCATGGGAAAAAAACCTGGATGGGCGTGATCTTTACCAGCAATATGCCTGGCACCTGAACCACAGCGTATTTACTTTTTCCTGGCCGGTAGAACTTACCACTCCTGACAGGGCGGGACACCTGCACCCTATTACCTGCCGTTGGTTTGAAGCAGCTGCAGCGGGTACAGTCATGATTGGTAAAGCACCCGAAAACAGTCTTTTTGAAGATTTGCTTTTTCCGGGTGCTGTGCAGCGCCTTGCCTGGCCTGCTACCGTAGAGAGCATACACCAGCAATTGAAGACATTGTGGGAGGCAAGAGCCGCACATCACCAAGTTGCCCTGCGGATGCAGGCCACACGCAGCCAGCAATGGTCATGGCGGGAAAGAGTGCAGCGCGTTTTGTCCTGGCTATGACAATACAATAAACTTGTTATTTATACTTATGCTTTTTCGACCGTACTTATGAAAATTTCTCTTTGCATTCCCCAGTACAACAGGATACAATACCTGCTGAAAAACCTGTCTGTTATTGCAGAACAGGATTACCCGCACATCGAAATAGTGATCAGCGATGATGCTTCTACCGACAATACGGAAGAAGAAATCAGAAAAATGCAGGCTGCCTATAAATACCCGCTGGTCTATCACCGGCACCCGGTAAATGTGGGGTATGATGCCAACCTGCGCAAAAGCCTGGAACTGGCCACCGGCGATTATTGCATGATGATGGGGAACGACGATACCCTGAACGGGAGCGGCGGCATTCAGCAACTGGTTAATTTTTTGCAGGAAAAACAATTGCCGGAGCTCGGTTTTTGTAATTATACGGAAGACAAAAGCCCCGACACCGTAATGGCCAGGGCCTTTTGTACGGCAGTAATCGGTTCCGGAGAAGCAGTGGCATTAAAATATTACCGCTCTTTCAGCTATGTGGCTGGCATCTTTATCAGGAAAGATGTTTTTGAACAGGTGAACACCAGCAAGGCAGACGGCAGTGTTTTTGTGCAGATGTATTTTGCAGCACGCATTATAACCGCCGGTGGCCGTTTCTTTATGTACAATGTTCCGCTGGTCATAAAAGACATCAGGATCGACGGCTCCATGGCCAATTCTTACCGCGATACACTGATGAAAAAATGGAGTGAATTCAAGCCGATAGACGGGGGGCTCAGGCAGGTAGTGTGGGCCGTAACGGAAGGATTCAGGGATGCAGGGGCCGACATGACAGCAGTGACCTATAAAGTACTGAAAAACATATACCGGTTTACCGTTCCTTTCTGGTTCATTGATTACCGGAGCAATGGATCTTTTGTGGGAGCGGCTGCCATGGCCAAAGGTGTAAACCCCACCGGGTTTGCGCAGTACAAAGAAATCAGTTCATTCCAGAAAATAAAAATAAAGGTATATTATTACCTGGCTATCCTGATAGGGTTTTCCGTACCGGTCTTTGTTTTCAAAAAATTGAAGCCGGCTATCTATAAACTGATCAAGAAATAAATGGCGAAACATATTTTAATAATCGGGGAAACGGATAGCCATTGCCTGGAGATGGCCTATTATGAAGCCTTCCTGGCCCTGGGTCATACAGTAACCCTGTTCGATACCAAACAAAAAGTACAGAAATATGCCAGGCCGGGTAAATGGGCTTATCGCCTGCATCTTTTTTTTCCGGTAGAATCCTGGCTGCGGAAAGCCAATAAGGAACTGGCCGAACAAGTATTGGCAGAAAAGCCAGACATCGTACTGGCTTTTACCGGTGCCCAGGTGCTGCCTGGTACATTTGCGTATATCAAAACGGTGTCGCCGGATACCCTTATTGCCTGGTATTGGGCAGATCCATTACCCAATATGAACCGTTATATCCACAGCAGCCTGGCACTCACAGACCTGGTTGCTTCTTACAGCAGCAGTTCATTAAAAGCATTCGCTGCCATGGGGGCAAAAAATACCTGCTGGATACCTTTTGCCGGAGATGTAAAGGCGCATTTTGAACCAGCGGTAACAAAAGATAATTACCGCTACGATATTAATTTTGTTGGCTCCTGGCGGCCGGAAAGAGAAGCCGCCCTGCGCATCATCTATGAATCATTTGAAGGGCTTCGTTTAAAAGTTACCGGTCCCTATTGGCAGCGTTGTACCTTTAAACCACTGAAAAAGGTAGCCGGTAACAAACCTTTGTACGGAAAAGCCTTTACAGACATTGTTCAGAACTCATTGCTAAGCCTCAATGTAATGGACACCAATAATTACCCCGCGGTGAATATGCGTTTTTTTGAGATATTCTCGTCCGGAGGCGCCCAGATTTGTTCGGCCGGCCCGGAAATGGCGGCCATCTTCCAGGATAAGGAACACCTGCTTTATTTTTCTGATAAAGACAGCCTGGTTGCCCAGATCAGGTATGCCATGGAAAACAAAACAGCGATAGAAACCATGAAAAAAAATGCGCAGGCCCTACTGGTGAAAGATCATATGTACAGGCAAAGAGCCATGGCTTTATTGTCGGCCATAGAAAAAAACTGATTTGCAGCCAGGCCCGGTCATACAAAAAACAGCGCTGCTGCATTTTCTGCCGCTGGAGCTTTACCCACCGGTCATGAACCTAATCAATGGCTGGGCGGCGCAGCACCCTGCAGCCGACCAGCCATTACGGGTGTATAGTACACCCTGTGCAATAAAAGAACTGGATGTCTACCAGGCACCCCGGCCTTCTGTTGAAATAAAGCGATTCGGCTCCGCAAATACCAGGGGCCTGGTAAGCCGCCTTCGCCATTATTTGTCCTATTATATAAAAACCGTTGTTCAGTTGATTGGCCACCGGCCGGATACGGTATTGTATTACGATACCATTTCATCCTTCCCCGCCTGGTGCTATAAGACTTTCTTTAACCGGTCTTGCCGCGTATTTATTCACTACCACGAGTATATGTCGAAAGAAGAATATGCCGGTGGTATGCGCCTGCTAAGGTGGTTTCATGCGCTTGAAATGCGTTTGTATCGTGCCGCCGAATGGGTATCGCATACCAATAAAGAAAGAATGCATTTTTTTTTGGCGGATATGCCGAGCGTGCAAATCAAAAAAAAATACATCCTGCCCAATTACCCGCCGCAAAGCTGGGCCATCGAAAAAAAACAACCCATTTGTTTTCCGGTCCGCTTTATTCAGGTTGGTTCACTGGGCATGAACAGCATGTATACCCGCGAATTTGCAGAATGGATCATCCGGCAGGATGGCCAGGCCACCTGGGATATTTATGCGTTGACGATAGAATCCGAAGTAATGGATTACCTGGCCGGCCTGCAAAGCCCTTATATCCGCTTTAAAGGCCAGGTAAACTACCATGAATTACCTGTTATCCTGCAACAGTATGACATAGGGGTAATCCTGTACAAGGGCCATATCCCAAATTATATTTACAATGCGCCCAATAAGCTGTTTGAATACCATGTTTCTGCATTGGATGCCTGGTTTCCCCAACAAATGGTTACCGCCAGCCAGTATGCAACCGCCGGCAGCTTTCCGCGTATGGTGCCAGTCGCTTTCGAAGACTTATCTTTGTACGTGCTGAAAGACCTGGTAAACAGGGATGCTTTACACTACCGGCATGATTCTTATACGGCAGAACAGGCGCTGGTGGAAATATTAAATAAGCTTGATAATACAAAGCCACTTAAAGCATATGATTGAAAAGTTAATGCGAAAATTGCCGGAGTTCAAAGGCAAGCATTTTTTGTCGAGGATTTTTTTCAAAAATGAAATAAATGATCTGAACGATATCTGGGTAAATGGCCGGTACAACTGCCGCTACCTGTTGCCCAACCTGAAAGAACATTTGGCTTTTGAAATATTCATCAACGGCATTCATGAATATGATACCCATCATTTTTTATTAAGCCGGCTTCCGCAAAATGGTGTTTTTCTTGACCTGGGCGCCAATATCGGCGCCATTACCATTCCTTTATGCAAGAGAAGGCCCGATGTAAAAACACTTTGCGTGGAGGCCGCGCCCTGGATTTTTAATTACCTGAAACAGAATATCAAAGGAAACGGACTGGAGCCTACCGTCTCCCTTTTTAACTTTGCCCTTTTTGATGAAGATAAAAAGATACTGCCCTTTTTCAGTCCCAAAGACAAATTCGGTACCGGGTCTTTATCATCCGTTTTCACAGACCAGGCCATCGACGTAGAAACCATACAGCTGGATACCCTGCTGGCAAATGCCGGCATCCAAAAAGTAGATTTAATTAAAATAGACATTGAGGGATACGAATACTATGCTTTCAAAGGGGGCGAAAAGTTGCTGAGTGCTGCTGACGCACCGGATATCTTCTTTGAATTCATTGATTGGGCCGAAGACCTGGCAAAAGGCGTTGAAAAAGGCAGTGCCCAGCGGCTCTTAAAACAATTCGGATACCAGTTATATACCATCGAGAACAATAAGACCGTTTTACTGACAGACATTGTCACCAAAGGCGGTCTGATGATATACGCAACAAAAAAAGCAATATAGGGCTGCCCGGTGCCGCCCCGGTTTTTTTATTATGAATAACAAAAGCGCCTATTTTTTTTCAGGTATTCAGTGGACGATCTTCCTGTTCTCCATTTTTTACAGTGAGTATTACCCGGTTTTAACCGTATTATTAACCCTGTCGGTTGTTTTTTCTGTACTGAATAAACTGGGTAAGGGCATCGTTCTGCGCGAGCTGATTGGTTTGCACGGGTGTGTATTCTGCCTGGTAATGCCCTGGCTGGGTTATGTCTGGTATACCAGTACCAATACCTTGTCGAGGCTCTGGGTATCTTATATGCCGGTAAAAGACTCCGTGTATTTTTCATTTGCCCTACCGGCTATGGCGGCATTTATTGCGGCGCTGTGCTGGCCGGTAAGAAGAAATGGTTTTTCAGATGAGGGCAATTATATGGTGGAATACCTGAAGCGGGCTGGCAATTACCTGAAAATTAGCCCGCATGCGGGCCTGATTCTTATTATAACCGGTTTGTTTTTTTTATACGCTGGTCCCTTTCTTCCCCAATCGCTGCAATACCCCGCCAATTTACTCTATACCAGTTCATATGCAGGGCTGCTGTACATCTACTTTAATAAATCGTTGCGGTACCGGAAAATAGCCATTACCCTTTTTATTGTATTTATTTTTGCCAAGGCATTGGGCGGTATGTTTACGGAGATTGCCTATATGGGCATCACCTTATTTTCTTTTCTTTTTATTGGCAAAAAAACTTCTTTATTCAAAAAAACAGCCATTTTTCTTTTTGGTGTTTTCTTCCTGGTGGTACTCCAATCTGTAAAGCTATCCTATCGTAAAGTGATCTGGGGCAAGGGGTACAATGACAGCAAAGCCATCCTTTTCAGTAATATATTGTCAGAAAAAATTACAAATGTTTCTTCCTTGCTGGATGTAAATGCATTCTTTCCGATTTATGTGCGCTTTAACCAGGGTTTTAATGTTGGGTTGGTGCTCAGGCAGTTTCCAAGGTTTAAAGCACATGATAATGGAAAGCAGCTTTTCTATAATGCCACATCCTCCTTTGTACCCAGGTTTCTCTGGCCCGAAAAACCGGAATCGGGGGGTAAGTTCAATATGCAGTATTATGCGGGGTTTAAAATAACCAACTGGTCAACCAATGTTGGGCCGCTGGGCGAAGCCTATGGAAGTTTTGGGGTAAATGGCGGCATCGCATTTATGTTATGCCTTGGAATGTTTATCCGCTGGGCCTACCTGAAACTCTTTCGCCTGTCGCTAAAAATTCCATTGTTATTATTCTGGATACCGGTACTCTTTTACCAGGTCACCTATTCGCTGGAAGCCGATACCCTCCAGATCCTGAATTCAGTGATCAAGTCCTCTGTTTTCGTCTTTATGATTTATAAATCCTACCCGCCATTGATGGGTGTGGTAAAACAAGTCAGGCAAAAAGTAAAATTCGCTTTCCAGTAATGTCTTTATCACCCTGGGCAGATAAAAACCGCAGCGTTCCATCTTTTATTGAAAAGTGCCAATTGTTATGGGTAAAAGGATGGCTGTCTTTCCAGAATGCCCTATTGCATTTGCTGGTATGGATGCTGTACCGCAAGCCCGGTGCTGCCGTAAAAAATATATTGATTTTCAGAACCGGGTCTTTGGGCGATAATATCTGCGCAGCGCCCTCCATAGCCGCTATCCGGCAACAATTTCCGGCAGCTGAGATTACACTGCTGGCCAATGCCGGCACCGCCAACCATATCAGCGTAGAACATGTGTTGAATCCCCGGCTCTACGATGCTATTATTGACTACCTGGGCATGGACAAAAAAAAACTGCTGCAGGTTTTAAAAGAACGAAAATTTGACCTGGTAATACAATTGCCGCAACGCGAAACAACCTTTATGCGCCTGTTGCGCGATATTGTTTTTTTCCGGCTGGTGGCCAGAACAGGATGGGGATGGGAACTGTCAACCGTTCGTCATTTTAAAAAAACGCAGGAAAAATTTGCCGTTTTCCTGAATGAAACATAACGGTTATTGAAAATAGTAAAACAAAACGGCATTGCAACATCACCGGATTATTCTTACCCGTTAAAATTAACCCCGGCAGACGAAGTAGTGGTAGACCGCTTGTTCCAGGAAAGCCAGCTGGCGCATAAGAAAATCATTGCAATAGTAACAGGTGCCCAGCGGCCGCTGAACCGCTGGCCGATCAATTATTTTAAAGAGGTCATTGAATCTTTTTCCGGCGAGTATGCGGTCATGCTTATCGGCGGAAAAGGCGATCTTGATTTGGTAAAAACATTGGAGCAGCTGCCGGGTGTTGTTAATTTTTGTGGGCGGCTTACACCTATGCAGAGTGCCATTGCTTTAAAAAGATCCGTGCTAACACTTAGCAATGACACCGGCCCCATGCACCTTTCTTACGCCGTAGGTACGCCTGTTCTGGGGCTCTTCAGTTCCCGCGATTTTGCCGGCAAGTGGTACCCGCCCGATGATGGATACAACCTCGCATTCAGGACCGAAAATGTGCATTGTTCCATTTGTTTCAGCGAAACCTGCGGCAATAATATTTGTATGCAGGCCATTAAGCCCGCACAGGTAATACAATACATGACTGAAATGCTGACGCGTTTATCCAAAACAGATAGTTATACCTATGAACACTGACCCATCGCCCAACCGTTTTTTTGCGGGGACAATTATAATGGCATTCTTATGTTTTGTTGCTGAGGGCTTGTTTTCGCAGCAGCTCGAAGAGTTCAATGGCCCTTTACCGGGCTGGGCAAATGTAAAAACGAGGTTCAAGGCAAAAGCAGATGGCATAACAGATGATACCAGGGCTATTCAGCAGGCCCTTGACTCCCTGAGCCAGCCACTGGCCCATTTCAATATGGAAAAAAAAGCCTACGCAGTTATTTACCTGCCGGCCGGCACGTATAATATTTCCGCCACCTTACTCTTAAAAGGTAAAATAGGCGTAAGCCTTATCGGTGAATCGCCGGCTTCGGTGAGCATCCGATGGATAGGCGCCGACAGCGATACCATGTTCACCGCTAACGGGTCGGCCTATTTTAAGGTAAGCCGTATTACCTGGAATGCCAATGGCCGTAAGAATATGGAAGCATTGGGCATTCACTGGAAAGATCAGGATAACAACGAGAGAAGCCGCAGTTCGGCACCCACCAACATAGAAATATCTGACAATGTTTTTACAGGCAATTGTAAATTCGGTATCAGTGGCGGAACGGTGCAGGGAGAAGGAACAGGTGCCATGGATGCTGAAGTATCCATCCGCCGTTGCGTCTTTGATAACTGCGAAACCGGCATCCAGGTAAAAGGATACAATGCGCTGGATTACTGGATCTGGGATTGTAAGTTTATCAAGTGCAGTTTCGGTGTAAAATGCAATTCGGGTAATTACCATGTCTACCGCTCCTATTTCAGTAACTGTTACTCGGATGTGGAAAATACAAACAGTTATTATATTTCATTAAGGGGCTGTTACAGTGAAAATGCCACCCATTTTTGTTACGACCAGGGCGCCAGTTCAAACCCATTCAAAAGAATATTCCAGGGCAATACGGTCATTGCGCCCAAGGAAATACCCATTATCTCTTATCACCTCGGAAAAATTACGCTGCTGGATAACCAGTTCGATTCATCAAGCGGAAAATCAGTCAGCAGCTTTGTAGAAACAGGTGGTCTTGAGGGTGGCCATTCGCAGGTATTGTCTATTAATAACAATTACCGGAACAGCAAAGTGGTCAAATTTACCCGGCCGGCTTCCACGCTGTTTTCGTATGGCGACAAAAATGATATTTCCGTACAAAAGAATGAAACGCCTTTTACCAGTGCCCAGGAAAAAATGCCCATTACTGTAACACGCGCCCTTTTTGCTGTACCCGCCGGATCGGGTTCGGCGGCGATACAGGACCTGATCAACCAGGCCATGCAATCAAAAGACAGGAAGGCTCTTATTTATTTTCCCCAGGGCCGGTTTATGCTTGATCAGCCATTGGCTATTCCGGCCGGCGCCGATCTTCAAATGACCGGCGAAGGCTTTTTGCATGCAACGATGCTGATTCCTTCCGCAAACTTTCCGAAGGGTAAGGCATTGATCAATGTAAAGGGCCCCACAAAAGTAGTCATCAGGGATCTGCAACTGGGCGATTTTACCAATACAATGAACGGCACAGATGGCATTCAATGCAGCAATGTTGACCAGCCGGGTTCACAGGCTTTTGTAGAGCAGCTGTATACGAATTCTCACCATGCTGTTGCCGCCGATGGCTTAGACTACCTGTATGTACAGGAATCCAATTCTTTCTTTTCTGATGGCAATACAATAACAGGCGGGCCGCTGGTGCAACAAGGAAAAGGTACCGCGGCATTGTATTGCTTTGGTGCCCAGTTTGCAGGGCTGGCCGTTGATAAAAATGCCGTGGCGGTAGTAAAAGACTGCTGGTGGGAAGGAGCTATGCGCCAGCCACTTGATTTTACGGGTACCGGAAGAATAACCATCGATGGTGCAATGGTAGCATCCAATAAAGCTGATAGTACGCCAACATTGGTCATTCATAGATTTGCAGGTAAAATAAGTTTGTTAAATATGTACTTCCAGGGAGGCATCAGCGTGCAGGAAAATAATCCCCAGTTAAGCCTGTTGCTTTGGAATATTCATTTTTATTTTGCACTTGACCCGCTTAAATTTCTTACAGCACAGACCAATTACCGCGTAGCAGCTGCCGGACTTAACACGCAGTGTTTTATACCAGGCGATAAAAAATGCGATTATATTTTTACTGTTAACGATACCAGCAGGGGAAATGTAAAAATGGATGATTATTTTCCTGAAATGCTGGCAGATGATCGCAAAGCGATGCCTCGTAAATTTTTGGCTGCGCCGTCCGGTGCTTCTTCTATTCTTGTTTCCCGGGTTTCAGCCGGCGATTGCAATACCAGTATCCGTTTCACAAAATAAAAATGGCTCCCAAACCTGTTATTCTACTGTTCATAGATTGGTTCAGCCCCGGTTATAAAGCCGGCGGGCCAGTCACCTCCTGCCTGAATTTTATTCACCTGATGAAAGAAGACTACGCGATCTATGTGTTTACCTCCGATACCGACCTGGGCGAAACAACACCCTATGCAGGCGTTGTGACCGATACCTGGATAAAAGCAGCAGACGACGGCTGCATGGTATATTATGCCTGCAAAAAGAAACTCAACGCAAAACAGATCAGGACCGTTACCACCACCCTGCAGCCTGATTTTGTTTACCTGAACCACCTTTTTTCTCCCTGGTTTGTGGTGTATCCCCTGTGGCTGAAATGGAAAGGTATTATCAGCAGCCGGGTAGTGGTAAGTCCGCGCGGTGCCCTGTACCAAAGCGCACTGGCCATCAAAACATATAAAAAAAGCCCTTTCCTGAAATTATTCAGGTGGATGAGCATCCACAAAAAAGTTCGCTTTCATGCCACCAGTGAAAGAGAGAAAAACGCCATACTGGATTTCTTTCCCGGTAGTGAAGTGCTGACAGCCGATGATTTGCCCAATACCCGGCAATTGGCCCTTTCCATCAGAAGCAAAACGCCCGGGCAATTGAAATGCATATTCATTGCCCGTGTACATCCCATTAAAAATCTAATGTTCCTGCTGGAGGCATTGCGCCCCGTGCAGGCAGCCGTTGTGCTTACGATTGTTGGTCCCATAGAAGACGCGGCTTACTGGCAACAATGCCAATCAATCATGGCAGATTTGCCTGCCCATATACAGGTGCAGTACAACGGCTCTTTGCCCAATCATGCACTGCCGGCTCTTTTGCAAGACAATCATTTATTTGTATTGCCTACCAGGGGCGAGAATTTCGGACATTCTATTTTTGAAGCCTTCCTGGCCGGCCGCCCTGTATTGATCAGCGATCAGACACCCTGGCTGCAACTCCGGGAAAAAGGAATGGGTTGGGACCTGCCATTGAATGAGGTTACCGCGTTTACGGCGGCCCTTGAAACTGCTGCCGCCTGGAATCAGGTTACCTTTGCAGCCTGCTGCGAACAAGCCTGGCAATTTGCCGGTAAGTTTATCGGCAACCCTGCTTTAAAACAACAATATTTGCAATTGTTTTCATGAGTGTTAAAAAAGTAAATAACGGCCTCTATCGTACCACCCTGCAAATTGGTGCCTCAAAGCCCAAACAGGTTTTATGGTACCTGGTGAATATTATTTTTTTTAAAAACCCGTTTAATATTTTTTCCGGGCTGAAAGTATTTTTTCTGAAGGCCTTTGGCGCCACCCTGGGCAAGGGAGTGCTGATAAAGCCCGGTGTTAATATCAAGTTTCCCTGGAAACTAAACATCGGCGACCATGCCTGGATTGGAGAAGACGTGTGGATCGACAACCTGTCTGAAGTACTGATCGGCAGCCATGTTACGATTTCTCAGGGTGCTTTGCTGTTGACCGGCAGCCATGACCATACAAAAGAACAATTCGATTTCATCTCACTGCCGGTGGTGCTGGAAGACGGGGTTTGGATTGGTGCCAGGGCCGTTGTTTTTGGCGGTGTTACTGCCGGCTCGCATAGCATACTTGGTATGAATTCGGTAGCAGAAAAAAACCTGCAGCCTTATATTATTTATAAAGGCAACCCGGCCATACCGGTCATAGAAAGAAAAATTTATTAAAACGATGTAGGGGTCATCCCTGGTGTAAACCAACGGACCATGTACGCAGCAAAACTCAATATATCTCACCGACAGATCAAAGAAGCCATCCGCATACGGAAGGTGGAAGAGAAATTCCTGCAGCTGTTCTCTGAAGGGAAATTGAACGGCACCGTTCATACCTGCGTGGGACAGGAATTTTCTGCTATCGCCTTCGCCGGCCAGCTTAAAAAAAAGGATTTTGTTTTTTCCAACCATCGTTGTCACGGCCATTACATAGCTTTTACAGGCGATACGAGGGGGCTGCTGGCGGAACTGCTGGGAAAAGCCTCCGGTACCAGTGGTGGTATTGGCAGCAGCCAGCACCTTTGCAACAATAATTTTTTCTCGAATGGCATACAGGGTGGCATTGTTCCGGTAGCGGCCGGGTACGCACTGGGCAACAAACTGCGGCAAAACGGTGCTATCGGCGTGGTGTATATCGGCGATGGCACCCTGGGTGAAGGCGCCCTGTATGAAACCATGAATATCATTTCCAAATGGGAAGTGCCCCTGCTGATCGTTTGCGAAAACAATTTTTTTGCACAGTCTACCCCCCAGCACATTAACCTGGCGGGCGATATCCGTGCCAGGGCCGCGGCATTCGGTATAAAAACATTTAAGGGCGATACCTGGGATCCTGCCGCGCTGATAGGCGATGCAAAGAGTGCCATCGATTATGTGCGAACAGAAACCAGGCCGGCTTTTTTCCTGGTAGAAACCTACCGCCTGAATGCGCATTCAAAGGGAGACGATGACCGCGATCCCGCCGTAGTGAACAGCTTCCGCGAAAAAGATTTTTTGCAGGTATTTGAACAGGAATCGCCCGCGTATTACAAAATATACCAGGAGGCCATCAGCGAAGAGATTGATCATATGGTGGAAGAAATCCTGCAGGAAGAAGATTTGCCCATTGCCGCCTATTATGAATACCGGCCATACACAACCGATAATACCTGGGCAGCCCTGGAACCTGTTAATAAAAGACAGGTAGAACTGATCAATCGTTTTTTCAGGGATAAGATAGAACAGGATGCCAGCACCGTTTTTTTGGGAGAAGATATCCTCTCACCCTATGGCGGGGCTTTTAAGGTTACCAAAGAATTATCGCAGCTGCGGCCCGGCCAGGTGTTCTCTACCCCCATTTCCGAATCTGCTATCACCGGCATATCGAACGGGCTGGCATTGAATGGTTTCAAGCCTTTTGCTGAAATCATGTTTGGCGATTTCATGACCCTGGCCTTTGACCAGATAGTGAACCATGCTTCCAAGTTTCACCACATGTTTAATAAAAAGGTGAACTGCCCGGTGGTAATACGCACGCCCATGGGCGCCCGCAGGGGCTATGGTCCCACCCATTCGCAGACACTCGATAAATTCCTGGTGGGTATCGATAATATAAAAACAATTGCCTTAAATACCTTTATACACCCCGCTGTTGTGTATGAATCTGTGTACGAAGAAAAGCACCCCGTACTGGTTATTGAAAACAAAACGGATTATGGAAAAAAAATAATGCAGCAGGCATCGGCCCATTTTGTGTACGAACGCAACCACGATGTTTTTCCGGTGGTGCGTATACGCCCCGCCCTGTCGCAACCTACCCTTACCATCGTTGCATATGGCGGCATGGCCGATTTAACAGCGGCCGCACTGGAAGATATTTTTGTGGAGACAGATTTTAAGCCGGAACTGATTGTGCCCTGCCTGATATCGCAATTGCCGGCAGACCTGGTGGCTGTCTCGGCGCAGAAAACCGGCCGGCTGCTGGTAATCGAAGAAGGCACTGCATTTGCAGGTATCGGCGCCGAGCTGCTGGCTGCCGTAGCAGAAATAGCCGGCACCGGCATCAAAGTAAAAAGAATTGCGGCCTACCCGGTGCCCATACCTTCTGTGAAATCGCTGGAGAACATAGTAGTGCCCGGAAAAAACAGGATCATCCGTGAAATAAATGAAACTTTCAGCTAATGGCAGTCTTACAGGAAATAAAAGTGCCCCTGCTGGCGGTAAATGACACCAGTCTTACGGTGGTGGCCATTTCGTTTACCAGCGGGCAAAAAGTAAAAAAGGGCGACCAGCTGATGGTATTTGAAACCTCTAAAACAACCTACGAGGTGGAAGCAGAAGCGGAAGGATACGTGCAGTACTTCTGCGAAACAGGAAAAGACTATGAGGTAAATGAACTGGTGGCCAAAATTTTTACCGATGCATCAGAACTGGAAACGCTTTCTAACGGCAAGCCGGTACTGAATGGCCAGCGGGCAACCGTACCGGCAGCAGCCAGCGCAAGCCCCGCGCAATGGAATGGTGATACGCTGTTTTCTGCGGCTGCTGAAAAGTTATTGCTGAGCACAGGGGCCAGTCGTGCATTGTTCAGCGGGCGTGATTTTGTGAGCAAGGCAGAAGTGGAAACGCTGCTGGGCATTGGCCAGCCCGTTCAGGCCGCTGGCAACAACACGGCGCCCCAGCCGGTTAAAGCCAAAGCAGCACCCGTTGCAGATCCCAATAGGTTCATCGTTGAAAAATTATCTTCCGGCAAAAGAAGGGAAATAGAATATTTGTCGGAAGTACAATCCGGCGGCTTAACCAGCACCATTAATACTTTTATTGAAACAGGCGGTCTTTTTGAGCAGGTGAACCCATCAATGGCCTACCTGAAAGATTCTCTATTGCCCCTGGTAATATATGAAACAGCGCGCCTGCTGAAAAAATATTCGCCGCTCAATGCGTATTTCACCGGTGCGGAAACAGCTGTTTATAAAGAAGTGAATATTGGTTTTGCCATCGACATCGATAAAGGCCTGAAAGTATTAAAGCTGCCCCGTACAAACGACATGAAACTGGCAGAGATAGAAGCCGGCATCCTGCAGCTGTCTGAAAAATACCTGGATGATAAACTGGCTATCACCGATCTGACCGATATCAGTTTTACCATCACGGATTTATCGGCAGAAGGCGTCAGTTTTTTCCGGCCACTGGTAAATATGATGAACAGCGCTATCCTGGGCATTGCGGCCATTGACCATCAATTGAACCGCTGTACCGTTAGTATTACTTTCGATCACCGGGTAACAGAGGGTAAACTAGTGGCCCGTTTTCTGCAGGAGCTGAAAGAACGAATAGAATCTTACCGGGCAGACAGCCGTTACCGCACCCGGGCGATCCATTGTTTTAAATGTTATACCACCCTGGCAGAAGATTTAGCAGATGTGGGGTTCGTGGCCTGTGTACAACCCGATGGCCGCGATGGCCATATTTGCCAGCGTTGTTTTAAAGGATTTTAATTATGGAGGAAAAAATAAAAGAAATACTGGGTATTTTCTTAAAGATACCACCCGAACAATTACTGCCGGCCACTGTCATCGATCGATCAGCGGTAAGCAGTTCCATTTTATTGCACCGCATGTATGCAAAACTGGCTGCAGAAGGCATTACTGTAAAAGATTACCAGCAGGTACGCACGTTTGGCGACCTTTTACAGCGCACGGGCGCATCTAACGGTACGGTACAACCGGCGGAAGTGTATGCAGCCTCCGGCCCGGTCAATAGACCTGCAGGAACTGCTATCGGCATTGATATGGAAATGGTAAGCGCCATGCCTGTTACTGCAGATTTCCGGGAAGATCCTTTTTATACCATGAACTTTTCGGCAACAGAGATTGCTTATTGCATCCTGCAGCCCGATTCATACGCTTCATTTGCGGGATTGTTTGCTGCCAAGGAAGCAATGGTAAAAGCAGACAACCGGTTTAAGGCCACGCCGTTCAACCAGCTGGGTGTTCAGCACCAGCCGGAAGGCCGGCCCTTTCATGCCGCTTTTCATTTGTCTGTTTCACATACCAATGGCATGGCAGTTGCCGTAGCGGTACCGGTGTTACCACCCGCGCCGGCAACCGTCCTCACACCCATAGCTGCAAAGACCCCAACAGGTATGCCGGCTGTATGGTTAGTTGTATTAACTTCACTGCTGCTATCGATCATTGCCCTCTTTCTTATAGCGGGAAAAAAATAAGTGCCGGCCATTGTATGCGTATATCCATTATTACCGTATCGTATAACAGCGCTGCAACGCTGAAAGATACCATCGACAGTGTGCAGCGCCAGGCGTACGAAGACCTGGAACATATCCTGGTAGATGGCGCTTCCACCGATGGCACAATGGGCATCGTTCAGTCGCATGCACATATCAGTAAATGGGTATCGGAAAAAGACAACGGCCTTTACTATGCCATGAACAAAGGGTTTGCCATGGTAACCGGCGATGTAGTGGGCATCCTGAACAGCGACGATGTATATGCAAGTGATTCCGTATTAAAAAAAGTGGCGGCCGCTTTTCGTGATCCCGCCGTTCATTGTGTATATGGCGATCTTCAATATGTGCAGCAGCACAACCTGTCGAAGATCCTCCGCACCTGGAAGGCCGGCAAATTCAACCACCGGAATTTTTTATATGGATGGATGCCGCCGCATCCTACTTTTTTTGTGCGAAGATCGGTATATGAAAAAGTAGGTCTGTTCAACACCGAGCTAAAAAGCGCCGCTGATTATGAAATGATGCTGCGCATTTTATACCGGCATCATTTTCATGCTGCCTATATACCGGAAGTGTTGGTAAAAATGCGTTCGGGGGGTATCAGCAATGCCTCGCTCCGCAACCGCATCCGGGCAAACAGGGAAGATGCCAAGGCCTGGAAATTAAACAACAAACGCCCGCATTTTTTTACCGTTTATCTGAAGCCGCTGAGAAAAATTCCACAATACCTGATGAAATAATGTTCTCCATCTTTAAAAGAAAATATCCTGCTTCGCCTGTCAATTTCAGCGACCTGGTAACAGACATGCATTCACACCTGTTGCCCGGTATTGACGATGGCGCAGCAGACACTGCTGCTTCGGCGGAACTGAAAAAAGGGCTGGAAGATCTTGGCTTCCGGCAGTTCATTGCCACGCCGCATATTATGTGGGATCTGTATAAAAATACGCCTGGTACAATTGATACCGCATTGAAAAACCTGCAGCATAACAGCACGCAGCATAACAATATGCGTATTGCAGCAGAATATTTTATGGACGACTATTTTGACGGCCTGGTAAATAACGAAAAACCATTGCTTACGATAACCGGTAAAAAAGTACTGGTGGAATTTTCTTTTGTAGCAGCGCCTTTTGATCTGAAGGAACAATTATTTAACCTGCAGATAAAAGGATATGAGCCCGTGCTGGCGCACCCGGAACGGTACACTTATTTTTCTGGTAACCGAGCCGTTTACGACGATTTTAAAAATATGGGCTGCTTTTTTCAGCTCAACCTGCTTTCGGTAGCCGGCTATTATGGCAAAGTGGTGCAAGACCTGGCCGCCTGGTTGGTAAACAGGCAATACATAGATTTTGTGGGCACCGATTTGCATCACCAGCGTCACCTGGAGGCGCTCCGGGCTGGAAGGAACATGATGCCGGTTGTGCAGCAATTACTGGCCGGCGGCAAGTTGCAGAATCCTTTACTTACGTTGTAACACAAACGAACATTAAAAAGCTTATGCGTTGGGCGAATGTAAAAAGGCATTCCCGCGCAGCCAATAATTATGTACAGGCAATTGGTTGATAAAGAAAGTAAACTGGCGGTGATAGGGCTTGGTTATGTAGGTTTGCCGCTGGCGCTTGCTTTTGCGAAGAAAATTTCTGTGATTGGGTTCGATAACGACCCCGAAAAGATTGAACGTTTGTGCCGGCAGGTTGATCCCCGCGGTGAAGCCGGCCCTGAATCATTCGGAAATAGTCAGATACTGTTCACATCCGATCCGGCCATACTGGCACAGGCTTCTTTTTTCATTGTGGTAGTGCCTACTCCAATTAATAAACACAACCTGCCTGATTTAGCGCCATTGCTGGATGCTTCCAGGGTGCTGGGCGGCCTGCTTAAACCGGGGGATTACGTGGTATACGAATCCACCACCTATCCGGGCTGCACAGAAGAAGATTGTTTGCCGGTGCTGGAAGCCTTATCCGGTCTGAAAGCAGGTATCGATTTTAAACTGGGTTATTCGCCGGAGAGAATTAATCCGGGCGATGTTAAAAATACTTTGCAGACGGTGGTAAAAGTAGTGGCCGGCATTGATGCAGCATCCTTGCATGAAATTGCGCGTGTGTATGAATTAATTGTGACCGCCGGTGTTCACCGGGCATCTTCCATAAAAGTGGCGGAAGCCAGTAAGATTGTGGAGAATGTGCAGCGCGATCTGAACATTGCCCTGATGAATGAACTATCACTGATTTTTGATCATATGGGCATCAACACCTTCGATGTAATTGAAGCAGCGGCCACCAAATGGAATTTCCTGCCGTTCCAGCCAGGGCTGGTGGGCGGGCATTGCATTGGGGTGGATCCATATTACCTCACCTATAACGCGGCTTCACTCGGGTACGACTCAAAAGTGATAGCTGCCAGCCGCTTTATCAACGATGCGATGGCCCGTTATGTGGCCAGGAAGGTAATTACCCATGTACTCCGCCATGCCACTCACCCAAAAGTGCTGGTAAAAGGCGTCACCTTTAAAGAAAATGTAAGCGATATCCGCAATTCTAAAATCATCGACACCGTAAAAGAATTGCTGGCTTTTAATATTCGGGTAGATGTAGAAGACCCTTACGCGCAGCCAGCAGAAGTGCAGGCAGAATATGGATTGGCGCTGAGCAGCCATACGGACAACGATTACGATGCGGTTATCATAACTGTGCCCCACCGTGCCTATTATGCCCTGGACGATGCTTATTTCAGTATGATTTCAAGCCCGGCTGCCATGATCTTTGACCTGAAGGGCATTTATAAGAATAAAATTACCAGCCGGCAATACTGGAGCCTGTAGGCGCCCGCCCATTCCCATCGGCCGAAGGGCCAAAAATCATATCCCACTTAATTTCAATCTTTTACAAGCAAAATCTTTTCTTTACTTTTATTTTGTTTAACTTTTGCCCCCTTTTTTATTAAAATGCAACTGAATGGCAAACATTTCCGGGTCAGGGATGTTTTTGTTGTATGAACGCGTTTACTATAAAAGATCTTGAAAACCTGTCAGGCATTAAGGCCCATACCATCCGCATCTGGGAACAGCGCTATGCTTTTATTAAACCGCAACGCACCCAAACCAATATCCGCTATTATACCAATGAAGAATTAAAAAAGATACTCAATATCTCCCTCCTCAATAAATACGGGTTCAAGATCTCGCACATTAATAAAATGAGCCCGGTAGAGATACACGACAAGATAGTTTCCCTTTCCAATACGCAGGCCCAGCAGGAACGTATCATCAATGATATGATACAGTACATGGTAGACATGAACATGGATCGTTTTGAAGAAGTAATGGATAATTATATTACGGTGCGGGGATTCGACAAAGCCATTACACAGGTTATTTTTCCTTTTCTTGAAAGAATCGGTATATTATGGCTGGCCAATCATATCAACCCTGCGCAGGAGCACCTGGTTACCAATATCATCCGGCAAAAACTGATTGCAGGTATTGAAACAGTGTTTACCCATATCAGCACGCAAAAACTGGTATTGCTTTTCCTGCCAGAGGGAGAACACCATGAGCTGGGCCTGCTGTATATTTCTTACCTGCTAAAGACAAGGGGTATCAAAACGCTGTACCTGGGTGCCAATGTGCCGGCCGCAGATATTGAATATGTCAGTAAGCTAAAAAAGCCCGATTACCTGTATACCCATCTTACATCCGCCACCGGCAATTTCAATTTTGAGAAGTTCCTTAACCAGGTACAGGCCCGGCTGGAAAATTTTCCCCTCGTTATTTCTGGCCAACTCACCGGATCCTACAAAAAACAATTACCGGCAAAAGTCAGCTTTAAGACCTCTTTGCAG
The DNA here is from genome assembly GCA_964245425.1 of uncultured Flavihumibacter sp. Lineage (GTDB taxonomy): Bacteria > Bacteroidota > Bacteroidia > Chitinophagales > Chitinophagaceae > JACMLD01. The sequence goes on along the minus strand of CAXTMV010000001.1, from coordinate 52,162 downwards.
GAGGTGATTGACTATATATCCGGCATTTGATCCTCTGCCGCCGGTTTTATTACCGCTTATAACAGGTTTAATGACAATAATGCATCCACGCTACTGCGGTATGTAATTTGTACCGATCTGCTGTCATTACACTATTAAATACAAAATAAGAATAACCAAAATCGGCTGTTAACGCATTCTTAAGATCTTAAATTTGGTTTTTCTCCTTAATTGTGTTTAATTTTGTTATCCTAATACTTAAACACAATTGTTATGGCATCAATAGATTTCAGTCAAATGCTGGTTAACAATTCGGAATTTTTAAAACCTTTCGCAATCACCCTTACGAGAGATTCTGATGCAGCACAGGATTTATACCAGGAAACCTTATACCGGGCATTGGCCAATAAAGACAAGTACAATGTTGGTACCAATATAAAAGCATGGTTGTACACCATCATGCGGAATATATTTATCAACAACTACCGCAGAAAGGCAAAGCAGAACACCATTTTTGACAATACGCCCAATGATTTTTTATTAAACCAGGCCCAGGTGAGTACCGCCAATGCGGCGGAGAGTATATTAAAAATCAAGGATATACAGCAGGCTGTTCATAACCTGCCCGATATTTTCCGGAATCCTTTCCTGTTGTATTTCGATGGGTATAAATACCATGAAATAGCCCAGATGCTGGGTGAGCCGCTGGGTACCATTAAAAGCAGGATACATTTTGCCCGCAAGTTGTTGAAAGCGCAAGTTCAACGGTTTTAATCATATCCGAAAAAAGGCTTTGTCAAAAAAAGTGATTGTCATCGGTAGCGGTTTTGCCGGACTTTCTGCCGCTTCCTTTATGGCGAAAGCAGGCTGGCAGGTTACTGTCCTGGAAAAACACAGTGGCCCGGGTGGCCGGGCGCGGCAGCTGAAGGCAAACGGTTTTGTATTTGATATGGGCCCCAGCTGGTACTGGATGCCCGATATCTTTGAGAGATATTTTACCCAGTTTGGAAAAAAGAGGACAGATCTGTACCCACTCAAAAGACTGGACCCTTCCTACCGCGTATATTGGAAAGAGGATTACACAGATATTCCTGCAGGCGAAACGGCTGTTAAGGAATTATTTGAAAGTCTGGAGCCCGGTGCTGGTAAAAGGCTGGAGGCTTTTCTCGCAGAAGCAGCCTATAAATATAAGATTGGAATGGAGAAACTGGTTTTTAAACCCGGCCAGTCCTACATAGAATTCCTGGATGCGGGTTTTTTGAAAGGCGTTTACAAACTGGATGTATTTACCTCTTTCAGCCGGCATGTGCGCAAATATTTTCAGCATCCCAGGCTCAGGCAATTGCTTGAATTCCCGGTGTTGTTTTTAGGCGCTTTGCCGAAAGACATTCCGGCCTTATATAGTTTAATGAATCATGCAGATATAGCAGGTGGAACCTGGTACCCCGATGGCGGCATGTACAGTGTAGTAACCGCCATGTACAATATTGCCCTTGAAAAAGGGGTGCAGTTTTACTTCAACGAAGATGTGCAGCGTATAGGCATCAACGATGGCCTGGCTACTGAAGTGATCACAAGAAATGCCGCATGGACAGCCGAAGTGGTAATTGTGGGGGCCGATTACCATCATGCAGAAACCAATTGGTTGCCGGCGTCTTTTCGGTCTTACAGCGAAAGCTGGTGGAATAAAAGGGTAATGGCGCCTTCCTGCCTCCTGTATTATATAGGATTAGACAAACGACTCAAGGGCATCCGCCACCATTCCCTGTTCTTTGATACTTCTTTTGAAGCGCATGCCAGCGAAATTTATGATACAAAAAAATGGCCTGCAGCGCCTATGTTCTATGCAAGCGCCACTTCGGTCACCGATAACCATGTTGCGCCCGTAGGTTGTGAGAATTTATTTTTACTGGTACCGGTAGCAGCCGGTTTGCAGGGCGACGACGAAGAAATGCGGGCGCATTATTTTAACGTCATTACTGATCGGCTGGAACATCGGTTGGGCGAAGCGATAAGGCCGCATGTAATATACCAGCAGTCTTTTGCCATAAGCGATTTTATCAGCGAATACAATTCTTTTAAAGGTAATGCATACGGCCTGGCCAACACCCTTTTGCAAACGGCTATGCTGAAACCATCCTGCAGAAGCAAAAAGGTAAAAAACCTTTTCTATACCGGCCAGCTAACCGTTCCCGGCCCCGGTGTGCCGCCATCACTGATCAGTGGTGAAGTAGTAGCGGCCGAAGTGCTGAAGCATTTTGGTAATGAAGGATTTCAAAGTATTGTTTAAGCCCGCGCAGGTAAAAGCAGGATTATACAAAACAGATAATGAATGAGGTTTACAAAAAATATATTTTACAGTATTAACTGCCCAGCGCCAAAAAAAAATTGTATACCATGATGCACCTGTTTCATACACTGAGCGAACGTTGCAGCCGTGATACAACAGAACAATACAGCACTTCGTTTTTTTCCGCGATTAAGCTGCTGCACCGTGATCTGCGGCAACCCATATTTAATATCTATGGATTTGTACGGTTTGCCGACGAGATTGTAGACAGCTTTCATGCGTTTGACAAGGCTGTACTGCTGGAACAGTTCAAGCAGGAAACCCATGCTTCCATCAGGCGTGGTATCAGCCTTAACCCCATATTGAACAGCTTTCAGAAAACCGTAAATGAATATGGAATAGACCTTGGACTCATTGACGCTTTTTTCTGCAGCATGGAAATGGATTTGAACAAGCGCGCCTATCACTACGATGGATACATGGAATATATTTATGGGTCGGCAGAAGCCGTTGGGCTGATGTGCCTGTATATTTTCTGCGAAGGCAATGCAGAAAAATATGAAAAATTAAAAGCACCGGCCCGCTCGCTGGGAGCAGCCTTTCAAAAAGTAAATTTTCTCCGCGATGTAAAAGCAGATTATGATGGGCTGAACAGGGTATACTTTCCCGGTTGCGATTTTGAAAATTTTACCAGCAGCGAAAAATTGAAAATCGAAGCAGATATCCAGCAGGATTTTACCAGCGCCTTTCCCGGTATCCTGCACCTGCCCATCAAAGCGCGGTTCGGCGTGTATGTGGCATACAAATATTACCTGTCTTTATTTAAAAAAATCAGGAAGGTAAAACCCGCCCGCATCATGGAAGAACGGATACGCATACCCAATTACAGCAAGGCACTGATCATTATCCGGGCAGGATTGAAAAACCAGCTGAACCTGATCCGCGCTGCAGGATAATACCTTACCAATCAACTGGTCAACCCATCAACTAATCCTTACATTTGCTTAAATAAACAAACATTGCTGATACACGACATCATACTGGTAAACGAGCAGGACGAACCCGTAGGCACCATGGAGAAAATGGAAGCCCACCGCAAGGCATTGCTGCACCGCGCTTTCAGCGTGTTTATTTTTAACAGCCGCGGAGAAATGCTGTTGCAGCAGCGTTCACTTAAAAAATACCACAGCGCGGGGTTGTGGACCAATGCTTGTTGCAGCCATCCCAGACCGGGAGAGGATACGCAGGCGGCCGCCGCAGCCAGGCTACAGTACGAAATGGGATTTGATACGGGCCTCGAAAAGGCGTTTGCATTCACCTATCGTTCTGCTTTTGAAAACGGTTTAACGGAATATGAATTTGATCATGTATATGCGGGCGTGTACGACGGCCCTATACATCCTGCGCCGGAAGAAGTGAATGATTATTGTTATAAAAGCCTGACGGCCATCCGGGAATCACTGCAAAGTCACCCGGCTAAATACAGCAGCTGGTTTGCCATCGCTTTCCCTATCATTGAAAAATGGATGGAGACGCAGTCTTTTGAAAAAAAATGCGCATAAATTAAAACTAATGCATTGGTTAGCATATACAGGCATTGTAACAGGCGTTTTCCTTTTTATGGAGGGCGTGTCATGGGCCACCCATAAATTTGTTATGCACGGCTTTCTTTGGTACCTGCACGAAGATCACCATAAAAAGGGGCCCGGGTTTTTTGAACGCAACGATGCTTTTTTTATCATTTTTGCCATACCCAGTTTTTGCAGCATTCTCTTTGGTACACTGCGCGGCATCTACTGGCTGCAGGCAGTTGGTTTTGGCGTAATGGCTTATGGCGCCGCATATTTCCTGGTACACGATGTTATCATTCACCAACGGATAAAATGGTTCACCCGATCTAAAAACAGGTATATAAAAACCGTCCGTTGGGCGCATAAAATGCACCATAAACACCTGGGCAAAGAACATGGCGAGTCGTTCGGTATGCTGTACGTGGCAAAAAAATACTGGGAAAAAGTGAAACGCGACAGGGCAATGCGCTAAGGGAACAAGGAGAAAAAAGTGCGCGACACGCAAAAAATACTTGCACAGGGCCATCAGCGGTTTTTGGCATTACCCTGTTAACGCCGATTGCTTTGTGCGATAAAAAGATCCAGGGCCCATTGAAGAAATACGACTATATATTTATTGGCGCCGGCTGTGCTGCACTGAGCCTGCTTACCCGGATGATAAATGCCGGGCTGCTGACCGGTAAGCAGGTATTGCTGATAGATCGGGAACCAAAAGAAAAAAACGACCGCACCTGGTGTTTCTGGGAAAACAAGCCGGGTTTTTTTGAGCCGGTGGTCTGCAAAGAATGGGATCGCATCCGGTTTTATTCCACTACCTATTCCGGCCGGTTTAACATCCTTCCCTACCGCTATAAAATGATCCGCGGGATCGATTTCTACCGCTATTGCAATAAGATACTGCAACAACAGTTGAATATAGACACCCTGTATGCTGAAATAACAGCACCCGTTGTCCGGAACGGGCAACTGCAACTCTGCATCAACGGCCAGGAGACTTTCTTTAGCGGAGCAGTCGTCTTCAATTCTACCTGGAAGGCGGCAACCGTAAAGCAACAACCGGGCGTGCACCTGCTGCAACATTTCAAAGGCTGGATGATTGAGACCAACCGGCCTTTCTTTGACCCGGCAGAAGCAGTATTGATGGATTTTCGGACGCCGCAGCTTCATGGAACCAGTTTTTTGTATGTATTGCCGCTGGCAAACAATCGTGCCCTGGTAGAATATACGCTTTTCTCGGAAAATATATTGGCGGATGCCCGTTACGAAGAGGGCTTGCAGCAATACATACGGGATTTTCTGCAACTCCCGGATTACAGCATCCTTGAAAAAGAATTCGGGGTCATTCCGATGACGAGTGCCCAATTTCCCTGGTATGCAGATGGCATGTACCATATTGGTACGGCCGGTGGTCAGACAAAAGCTTCTTCCGGGTATACTTTCCAATTCATACAGCAGCAGAGCCATGCGATCATTGATCAGATAAGAAACAATTGCTTTGGGCCTCACCTACGCCCGGCTGCCACGGCCAAAAGATTTCGATGGTACGATGCCGTACTGCTGCGGGTGCTGACGGGCCATGATCTAACCGGCAGTGAACTATTTACCCGCCTGTTCAAAAAAAATAATACGGCCGATATCTTCCGCTTCTTAGACAACCAATCTTCCTTTGCAACGGATTTGCGTATCATTAGCTCTCTGCCCGCCTGGCCTTTTCTGAAAGCTGCTTACCGCCAGCTAACCGGCCGATAGACCAAAGCCTTTTGACAATCAATCCCCCCATCAGCCATACGGTCCTCTTTCTGGCAAAGTAATTGTTTAACCTGTTATATGAAGCAGTTTTACAGCTTGTTCAGCCTATTGTTTTTCCTGGGGATCTCTTCTTACTCGCAGGTTAATTTCAATGCCAATACGGCTGGTGCGGTTCCGGCTTATAATGGCAATTACCTCTTTGGGAGTAATGCGGGTTATTATGATACCTGGAATATATTTGCTATGGCTGATATAGAAGCCGGCAATCCCGCCAGGAATATAAAAGGGGCAGGTATTAAAACCATGCACCAACCCCTGCCCGAACAATTTTTTTCTGACTGGGGTTACGATGTGTACCTGAATTTGTTTGCTTATTACAAACGGCTGGGCATACAAGACAATACCATCTGGTTTGAAACACCTACCGCCGCGCACAAAGACAATACGATATACCCTGGCTGTACCGATGCCAGCAAGCTCTGGAGCAATCTATACGAACCCATCTGGGACGGCGGCGCAAATGGAACACCGGTAAATGAAAATAATTACCTGGCGCTCTATGTATATAACACGGTTACCCGTTACAAGCAATGGATAAAATTTTGGGAAATAGTCAATGAACCCGATTTCGACAATGGCCAGAACGGCTGGCGGTCACCCGGCGACCCGGGCAACTGGTGGGATAATAACCCCGGCGCCTGTGAACTGACAAACCTGAAAGCACCGGTATTCAATTATATCCGGGCGCTCCGTATTGTGTACGAGGTAGTAAAATCGGTGGATCCATCGGCCTATGTATCAATGGGCGGTACCGGTTATCCTTCGTTCTACGATGTAATGCTCCGGAATACCGATAACCCGGCCGGTGGTGCCATTACCCCTGATTATCCTGCTACCGGCGGCGCTTATTTCGACTGTGTAAGTTTTCATTATTACCCGATGTACGACTTATCCAATAACCGCCATTCGGATGCCGCCATCGACCAGTTCATCAATCGAAAAAAAGACATTGAAAAAGTATTGTCCGATCGCGGATATAACAATATCGTATACCCGAAAAAAGTATATATCAACACGGAAAATAATATTCCGCGCAAACCTATTGGTACCTATATCGGTGGCGATGAGGCGCAGCGCAATTATGATATGAAAGCTGTTATTTACAGTCAGCTGAACAATATCAGCCAGGTATATATTTTTTCTATCGGCGATAATACCAGTTATGCAGCTGCCACTGACCCCTTCCAGGTGGTGGGCTTTTACCAGCCGCTGGCCGGAACCGGCCCGGGCAATAATTCCAACGATACCATTGGCCCTTATAACCAGCAATATAATAGTTCGGGCATTGCCTATAAAACATTTTCTGATGCATTGAGCGGTTTTAAAGTCGATACCAACCAGACTAAAACAATGGCATTGCCCGCCGGTGTGCGCGGGGGTGCTTTCAAGAACGCCATCGGTGATTATGTTTATGTACTATGGGCCTCCACCACTACAGACTATAGCGAGACAGCCAGCGCCAGCTATTCTTTTCCGCCGGCTATCAGCCTGCCCACGCAACTGAACCTCCGGAGCTGGGATTATTCACAAACCAATAGCAATTCGCTGGTGTCACCGCAACATGTTCCATTAACCGGTTCACCAGCCTTGATACTGGCGCCGCTGGTAATTACCGCCCTGAAACCGGATACGGTCAGCAGCGCACCGGCAGCCTATTTCTCTTATACATTGTTTCCCAATCCTGTAAAAGATCGCCTCACCATTAAGCTTCATTTAAAAAGAAGGGAAATGGTTTCTATCAAAATAACAGATGGTGCCGGCCAGGTCATCAAACAACCGGTTAACAATATGCCCTACAACGCAGGCGATAACCTCATTTATATATCGCTTCCTGCAAGGCTGACAGCCGGGCTTTACTATTGCAGGCTGGTGGCCGGCAACAATGATCAGACGATCAAGTTTGTAGTTAACCGGTAGATGGAGTATAAGAAATTGCTTTCATAGCCATGCAGGCTGTCTATTGAATAAATCAAGGTGTTTCACCTTTAAATGATATGGCAGGCAGAAAAGCGAACAGGCAGACGGGCAGCGGAAAAATAGATTTCCATTTTATAAAACTGGCCCGCCAACACATGCAAGGTATCCTGCAGCAACAAGTTGCAATACCCGGGATATTTGTATGGATGCTTGGCTGTATTTTTTTTCTGCCGGGGTCTGTAACGGCACAGCAACATGCCATGACAATGGATGAAGACCAGCACGCGGTGAAAAAAAAGGATAACCCGCAGGATACGATGCCGATGGCAGGCATGGACATGGGCGATATGGATATGACTGGCGACATGAGCCACGCTTTCTCCAGGAACCTGCCCATGAGCAGGAATGGATCCGGTACCGGCTGGCTGCCCGATGCGGCGCCCATGTATGGCTACATGTTTCACGAAGGCAAGTGGATGTATATGCTGCATGGCAATCTTTTTTTTCGGTACGATAACCAGGACATAACCAATAAAGGCAGCCGGGGTGCAAAAAAATGGGATGCGCCCGATTGGCTGATGCTGATGGGACAAAGAACAGTAGGTGAAAAAGGATTATTCCGTTTCAGCATCATGTCTTCGCTGGATGCACTGACGGGTGGTAATGGGTATCCGCTGCTCTTCCAGAGCGGGGAGTCTTACAAAGGGCAACCGATCATTGATCGGCAGCATCCGCATGATCTTTTTTCTGAATTGTCGGTCGGGTATACCCTGGCGGTGTCAAAGAAAACAGATATTGTCTTTTATGCAGGCTATCCCGGCGAACCGGCCCTGGGGCCGGTGGCATTTATGCACCGCCCTTCAGCACTGCCGAACCCGGATGCGCCTTTATCGCACCATTGGGCCGATGCCACCCATATTACATTTGGTGTTGCAACCATTGGTGTACGTTATAGCAATTTTAAACTGGAAGCTTCATCTTTTACCGGCCGCGAACCGGACGACAAAAGATACGATTTTGATAAACCCCGTTTCGATTCCTGGAGCGGGCGTCTCTCGTATAACCCTGCCGTACATTGGGCCCTGCAGGTATCACACGGATTCCTGAAGAGCCCCGAGCTGCTGCACCCGCAGGATGATGTACACCGGACAACCGCTTCCGCCATTTACAGCGCATCGCTGGCCGGTAACGGCAGCATCGACTTTACCTTATTGTGGGGGATGAATAAGACGGCGGAACAGGCAGCTGAAAACGCTGCACTGGCAGAAGCCAGCTGGCGGAAACAGCAAACGGCCGTTTATCTACGGTACGAATGGGTACAGAAATCAAATGAAGAGCTTGGCATCATTGAGCCCGCCAATACCAGCCAGGTACTTTTTCCAGTAAACGCTTTTACGCTCGGGTTTAATTATGATCTCCTGCAGGTAAAACAAACCCGGCTGGCGCTGGGCGCACAGGCCAGTTTTTACCATGCGCCGGCCAGCCTGGATTACCTGTATGGAAAAAATCCGCTGGCGGCAGAAGTATACCTGCGAATATATCCGGCAAAAATGAACGGGAAGAGGTAAAAATCGTTCGCAGCCAGGCCGCCCGCGATGCGAACAGCTGCTTATTTTAATGAAATGCCAACAAAAAAGGTCCGGCCCCGTTATATATAATACCGTTCGGTATATATATTAGGGAGCGGGCAGGTGAGACGGTCTTTGCAGCAGGGTATTTATCGCCTGAGCGGCTAATAATATAATTGTCATTCTATTAATTGCGGCCTACTTTTGCCGCCTGTAACTAAAAATAAGGACAACAGCAGCGTAATATATTATGAAAAGAGTAGTGATAACAGGTTTGGGTGCATTAACACCGCTGGGTAATTCAGTAGCTGAATTCTGGCAACATATTATCGCCGGCAAAAGCGGGGCAGGCCCGATAACCAAATTTGATACCGCAAAATTCAAAACCCATTTTGCCTGCGAGCTGAAAGGTTTCAATGCAGAAGCATTCATAGATAAAAAAGAAATAAAGAAATACGATCTCTTTACACAATACGCCATTGCTGCTACCGATGAAGCCATCAGGGATGCCGGCCTGGACTTTTCGGTTATGGATGAACGGGAGCGATATGATATTGGTGTTATCTGGGCTTCCGGCAACGGGGGCATTGGCACTTTTGAAGAGCAATTGCGGGAATTTCATACCGGGGATGGCACACCCAGGTTCAACCCTTATTTTATTCCAAAAATGATAGTGGACATTGCGGCCGGTGTTATATCTATCCGCAACAAACTGTACGGTCCCAATTATTGCACAGTCTCTGCCTGTGCTTCTTCCAACACAGCCATCATCAATGCTTTTGATACCATCCGTTTGGGAAAAGCCACTATCATGATTGCGGGCGGATCTGAAGCGGCCATCACGCCCTCTTCTGTTGGCGGGTTCAATTCTGCCCAGGCCCTGTCAAAAAACAATGAGCAATATGCAACAGCCTCCAGGCCATTCGATAAACACCGCGATGGCTTTGTAATGGGTGAGGGCGCAGGTGCCCTGGTGCTGGAAGAATATGAACATGCCAGGAGAAGAGGCGCCGTTATTTATGCGGAGATGGCCGGCGGCGGTATGGCCGGCGATGCCTATCACCTCACGGGTACACCGCCAGACGGACTGGGTGCATACCTGGGCATTACCAAGGCGCTGGACGATGCGGCGCTGACCGCCGACAAAATAGACTATATCAATGTGCACGCCACTTCCACCCCATTGGGCGATATCAGTGAATTGCATGGCATTAAAAGGGCTTTTGGCGATTTGCCGGTTGCCATCAGCGCCACCAAATCAATGACCGGTCATTTGCTGGGTGCTGCCGGTGCCATAGAAAGCATTATCAGCGTGCTGGCAATAAAAGACAATATCATTCCGCCCACCATCAACACAACGGAACTGGATGAAAAAATACCCGAAGGATTGAAAATCGTACTCGGTCAATCCCTTCAGCAGCCGGTCAATTACGTGCTCAATAACACATTTGGCTTTGGCGGCCATGTGGCCAGTTCTATCTTCAAAAAATTTGAAGCATAAGAGGACGTCCTTTCAAAAAGCCCGGTCCGGACGCATCAACCAAAAGAACAAAATAATCAACTGTGCTGTTTACTGCTCTTCAGATGCGCGGCTGTGTTCACCACGGGACAGCGCGGTTATACTCAATAAACCGATAACTTTGCAAAGAGATCCGGCAACGGCCGATGAATCCGGCAGGCCTTTCGCAATGGCCATAAATAAAAGGTATGACACAGGTACAAGTTGATTTGTTTGGGCAGTTAACGGATATTACCGGGCACTCGCCCCTTATGCTTGAAAATATACCCGATACCGATGCACTGGTACGTGCCATCAATGCGTTGTACCCCGCCATGCAGGGCGTCAGATACACGATTGCCATAGACAAAAAAACCATCCAGTCAAATACCCTGCTGCATGAAACAGCGCGGGTGGCTTTACTGCCACCTTTTTCGGGCGGCTAACAACTATGAGTGATAACAGTACATATGAAAGATACCGCCGACAGACTATCCTTACCGGATTCGGGCATGCCGGGCAACAAAAGCTGTTAGCAGCAAAAGTACTGGTAGTAGGTGCCGGCGGATTGGGCTGCCCTGCCTTACAATACCTGGCAGCCGCCGGTGTTGGCACCATTGGCATTGCAGACCACGACTATGTTTCACTGCATAACCTGCACAGGCAGGTATTGTATACAGTGGCAGATACCGGTCTTCCCAAAGCAAGCTGCGCAACAGCTGCGCTGCAAAGGCTTAACCCGGATATCACTATCAGGGCATATAATGAACAGGTAACCGTTTCCAATGCCTTTAACCTGCTGCAAGACTATGATATTGTTCTTGACGGCACGGATAATTTTGCCACCCGTTACCTCCTGAACGACGCCTGTGTGTTGCTTAACAAACCGCTGGTGTACGGCGCTGTCTCAAAATTTGAAGGACAGGTGGCCATATTCAATTGCTCGCCGGTGAGTGGAGAGCCCTCCGTTAATTACCGCGATCTTTTTCCGCAGCCACCGGCCGCGGGCGAAGTAGCCAATTGTGCAGAAACAGGCGTGTTGGGCGTATTGCCGGGTATCATTGGCACCCTGCAAGCAAGTGAAACCATTAAACTGATATCAGGTACGGGCACTTCTTTGATCAATAAATTGCTCACCTATAATTTGCTCGATAACCAGGTCTCTGTATTTGAATTGTCTGCAGCAACCGGTACCCGCCAGCTGCTGCCAGCCAGCCAGGCTGCCTTTGAAAAAATGGATTATAACTGGCTATGTGAGCAACCCGGTCAGTCTTTTGAGATAGATGCCGCTGGTTTTGATGCATTAAGGATAAAAGAAAATGTACTGGTGGTAGATGTTCGTGAACCGGGCGAAATGCCGGCCGTATATGAATTTGCGCATATGCAAGTCTCGCCCGGTGATATTGAAAATCACTTGATCGTTACAGGTAGTAATACCATCATTTTATTTTGTCAGTCGGGCAGAAGAAGTGCAGCGGCGGCGAAGCGACTGGCCGGTAAATTCGGAGAGTCAAAAAAAATATTCAGCCTGGCAAAGGGCATCCTGCACTGGAAAGCGCAACAATAATTGTACAATATGGCGACAGCTGCTCCCAAAAATATTTTTATCCATGGCGCCATTGGCGCTGCGTTTATTGCCGACAGTATTCAACAGCATAGTACGCGCACGGTGATAGGTGGTCACAGTATTTTTTTGGGGCAGGTAAGGGCTGATACAATAGAAGGGAAAAAGTGCATCGCCATCGATTACACGGCTTATGAAGAAATGGCAAACGAAAAAATGCATGAGATCCGTGAAGCGGTTTTTGCAAAATATACACTTAGTTGCATGCATGTTTACCATAGCCTGGGCAGGATTGCCTGCGGGGAAATATGCCTGTTTGTTTTTACTTCTTCGCCACACCGGAAAGCGGCCATAGATGCCTGTGCTGAAACAGTTGAACGCCTGAAAATCGAATTACCGGTTTGGGGAAAAGAAATCCTGGAAGACGAAACCCATCAATGGAAAATTAACCGCTAAAGCATGGTCAATATTACCCATAAGAATAATACCCTTCGCAAAGCCATTGCCATTGCCACCGTAAGGGGTTCTGACCCCCGCACCATCCAGGCAGTAGCGCAAAGAACCGTTCCAAAAGGCGATGTGCTGGAATTCTCGCGGGCCGCCGGGCTGCTGGCCGTTAAAAAGACCAGCGATTCCATACCCGATTGCCACCCGCTGCCGGTTGAGTATGCGGCCATTACCTATGCCCTGGCAGAAATGGCCATTGTTATTACTGTTGAAGTGCACACTGTGTATAAAACGGGGGTGGAAGTAGAAGCCATGCACGGTGCCGCTATTACTGCGCTCACCATTTATGATATGCTGAAACCCATCGATAAATCCGTTGAAATAAGCAATATAAAACTAGTCAGCAAGGAAGGCGGCAAAACGGACCTTGCAAAAAATACAACGGCCATCCGCTGCGCGGTGGTTGTTTGTTCGGATAGCGTTTCAAAGGGCAGTAAAACAGATACTGCCGGCAAAGCGGTGATCAATAAATTATCAGATATTCAGATAGAAACGGAAGTATATGATGTCATTCCCGATGATACCGCGCTGATACAGGAAAAGCTGACTGCCCTGGCAGACAAAGGCTTCGATCTTATCCTTTTTACAGGTGGCACAGGTGTTTCGGCACGGGATAATACACCGGATGCTGTTCGGCCCCTGCTGAACAGGGAGATACCCGGCATTATGGAAACAGCCCGCCATTACGGGCAGGATAGAATGCCTTATGCGATGTTGTCGAGGGGAGTGGCCGGGTTTATAAAACAAAGTCTTGTTATTACCTTGCCCGGGTCTGCAAAAGGCGCGCTGGAAACCATGGATGCCCTGTTTCCGCAGGTGCTGCATGTGTTTGCCGTAAAAGAGGGTGCGCGGCACGATTAAAAAGAATTTCGCAAGCGCCAGCAGGGTAAACAGAGAAAAGAATGGCAGCAAACCCCCGTTGGCGCTGCTTGCTCTGCGCGCTGATTTTTCAATACGCTTACCTGCGCTTACCCAGCGCCGTTATTTTCAGCACCAGCAATCCAAGAACAGCCGCCGATACAGAAGCCAGCAGGATGCTCATTTTTGAGGCGGTAATGATTTGAGGATCGGTAAAAGCCAGGTTGGTGATGAATATGCTCATGGTAAAGCCAATGCCACCCAGTAACGACAGGACAGCTAAATGATTCCAGCCCAATTCTGCCGACAGGTTGGCCCATTTCATTTTTATAGCCAGCCAGGAAATTAAAAATATGCCGGCAAATTTTCCCAGTAACAAACCTGCCATAATACCCACTGCGTTGCTGCTGGTAAAACTGCTGGCGGGATGCGCGGGAAAAACAATGACCGTATTGGCCAGTGCAAACAACGGAAGAATAAGAAAGGCCACCGGCTTATGTAAAAAATGTTGCAACCGATACGAAAGACCACCTGCATTTTCTTTTTCAAAGGGGATGGCGAAGGCCAGCAACACACCTGCGATGGTGGCATGTACACCCGATTTAAGCATGCAGTACCACATGATAAGGCCACCCAGCAGGTAAACAGGCAGGACATACATTTTTTTTCGGCCGGCCAGGAACAGTGCCCCGAAAATAAGCAGGGCGGTACCAAAATAATAAATGGAAAAACCCTTGGTATAGAATAAAGCAATAACGGTGATGGCGCCCAGATCGTCTATGATGGCCAATGCAGCCAGGAATATTTTTAAAGAAAGAGGGATTCTTCTGCCTGCCAGTGACAATACACCCAATGCGAAAGCAATATCTGTTGCCATGGGAATGCCAAAACCGGCCTGCGTTGCCCGACCGGCATTCAATGCAAAATGAATCAATGCCGGGAAAAGCATGCCGCCCGCAGCTGCCAGCACCGGTAATAAAGCATTTTTCATATTCGACAATTCGCCGATGTACAATTCCCTTTCTATTTCGAGGCCCACCAGCAAGAAAAATATTGCCATGAGACCATCATTGATCCAATGTTCTATACTATAATCAAGGGTAATTGACAGGAAAGACAGGTTGAGGTGGCGATGAAAAAAATGTGTATAGGAGTTACTGGCCGCGCTGTTGGCCAGTACAAGCGACAATACTGTGCAAGCCACCAGCAACAGGCCGCCGGCTTTTCCGCTTGTTGTAAATTCTTTAAAAATTTTTGTGAACCGCATCGCTTAAAGCTAAAGATAAATCGGTAAAGGAAGCTGGTAAATGGCCGCGGCACAATTGGTCGCACAGCGCCGGCAAAGCAAACAGGGTACCAGCAACTTTCGTTTGCGTTGCGGGCGCTGTGCGATAAAAATAGCTCACTGGATATTTATCTGTGCCATTTTGGTGAGGAGTTCTTCTTTTCTTCTGCGCGCCACTTCAATTTCGCTGCCATCGCTCATCCAGACCTGGCCGCCCTCTCCACGCACATATTTTTTTATATGCATCAGGTTTACCACGGAGCTCTGGTGGGTGCGAAAAAAATGGTGTACTGCCAGCAGGTCTTCATATTCTTTCAGGTTCTTGCTTACGATAACCGGTTTTTGTGCCACCAGGTAGAATTTGCAATAGCCAGTCAGCGATTCTATCCAGATAATATCTTTCAAATCTGTAAACAGCACGCCTTCTGCGGTTGACAGGGCCAGTTTGCCGGGCGCTTTTTGCGTAGGCTGTTGCAGGTGTTGCAGGGCCTGCTGAAATAATAATAACTGCTCTGTTACCGGCTTGTTTTTTTTCTGTAAGGCTTTTTCCACTGCTTCTTTCAGGTCGGCGGGGTCAACCGGTTTCAGAATATAATCGATGGCGCTGAGCTTCAAGGCCTGTATGGCAAAGCCCTGGTGGGCTGTTACAAAAATAACCTGGATATTGTCGCGATTCATTTCCTGCATCAGCTCAATACCGGTTTTGCCAGGCATCTGTATGTCAAGAAAAAGCAATTCGGGTTGTAATAAATGAATTTTTTCCAACCCTTCTGCGGCATCGCCTGCTTCGCCGATGATATCAACGGACAGGTTCAGCTGGCTGATCATATTCCTGATGGTATTGCGGGCATTCATTTCGTCGTCGATGATAAGTGTTCTGATGGGTTGCATAGTCGTTAATTTAATGGCAATAGGAGTTTTACAATGGTACCGGCCGGTATTGTCTGGTCTGTTTTATCTGTTATTTCAATATGTACCTTACTGTTTTTTAGCTGCTGCAGGCTTTCAAGCATGCCCGTTGTTAGTTTCCCCCCCTGCGATACATGACCTGCCTGTGCCATATTGTTACTGCGGCCAACGCCATTATCGTCAATGATAATTTCTACTGTCTTATCGACCAGGCGGCACCGGATCAATAATTTCTTGTCCCCTTTTTTCGGCATCAGTCCGTGAAGGATGGCATTTTCAACAAAGGGCTGTAACAGCATGGGGGGCATATCCATGTCCAGTAATTCATCGTTCTGTTCTATATCGAATGTATAGCTGAATTCGTGGTTAAAACGGAAAGCTTCTATTTCTACGTATAATTGCAGTGTTTCCATTACTTCGGCCAGGGGTAGAAAATTACTTTTAGATTGGTCGAGGATGCGACGCATCAGCTTGGCAAATTTAGAGAGGTAGCCTGCGGCATCCATGGTATTATTGCTGAGTATATAATTCTGAATGCTGTTCAGGCTGTTAAAAATAAAATGCGGATTCATCTGTGCCCGCAAAGCCTGCATCCGCAACTCACTAAGCTGTAGTTTTACATTGTTTTCCTTTTGAAGCGTACGCTCCCGTTTTTTTATCAGGTAAAAAGCGCTGAAGATAAGCCCGCAGGCAACCAGTATACGGAACCACCAACGCTGCCAGAAAGGGGGTGTAATTTCAAATGCGAGGGTGGCGGGTATTTCATTCCATTCTCCCTGGTAATTGGCACTTTTTATTTTAAACACATAATTGCCCGGCGGCAGGTTGATATAATTTACCCTTCGTTCTGTACCGGTATATTTCCAGTCCTGGTCAAAATTTTCCAGCATACAGGCATAGTTATTTTGCTGCCCCTGGTTATAGTTGATACCGGTATAGGTAAAGAATATATTATTTTCTTTGTAGGATAACACCTGTTTTTGGTTCACATCAAAAGTCTGTCCGCCTGCTTCCATGCCTGTAATTACATTTTCCGGTACTTTCCCTTCCAGTAAAAAAGTACGCGGCGCAAAAAGGCAATAGGTTTTGGAAAACCCGAGGAATAAGGTCTTTTTTTCAGGATCTGTAAAATTGATACTGATGATATTGTCGTCCGGCAAACCATCGGCTTTTGTAAAAGAAGCGAATTTCTTTTTCTGCCGGTCATAGAATACCAGGCCGCCCTCAGTTGCGATCCAGGCATTTCCTTCTTTGTCGCTTACCATTTCATTGATAACGGTTGAAATAATGCCGGTTTGTTTGGTATACAGTTCCATATTACCGGTAGAGACGGAGTACATACCCAGTGAGCCCGCAACACTCATATAGATAATATCGCTGTCGTCGCTTGCCAGGCAGGTAACCGGCCGAAGGGCGCGGCCATTTTTTTTCAACAGCGAAATGGAAAACTGTTCTGTAATGGGATCCATTTTCAATAGCGTGTCATCCCGCACCATCCATATATTACCCTTGTTGTCTTCTGTTTTGGGGCCCGCCCGCAGTAAAGGAAATGTGCCTCCTTTGTACCGGGTTCTATAGTTGATAAATGTATTGGTAATGATATTGTATTTGGTAATGCCATCAGGCAGGGTAGCCCATATATCACCTTTGCTGTCGGCCAGCGGGTAAGACGCTACCGCATCAAAACTGCTGTCTTTATTAGTAGCATTGATCAGGCTTATTTTTTTTGTGGCAGGGTCAACGGCAGCGGGTCCATACAAAGAAAAAAGCCAGAGTGATCTACCGGCGTCATGCACTTCCGTACTGATTATTTTTCTTTTAAATTCGGCAGGCGTATACCCGTCAAAGACAGCCGAAAATGTATTGTGCAGGGTATCGATCCTGAACAGGCCGGCACCCAGGCAGGCAACCCAAAGCGCCTGGTTACTGTAAATGCCATAATTGCAGGACACCAGGCTTTGCAGGTTTTTTATTTCGTTTGTGAACAGCGGATTGGTCTTGAATAAACCTGTTTTCAGGGGAAACTGGAGCAGGTTTTTTGAAGTGCCCACCCAGATATTGTTATTGTCGCTGCATATATAAGTGGCCAGGCCATCGGGCCAGGAAGTAAACCAAAGCGGGTGGTCTGTTGCAGGTTTTAGTTCATGCTGGTTGGCATTGTACAATGATGGCTCACCAAAAAATGAATTGATAATAAATATTGAATCATTCAGCGGGTATGCGTTTGAAAGCCTTTTTTCATACGGTCCATTCACCTGCACTGCTTCGTTAAAACTACGGCCAGAACTGATATTGTAATAGACAATTCTTTCTTCGCGGCCGGTGGGCAGCAGTTTTGAAAAAATGCAAACACATTGCTGGTTCAGCATCTGCAATCCCATCAATGAATAATCGTTGTTCATCAGGGCATTCATGGTAAACCCTTCGAATCTTTTCTCTTCGGGCAAAGATTGCTGACGATCGAAATCAGGATAATAAAATCCCTTTTTCTGCTGCGAATAAAAATAGATAAGCCCATGAATATCTTTCAACAGATGCCGGGCGAACAGCCCATGGCTCATTTCGGACGGCAAAGCCATCATTTTCTTTTTCAGATTGCCTGCCGTATCCAGCACAAACAGGCCATGCCAGGTGGCTACCCACAGTTCCCTGGTATCTTTTTTATACAGGATGTCGGCGATATAAAAGGCCGTACCCGGAAATGCCGGCAGGTAAGGCAGATCAATTTTTTTGCCGGAGAAGGTGGTGGTATTCAGCAGGCACAAGCCGGTATTGGTGGCAACCGCCATCAATGTATTGCTGATAAATTCTACCCGGGTGATATTATTGGAGGGCAGGTTGTTTTTTGCATTGCTCAGCACATTTACAAAGGAAGTGCCATCGTAGCGGTTGAGGCCTTCATGGGTGCCAATCCATATAAAACCAAGACTGTCTTTTTGCAGGCAGGTAATGGTGTTGTTACTGAGACCGTTTTGAGTAGTGAAAGTACTGCCGTTGTTAAACCACTGCGCACCTGCGTGTTCATAGGCAACCAGTATAACAAATAGGCAGAGTGTTTTCATCATGTGTTCGTATCACAAAATAAATAAAATACAGTAGCCGGCAAATTATAATGAAAGTCCCGCTTTGTAAAAAAGCGGGACTTTGGCCGGATGGTACAGATGCCGGGAAAATAACAGCGACGGCATTCAATCCTTATTATTCAACTATCAGATTTGCTTTGGAGAAGTCGTTTTAATAGCGTCGTGGTCGTACGCCCAATAATCACGCTTACTGCTGCTTACCAAAAACCTGTACCAGTTTTGAAATGATATTATATCGTTTGGCAGCCCTGAACACTAGCGACTTGCGCTCGTCCAGTATAACATCGCCACCCGGTTTTATTACCCATTCGTTACCGGTTGTCTCATCTACGCCCACTTTATAGTTGCGCAACCAGATAAAGACAACAATACCCAGTACCAGCCAGAAACCGGCGAAATAATACAGGTATATTTTGTCGGCCGCAAAGCGCATGATGCTTTGCTGTACAAAGACCTGCCCGGTGCTGGGTACATACAAGACGGACAGTGGCTTTCCTGCTTCAAACTTGTCCCATTCCTCTTTCGAAACATAATCGCTGGTGCTGGAATTAACGGTGCTATTGTCTTTTGCAGTAAAAGAAATGGCCACTTCATTGGTGTTTTTCGGCTTTTGCGATTTTGACAGGATGGTAGCAACATGCTCTTCACCGGCGGTAATGGTTTTTTTCAGTTTTGCTTCGTCCTTATACAACCATTCGCAACAACCGATGAATAACAGAAAGCACAAAACAAACAGCCGCAGGCCAAGTGAATTGTATTTTCTCAATACAAACCAGTAAAGGGCTATCAGGAATGCGCCGATGAGCACCAGTTCCAGGGTGGGGTTCATGTTGTCGAAAAAGATATTGAGTAACATATTGCTTTTTTTACTTCCTTTTTAATAATACGGTTGATCAATTGAGGCTGGCCGTGGCGCCAAAACGTTCTTTCAGCATATCATCCAGTGAATCGGCCCAGTAGCCCAAATCACTAACCAGGGTTTTGAATTCTTCGTAATCCATTCCGTCTATATCTCTTTCTGCGATTGCGTACATATACCCTTTTTCTGGTAAAATGCCCAGTTTAACACCCATTAAAGTGCTGTTGTTTTGCAGGGCTTCCTGGAACAATTGTGCTTTCTTGGTAGCGTCGGCAGGAATGGGATAAACGGCAGAAAAGCAACGTACAAATGTGCGGATGGTCTTTACGGCTGTTTCATAAGAACAAAGTGAAACCTCGATGGTGGCGGAGCCCCGGGTAAAAGACCATGAATTGTATTGTTTACTGTAGATGCTTTCCGGCGTGCAGCCTATTTCTGTGCAGAGCTGGCCAATATAAACAGTTACCATTGCTGAAGTTGTCATGTTGCTATTTTTTAGTGGTTAATATTTTATTACACTGTAAAAATAGGACGCCCCGGCGGGTCGATTTTTAGCAACACAGTACTGGCGGGAATACAGGGGTAGCTGGCAGCAACCGCCTTATAATTGGTTGATCGGTTGGTTGGCTGACAGACATCACCGGCTGGGGACTCGCTGTTATATATAATAAGCGTTTTCGAACAACCAGGCAACCAGCCCACCAATCAGCCAGTCAGCCGATCAGCCAATTGTAGCATGGAGGCCGCCGGATATGGAGACAATGCCACCGCCAATGATTTTTGCTTCCGGGTCTTTGGTGCGGACCGTAATTTTGATTTAAAATAAAACAACATGAAAACAACATCCACCACTCACTTACTGCTCGTATTATCTTTATTTGCTGTAACATTGAGCTCTTGCGGAGCAGGCGCACTCAATAAAAAAGCAGAAATAACAGCCAATACCTTTTATACCGACCTGCAGAAAAAAGATTATCCTGCTGCCATTGAATTCTGCAGCAACAAAGCTTTTGCCACCGATTCAAAATTAGACTGGACAAAAGACCTGGAAAAGAATGCTATTTTACTGGGTGATCTGAAGTCTTTTACCAAAACAAGCGGTTTCAATATCTCCACTTCTACCACCACCGGCACCATGGTAACCGTTGCTTTTGATGTACAATGGCAATACGGAAAATCAAGGGATTCTGTTACGCTGATCGAAGAAAAAGACGGCAGCATGAAAATATACAATTATCGCTGGGATCATTCTGATGCCAATTATATAAAAGAAATCGGCGCCAGCCAGAAAGAGTCTACAGAATACATGGACGCACTGAAAAGCAATAACTACGACCAGGCCCTGAATATGTGTTCTGATGATGCTTTCAAAATAACGCCCCGCGACCAATGGAAATCTGCCCTGGAAAAAGCCTCCGACCTCGGACCTTTATCAGACTACAGCGTTATCAAAGACAGCTCGGTTTACCATATCGGATCCACTGGTTCTACCGGTGTAGGCAATTATTATGATATTGTACTCAAATCAAAAAGAGGTACTACCGACCTGATGGAAAAGATCATTTTCTTCCAGAAAAACTACAATGAGCCGATAAAAGTAGTAGGCCACAGTTTTCTCTAAAGTATCGATGTTCAGGATGCACCCTCCATTATTAAGACCATTAACCTGTTAAACATTTTATGAAAACAGCAAATCCCCATCTACCGGTGGGGATTCGCCGTTTAATAATGGCCGGCAACTGCCGGCCGCGATGGCCCCTGTTAATTAAACATAAGGTCCCGGTCTGGCAATACTGCTGTAGATTTACGGGTATCATTTTACCATAAAAAAGAATCGATGGCGCAAAACCTGGCAAACCCGAAGATTACCCATGTTTTTGTACTGATGCTGGAAAACAGGTCTTTTGATCATATGCTCGGTTTTTCCGGTCTAACCGGCGTGGATGCCAGTACCGGGCAGGCTACCAGCATCAACGGTGCCAGCGCAGACAATTCAAATAGCTTTAACGATACGGTCTATCCTGCCGGCACCCCGGCCGATGACATCATGCCATTCGATCCCGGCCACGAGTTCACCGACGTGCTGGAACAACTCTGTGGCGCGGGTACCCGATATGATGGCGTAACTTATCCGCCCATTAACAACAGCGGTTTTGTAAGTAATTACGCCACTTCCAAATCCGCAAAAGTGGGCGGGCCTAATCCTAATTTCGGAGAAGTGATGAAATGCTACAATGCGCCGGCGCAGCTGCCGGTATTGTATGCGCTGGTGAAAGCCTTTGCTGTTTGTGATAACTGGCACGCATCCATGCCAGGGCCTACCTGGCCCAACCGGTTCTTTGTGCACGCGGCTTCTTCGGGAGGGCTCGATCACAGTCCGAGGCTGATAGAATCAACAGAATGGGAAACCATCCGCGGGTTCCGCTTTCCCAATGGTACTATTTTCGACCAGTTCCGCCAGCACCCTGGCGGCAACAAGGGATACCGGCTTTACCGCGGAGAAAAAAAACCGCTGATTGGTTCTATTCCTATTGTAGCAGCGCTGAAAGGCATCGAAATATGGGATACACATCCCTATGAAAGTTTTCAGTCCGATATCAATGGCAACTATCCTTATTCGTATACGTTTATTGAACCCAATTACGGCGATATCGTTAATAATTCCTACGCCGGCGGTCAGTCGCAACACCCCATGGACGATATCAGGAATGGCGAAGCGCTGATCAAATCTACCTATGAAGCCATTCGCAATTCGCCGCTTTGGGAGAACAGCCTGCTGATCATTACCTATGATGAGCATGGCGGATTCTATGATCATGCAGCACCACCGGCGGCCATTGCACCCGGCGATACCGTGCCACAAAGCAAATACAACCAGTATGGTTTTGATTTCAAGCGCTACGGGGTAAGGGTGCCCGCCATTGTAGTTTCTGCCTATACAACGGAAAACAGCATCAGTCACCTTTTGTATGATCATGCGTCTGTACCCGCCACCCTGGAATCGGTGTTCGGACTACCGGCATTGACTAACCGAGATGCGGCCGCCAATAATGTAACCTCGCTGGCATCTTTGCCGACGGCCAGAACCAATACACCACAACACTTGCCCGAACCGGCTGTGGTAGCGCCGGAACGGGTGGCGGCCATGCGCAGTAACCAGGTATCGGCCAAACAGGACAATGACCCGATTGATGGCGGTAACCTGCCGGGTTTTCTGCAGGTGGTAATGAAAAGTCAGATCAATAAAGCGCCGCAGGATGCGGCAAAAAGTTTTTTAATGGACCGGGTATCGGGCAGCACGCTGCGCACGCGGCTGGAAGCAAGACAATACCTGGAAAAAACGGTGGCGGAGATAATGAAGCCAGGGTAGGCAGGGCTTTGCAAAGGCGTGTGCAGCTGTGAACAGTATATCATCAACCTTTTATTGCAGCTACATCATAAAAATCAGCGTTCCATTCCCGCGCGGTCTAATTACTATTTAATTCGTTTACGGCAATAACATGAATACTGTCTTGCAGGTTCCTGTTGGCAGCGATTGCTTTTTTCAGGTAATCATCGGCCATGGCCTTGCTGCTAAAACTTGCATTGACATGGTAAAGGATGTTGTTGTCTGTGAAAGCCACGGCAAAACTTTCTTCCTGCAGGTTTATCCTGTCTGCAAATGGCTGCAGACTGTTTTGGTAGTTTTTAGATAAAACGGATTTAGAAGCTGCATTGCCCACCAGGTAATGATTGAACAAACCGGCGGACTGTCCTTTTTTCAAAGGTCTTTTTCTTTTTGTATCGATGATGATCTCCTCGTATTCCACCACGCGCCGCACCATTTTGCCCATGCCGATTGTGCCGTTGCCTAGGCTGATGCGGACGCCGGCGATTAATTGTTCAAAAGACGGACTGGAGAGTTTGTCGGCGTCAGTCATGTCTTTGAACTGTGCCAGCGCAAAAGCTGCGTTTACTGGGGCAAGGTCTAAGTCAATTGTGCCGCTGCGGGCGGCACTCAGGCTGGCGCTTTTAATATCAGCTATTTTTTGATTGCCCAGTTTATTGATATCGAGCAAAAGAGGCATTAATTTTTGCTGTACTATCAGTGCGCCTGCGGGATGTACCAACAGGCTGCTGTCGGCCTCATCCAGTTTTCTCAAAGACACCAGCAGGCCATTGGCGGCTGTCACCAAACCGATCCATTGTTCTGGTTTTGCCATTTCTTCCAGTAATTGTGGCAACACATTGATCTGCGGTAAAGTGGTATCATCTGTTTCTCCCCAGGTTTTATCAAAATCGGCAGAAATGCTGAAGAAGAAAAAGGAGATGCTGCCGGAGCCCTTGGCTCTCCAGGGCGTGGGTCCCTGCAAAGAAAAATCCAGGCTGATGCTGAAGACACCTACGCCAAAAGCTTTGAGGCTTACATGCCCGCTTACCTGGATAATGAATACAAAAGGAGAAAACTGGAAAAGTGCATCAAAACTCATATGTCCTTCCACCGAGAAAGAGCTCAGGCCAAAGAACAGGTCTGCCTTTGCACCAAACTGAACTGTATTGGAAGTAACCGCCTGGTAAGCTTCCAGCCTTATTTTTCCGTAACTGTTATTTAATACCGTAATGGCTATACGCTTAAGAGTGGGCAGGGAAAGTGGTGGTGGCGTATACTGCGGATGGAACCCGCCAACCGTTAAAATAAAATCAGGATCATTACCCCATTTTAAACGAACCGACATATCGCCTTCAAGTGTCATCTGAAGGATGCGCGACTGATAGAGAGAAGAATCAAAGAGCAGCATTTTTTTGCCGAAGTCGAGAACACCGGCAAAATTAACCGTAATGTTGACCAGCGGATCCTGGTCATCGGGGAGCACCACCTTTAGTACACCGAGTATGGCAATATTGCCGGGTATCTCGATGATGAGGCCGAAAGACAGGGTGATAAGGGTAGGGGTGCCCCATCCGAGTTTGGCCATGGGTCCGATGAGAAAATGCCCCTGCTGGGGCGGGAAAATGGTTTTCAAATCGTTGATAATAGCCGGCGCATTGGCTACCACATTCTGCGGAAACATAATATGGTTAACTGCGCCGGTGCGTACGCCTTCGCGCAGCGAGTCGAGAACAACGGTCCGGTTCAGCCCGATCAGTCCGCCAACGGCATTGAGTGTAAATCCATACCCGAGCTGGTAAGGGGGCAAAAATTCAGCCGTGATGATGATGAGCAAAGAGAAACCCTTGCTGCCATCGGGCATTTTAGTGGTTATGATACCGATGGCTTTGGCACTGATAAGATTGATGATCGTAAGTTCAAGGGCACCTGAGTACTCCTCTTTATCTTCATCATATTTAAGAAACCCGCCACCCGTTACACCGCCGGCATTTATTACAAGGCCCACCCCGTTAGGGGGCTTAAATCCAACAGAAAGATTCGCAAACCCGATATTTTTCTCTTCAGACATCCAATCCAGCTGGCTTTGCAGACCTATTTGCTCAAATGAAATGGTTAAAGGGCCAAGGTTCACATTGCCCGAAATGGCAGCGGCCAGTTGCAGGCCACTACCCGGCAATTTCACTTGTAATACTACCTGCGTAATATTCAGTATATCCAATATACTTATATGCACAGGCAAGGCCAGCTCAAGACCGCCACTAACGCCAAGGTATAATGATTTTTCTGTAGAATACCCCAACAGGAAATCAAAAGGTATTTCAATCGGTTTCGAAGGTAGTATGGCAGACAGGAAGCCATCCTGCCCTGCACCGCTTATGACAAGTTTTGCTTTTTTAATGTCAACATGAACATCATAGTTCAGGCCGCCGCTTTCAATAGAAAAAGATGCTCCCACACCCAACGAACCGATTTCAAAATGCGTTCCATCCTGCTCACCAAAAACTTGCACGGGTGCTGCTGTCTCTTTGGGTAGCCGGACGGCATTGAAACTGGCATCCACTTTAGTAAGGTCCCCACCTGCGTCAAATGAAACATCGCCTGCATCGCTGATGACGATGCCTCCAACCTGTAAATGCGATGTCAGTGAAAAGTAGGTGCTCCCGTTGCTCGCATCCATGGTTAAATCGCCATAAGGCACGATCACCCATCCCAGGTTGGCCCGTTCCCTGGGCGAGTACATAATAGTAGTACCAAAAAAGAACTGGCCAAGTGCAATTTTCCAACGGAGACTGAGGGCGCCGCTTATCATGTCATTGCCAACGGTTCCGAAGTCAATTCCATAAGCAGGCTTGATGCCATATACGGCAACAGCGCCAAAAGCCGATGCCAGCTGGGCCAGCCTGGGAAATAGCTTGTCAGTGAATTGCTTTGCCCCGGCAATGGTTGTTCTGTTGAAGGGTATTATATAAATATCCCTGAATGCCGTGTAGGGATTGCTGAGCAATTTCTGCAGCCGGCTGGTATTAATAATTTCAAAAGCATAAGGGAAGCGGATGATTTTTCCCGCAGCTGTTGCCTGAACCTGGTCGCTGCTTTTAAGGTCGATCACTTCAAACCATCGGAAAAATGATGCCAGGGAGGGTATATTGTCGCTCAGGTATTGGACGATCAACAGGCTAATAATGTCTTCGGCAATTTCTTTTGCCTCCGTTGCAGTAAGATTTGCCTCCTGAAATGCCTGGGGTAAGGATCTGATGGAATCGAAAGTGGATTTTAGCTGGCTCAACAGTGCTGCCAGCTTATCCAGGGTCACCGCATCTTCCTGTTCAAGCAGATCTTTGATTGAATCTGCTGATTGCGCCAGTGTGCCAAGGGTATTAGCGAGTACGGCCATCGGCATTCCGGAATCGGTACCAAAATTCCAGCCCATGCGAAGGAAAAAAATCGCAATGGATTCCTCACTGTGCAATGCCCCTGTCAATGGTTTTGTCAGTTGCAGCAACTCATTAACAATGGTATGTTGTATTGTTTCTGCCATAAGCAAAAAAATTATGGAAAGACGGGTTCTATAATGTTATTTCCGAGCGAATCTTTATCGTTATCAAAATTTAGAGGCACATGAAAAACCGATAGAGGAAAAGGGTCAAGCACGGTATTGCTGTTGGCAGGGTTCAACCGCCACCAAAGACTGTGATTGATTTGTTTGGTCGTTCCAAACAGGAACCCTATCTCACCCAGGTTGTTAAGGCCAACAATTTCTTTTCCATCGCCCCATACATCAATATAGTTTGAGCCATGGTCTTTTGCCAGCGCCAGGTAAGCCGCGAGGCCCGAGATGCTGTCAAGTGGTTCTGTATGAACACCCGTAGGGGTAATCGTAGACCTGGCGGTATTCTCCGCCAGCCGCCAGTCCAAATAGTATTTCCAGTCTGTTCTGCTGAGGCTGGTTACCTGCTGGCGTTTCAGCTCATCATAAGTAAGCACTACTGCCGGTTCGTTGTTTACTTTAAACGGGTAGGTGTTGGCAATAACAAATCCGATCCTGTCGCCCACCACTCTTTCTCCTTCTGTTGTTACCCTGAAACCAAATCGCTTTTCAGAAGGCGGGAGCATATTGCTTAGCAGTGGACCTATGACCGGGATATTATTTAAGGGCTCGGCCAAGCCCTGCGGATAGCCATTGATATGCATCTCTTCTGTATTTTTCCATTCACTGATCATACGCTGACCGCAAGTGTTTCCATGGCAGCATTTCTTAGACAGGTAATTTTTAAATGCGCTGGACACCAGTTGCGCAAAGACCGCATTTGTTTGAATGCCATCGTGGCTATCCGCCAGGAATTTTTTACCCCAGACCTGGGCACGGGCTGAGAAACCAAAATGAACATCGCCCGACAGGATGCCGAAAACGCCCTGGCGCATATTTGTTTTTACGGGCAGACGGGCAGCCAGTGTTGAAAAGAATTTTTCGTAGCTGTATCGGTTCAGGGGCCACGATTCACAATCCGAGTCCAGCATATCATCCTGGCTGGTTTCTTTTCTCTGCCGGCTTTCCACAAACGGAACATCGATAACGGGGCAAGGGGCCACTACCAGTACAACCTGCTTTTCCGGCAATACTGCCGGCAGCTGTGCATTGAAGCCGGCGTCGCAGATCAGGCCGGCAAAAGCAACGGCATCGGGTGCCGGATAATGGCGCCAGGTACGGGAGTCGAGAAAAAATATCGTATACCCGGATGCTTCATAAGAAAAATGCCAGTCGATGGTATCAGGAAGATGTACAAAATCAGCCGGCGGACTGTCTTTATTGAGGGTAGGAATGTTCAGCAGCTGTTGCATTTGTGCAGGCAGATCGCCATCACTGCCATCCCAATCATTAATATGCTGCAATAGTTCCCTGCCTTTGCCCGTAGCAAAACGATCAGGCGTATTACCCCATGCCTGGAAAATGGTATAGGCCAGTAAACCATTTTGCACGGTGCGCCGCCCCAGTGGTTTTGAATATACCTGCTGGCACCAGGCCCAGTTCAGGTTCCAGTCGTCTGTAATATCGTGGTCATCCAAAATCATATAGGTAGGGATGTTCGCCAGCGCCTTTCTTATTTTTGCCAGCCTGTTCTTAAAACGTTTCAGTTGCATGCATTCGTCCGCAAAAGTCAGCCCTTTGTCGGTTGGCACGGTCAGTTCCAGCGGTCCATCAAACGGATCCATCGACTCTACTACTTTTTTGTCTTTATCTTTCGGCAATACAGTTGCAAAATCTGGCCAGTCGCTCATGGTTTTCGGCCATAGTACATCCGACCAGGCAAACAGATACATGGCAGCATATTCCTGAAATGTCAGCAGATGGCTTTTTGAGCACTCTGGCGTATCTTCTATCATTGATGTAAAACCGGTAGCTGTATAGAGTTTATCATTTTCATTTCGCTTGCCGGGCATTCGTTCATCGGCGGTAAAAAAAAGTTTGGGATCTGTTCCGGTCGTGTAAATGGCCTCCTCCCGTCCGAACAATGTCTTGGCCGCATCGTCTACCATAAAATAAAGCGGGTCAGCTACATCGTCTGCATAAATCTGGTCGCCCGTAAAGTACAATTGATGGGGGCGTTTTATAGGATCCAGTGTATTGCCGGAAAGAGCGCCGGTGAGTATGGTATCAATCGCTTCCAGTGCATCTTCCCCCTCGCCATGGGCTTTCCTGCATGACCCGTGTAGCAGCCGCACGCTATTCATGTCTGTGGGGGGAAGCGAAAAACTGGGGCGACCGGCCGTATCATAAGAAAATGAAACGAAGCTTTCTGACGATGCACTCAGGGCACTCAATTTTTCGCTGCCGAAATCAATATCATAATAATAATTTTTGCCTGCTTCCAAAGTTGCATTGCTGCTGCTGGCAGCAGTAATGCAGTAAGCATATACATGATCAAGATTGCCCAGCTTTATCCCGTTGGCCGCCGTACCTGTCATCAGTGGCGAAGAAGCAGTATTACCGTCGTATACAGATAAAACAGGTTGCCGGTTTTCCTTTAATATAAACCAGACGGAAACACCTGCTGTTTCAGCTCTTCTGATGATGGGCCCTGCCAGAAGTACGGGTAAACTTTGCAGCCTGTTGGATAGACTTGACCAAGCCATATGGATATTATTTGTTGTTTACATTTGAATCTGCCAGCTTATCAAAAGCCAGCCCGCTGGAACCTTCTCCCCTGCCACTTGTTTTTTCATTGCCCACCCAGGTAAATACTTCGCCATTTGTCCAGCGGGTACGCTGGAAGGCAACAGAAACATTAATGCCCGCCCTCGGCACTTCTTCTTCATGCAGGTAATAAGCCTGTTTGGGTATTTGGTCAAGCCCTTCACGCATCAACGAGGTCTGCGCTTTAATCTTTACAGGTATATCAGGATCCCCCTCAATAATCCTAAGCATGGAAGCACGTTGCAATTGAATCTCACGGTTATCAGTAGCCTTTATATGCACAGGCACAAAGGGTATCCAGTGTTCCGGAACGGCAGTCATTGCCTGGTAGCTGATATTGGCGGCATAGGGGATATCCGTGTTCAATACATCGGTTTCATGTACGGTATTCATTCCTTCGGTTTTCATTTTTTGTTTGGCATCGGCTAACCGATCCTGCAACAGTACAATATCGCTTACAGGGTTGGCGAGGGCGTTCAGGATATTTTGCAGTATTGTTTTTGCTTCCTGCAAACCCGCCGGCAGGGTGCCGCTGATGGCATTGATATCTGCCAGCAACAGGTTGGTTTCGCCGGCCATTTTTAATTTTAACTGTACCAGGTTTTGCTGGTAATTAAAAACTTCCTGGCCATACTCTTTTCCATTTGTGCCCTGGCCGGTTACGGCTGGTACAACTGATTCTATCGCCCAAACCATATTCGCCATCTCATCCCTGATCAATTGTATGTTTTCAAGCGGGTTTCCCTGCTGCACTTTAATAGCGGCGGGCGCCAGCAATAAGCCCGCAGAAGGAGTGGGAACGGAAGGTGGTAGTTTTTTTGAATCGAGACTGAACATATTCCAGTCCTTCAAATGATTGCCGGTGTTTTTTGATGCGGCAGTTATCCAGAACCTTTCACCGAAATTATTGGTGACTGACAAGCCTTCTATGGTGGCAAGCGAGCCATTGGGAACAGTAAAAGGAACAATGAACCAGTCGTTCGCATAGATCAGTGCAAATTCCATCAGTAATAATTTGGAAAGATCGGTGGTGGATGGATTAACGTTGCCAAAACTGGTTTTACCATCTTCAAAAGTCCACCAGCGCGTATTGGGCATGCCCGGAAATTGTACGGTGGCGGGAATAAAAGTATTGGTAATTTTTTTGGCAGTAATGGAGGTATCCGTACCCGGCACGGCGCCCAGGGTAGATTGGGTGGGATCGAAATTAAATGAATACCAATCTAAATGGCCGCTGTAATATTCTTCTGCGGTCAGTACCTTTTCTTTTATTCCATCGGGTGCGGAACAGCCGAACCGGTATTCCAGCCGATCTGGTTCCCACGCGTTGTTGTCGGCTGAGAC
The DNA here is from genome assembly GCA_964245425.1 of uncultured Flavihumibacter sp. GTDB lineage: Bacteria > Bacteroidota > Bacteroidia > Chitinophagales > Chitinophagaceae > JACMLD01. The sequence goes on along the minus strand of CAXTMV010000001.1, from coordinate 21,558 downwards.
GGGTTGATAGTAAAGCGCTTCAAACCAGCTGGTAAAAACAGCGCCGGCGGCATCAATCTTTTGCCTGTCGCTGTCTGATGGCATGGGTTGAAGGCCGTCTGAGGCCTGATGAACCGACTGCGCTTTTAAATACTGGTATAGCAGGTAGCCATCCATGCAACGTCCGCTAATGGCAGCATACTGCTGCCAGTCTTTCGCATGTGCATACAGCAATGCGGAGGCGTTGTTCTGCGGCGGAAGCTGAAAAGGATACAGGCCGATGAACATGCCTGCGGCGCCGGGAACAGCTTTGATTAATTTCAGCCATTGCCGCCCCATCAGCAGCCGGATATCGAGGCTTACCCGCTGACCTTCCCGCTCGAACACCAACTTTCGTTGTTCTACTTTTGTTTCGAGGGGAAGGTTTTCTTCGTACTCCTGTGCGGTATTCCCTGCGGCTTTATATTTACTGAGCCGGGTAGCAGACAGCTGTGCTTTTGCAAATACCGGCGAACCGGCATCCTCTCCTTCGAACTCACCCATCTGCCACTGTTTGGTGAGCATCCACAGCGCATCTCTTAGCTCCGCTTTCAGGGCGCGGTCAAAATCATGCGTTCTGGGCCTGCCTTCCAGGCGATTCCACAGTAATACGGTCGGATACAGTCTTTGCGTTAGCGCCTGTGAAATATTGGGGATGGCATATTTTATATCCATGATCAGCGGGTTACCGTATTTATTTTATCATAAATCATATTGTTATTGGCCAGGTTGGTGGCAACGGTAATCCAGTACAGCGTTACCGCCATTACTGTTGCGGGAAGAAACTGTGCATAGGCTGTTCCATCCAGTTGCTGCGGTTCAACGCCGCGTTTTTTTGCCAGGTCAAAAGTTTCCAGCACGCTGTCTGCCAGATCGGCCCAGTTCCATTTGCCCTTCATAACAGGCGGTACTACCAATAACATTACCTGTGGTGGTTCCGTATTCGGCTGGTCGAAATGGAAACTGATACCGGTTGTTTCCTGTTTGGAGGGAATGACTTCCGTCCATTCATCGATCAGCACACCGCATTGCGGTGCCTGTTTGCTAAAACCCAACGCGTAATGTGCTGTATACAGCAGGGTATCCGACGGGATGTCGAAATTTTCATCGTCCTGGTGGTATTGCATGGCCAGCCAGCGATACTGATCACCGGTTTGAAACGGCAATTGCAAAGGCGTAAGGGCCAACGACAGCGAGGGGCGAAGGCCTTCTGCCAGTACAAAACTGTTTTCGAGCTGGAATAATTTTTCCCTTACCCTGGCGAGGCTGTATAACCAGTCGTCTACCGGGGATGTTTTTTTCAATACGGTAGTGAGGTAATTAAGCAGGCTGCTTCCATTGTTATAAGCATTTTCCAATTCATCGCCCTGCGATGCCGGCAGTGTAAAATGCGGCAACACAAGTACGTCGTCTCCTCCTATTTTCTTTGCCGCGTTCATCAGCTGGTCGGTTTTGGCGCTGCTAAGTGGGATATCGTTGATCCCATCCGTTAAGTTGGTATAATCGGTCAGCCGTTTATTCAGCTCGGAGAGCAGGTTGCCGGAAGCTGCTTTGATTTGATCCAGTAGCGTTGCGGCCAGGATTCTTTCTGCTGCTGTATTATTCAACTGCGTATCTGTGTTAAAGGCGATGGCGTCGTGTTCGGCGGCCTTTGCCAATACAATATCCAATTGGTCAAGATAATCCGTAACGGATGTAACGGGCGCAGTTAGGAGTGCGGTAAGCTGGTTGAATATGGTATCGAAATCTGCTTTTTTTGCCTGGATACTGTTTTTGTAATCGTTCAAAGGCGGAATGGGCAAATCATAACTGGTAGCTATCAGCCGTTCTGCTTTTTGCAGAAGCAGGATCATATCAGCTGTGTTGGCTTGTGCATCGAAACCAGACATGGTCAGTGTATAGTCGGCGTTTTTCTGTCGCCATCTTTCGGTCATGACCGTTAGCCTGTCGCCTGCAGTGGTATAGATATTTTTCCGTCCCTCATACATAAAACCAATGGCAGCCTGGGGTATGCCAAAGAGGGCAATCGATTGAAATTCGGTACTTGCCGCGTCAATAAACGGTTCAATGCTGGCATTGCTGTTCAACAGTGTACCCAGGTTCGTCGCATGTACACGCAGGTCATTTGCGAGGATATTGAGCCGATCTGCCAACTGCGCATGATCGTATACGATATCTGCGCCGCGCATTTCCTGTGGTAAACCGATATCGGCTGCGTGCAGCGCTCTTGATTGCTGCAGCAATTTCCGTAAGCTTCTGATCAATGCGGCCAGTTCAAAAAAGGAGGTGTTGGAACGGTCAGTGTTGTCGATGATCCTGCTGTATTCAATTTTCACCTGCAACCCCGGATGCGGGTCAAATGTTGTTTTTATATAACCCATCATCCGGTCGTTGAGGGGGGTCATGGATTGTTCGTTGTCTAATGTAAACAGGTACAAAAGATCAATCGATTGAAGACCCAGATCTTTCTGTGAAATAACTTGCTCTATTTTACTACCGCCTACAGGCGATTGGTAAGAAACCCGGCACAGCACTTTTTCTGATGGCGGCAAGATGTCTGCCAGCCATTTGTTTACAGACGGTTCCAGTGCGGCCCTGGGCGTCATGCGCTTCACCGCAGAGGGTGAGTCGGAGGGGCTGGCGGCGGTATCAAACTGGATGCCTACCCGCTGTGTAAGGCTGGTGCCGGTACGTGGCGTATCCACCACCTGTATGTCCGGTGGATAGCCGCCTTTGCTGAATGCATCGGTATTTCCGGCAGCCCTTTCAAAATTGCCCTGTACAGACTGGTAAACACTTTCGGCTGTTACCATATCGGCAATGGCGTCCTGTATATCCACGAGTCTTTGCGCTTCCTGGGAGATTGCCTGTGTTTGTACGGCATTGGCAACGGGCAGTTGATTTTGTGCGGTACCGGTTGCAATACCGAAAGGGTACGATGGCTGCGCAGACAATTGAATATGTTTTACCAATTGTAAGCCGTCTATTACATTCCTGGCTTCCAGCGAATCAATCGGAGTGTTCTTGTCGTCTTCGCCCGTTGTCTGCGTTTCTTTGAGCTGGTTAGCCACCAGGGGGAATTGTTTCCGAAGCGGATAAATAAACTTATCGACTTCGCCTTTCCCCAAACCGTATTTGTCGTGAAGCCCTCTTTCAAACTGGTATCCCAGCAATGCGGCAAGCGATTGCCCGTTGCGGATGCCTTCCAGAAACTGGTTGGCCAACCGTACCCGCTCAGAAGAAAGGTTGATGGCAAAAGGATTTACGGCCTGGGGGTCGGCACTTTTATGTGTTTCAAAAGCATTGCGCAAGATAGCCCCCGTGGCCGCCTGGTTGAGCGACGGGGCATGAATAAACCCCAAATTGGTATTGTCTCTTACCAGAGGCTCGCTGCCGCTGAAAATATTTTTTAGTTCATCACTCAATACGACCGGTTCAAGCGCTTGTTTTTTGGGCCTTATATTTTCAAGCGAGCCATAACAACCCAGGTAAATGCCTTTGGACCAGTTGTCACCCGTTTGCTGCAGGCGGCGTTGCTCCGTTAATTTGGCATTCACAAGCCCGGTTCTCCATGCATCCAGGCGATACTGGCAGCAATCGATATGTTCGGTAAAAACTCTTTCGAGCGCAGAAGTAGAACTGCCTTCCAGAAAAGCCAGCGCCTGGAGCGTATCGGCCAGGTTTTTTGTTTCGGTAATCTTACCGAGCACAGCAGGTTTGTAGATATAGTCACTTATCTGTGTGTCGTCGCCTGTAATGCGGGGTTCTTTTTTATAGAGATATTCCCATTTGCTTTTGCCTCCACCCGCCGCTTTCACCTGTATGAAGGCTGGGTCATGAAACAAGGTTTTATCTGTTTCCAATCCTTTCGAAACATGCAATTGAGCAGCTGCATCGGCTTGTGCCATCATTAACGCATGCCGCAGCATCAAATATAAAAGTGCCGCAGGCGCAGGATGGCCGCCAAAATCCTGTATTCGTACCTGTTCCACCGTAGCGGCAGCCAGCCATTCAATATAGTTTTTACCATCGGCGCTGTACTTCCGGATCGGATCTGTTTCTGAAAGCGGTGTATCATCGACCAGCGGACCTGTTAGCGGGTGGGAATTTCCCATGAAATACTTCTGCAGGATGGGTAGCAATTGGGTGAAGTTATAGCCTATGAGCCTGGTTACGGCAGCAGCTTTCTGGTTGGTAATATCGGCCACCGTTTGGGCCTGCACGCTGCCACCCTGTAGTGAAACCAGGTTATAGATATGTTCCAGGCTTTCAAGGTACCGCTGGTGAAATTCAACAGAACCGGAATGAAGGCCGAGGATATCCACCAGTAATTGATCGGTATCGCCGTCTTTGCTGATATGGGCCACACCAGGCACCAGGTTTCCCCAATCGGTGTCTATTTTTTTGATCACGTTGTATAACCTGGGCATGAATGTGTTCACTGGCAGTGGCAGGATGCCGGGTATGGTGGGAGTAACGTTGAAGCTTAACCGGGAAAAAGCGGTAGCCGGTAAGATACCATAGGGTTGCCTGCCAATCCTGATAGCAGGTACAGGTCCCCTGCCGGAAACATACTGGTTGAAGAAAAGGCGGGTTTGTGCGATATCGGCCGCGCTGAACGCCGGATGCATCATTTCTTCCATAAAATAACCCAGGGTAGCCGGCCATAAAGCAATATTCATTGCCCGTGCCTCTCCCTGGTCGCGACCCGCAGCACCCTGTGTTTTCGTGAAAAACAATGGGTCAATGCCCAGGTATTCGGCCAGCCACTGACCGTCTTTCTTCTGTAATGGATCGGCCGTAACAGCATAACTTTCGCTGGCATTGAACAGCCTGTTGTAGCTCTGATCTGGGTCTTCTGTTTTGCTGTAGCCGGCCGCTTCTTTTTCCGTATTGTTGGTAGGTGTTCCCTGTGGTAAGAGGCCAAAACCATTTTTGCTGTAATAATGACTGCTGAATAAATTACCGAGCAGTGTGGCGCCGTCCTGCGCATCCGATGACAGCCTGAGGCCAAGCACAATGATCTTGTCGAAACCTGTTAGTGCCTGATCGGCAGTCAGGCTTATTTTCATGCCCATTCCGGCTGCAATGGCCATGTCGAAATCAACCATCCATGCAAGATCATCGTTCACAAAAAGATTGCCGTCGTCGGTGGCTTTCAGTTGTTCATTGTCGGGAAGCGAAGGGTCCGGCCCGGTGGCCAGTTTATCCGGTAGCAAATTGCCGGTTTGTTCTTTAACCAGTTGTCCGTTGCTGTAGCACATGGCCACAAATCTTTCCGGCAGGGTATTAACGGCGGGTGCCTGCAACCAGGAAACGCCTGCTGCAATAATGTCTGCCGCGGCAGGAAAAACGAGTTTTACCACCTGCACATCCAGGTCTGCCCGCTGATATCCCGGAAGGGGATTGATGTCGAGGTTGAAAGGCCTGAAATCTGTCAGCATGCTGACAGCAGTATCTCCTATAGCGGCCTTCAGAGCCGCGATTGCCTGGTCCCGGGCAGCTGCATCGGTACCCGCCCGCCAGTATTTTTGCCAGAACGAAAAGGCCGCTGTTTCCTGGGCCACGGTAAAAGATTTACCGGGTACAATAACAAGTATGATATCCTGCTGGCTGTGTTTTAACTTTTTGTCGGCCGGGTTTAGCGGAGTATATTTTTCTGTTATCCATGATGCGCGGCCCGCCCCGAAATTATCCACCAAGTTTCTCCATGCGCCCCGTTGGTCTGCTTCCATGCCACCAGCCTGCCAGATCTGTTTCCAGAAAGATTGCACAGAGGTGATCTCAGATTCAGACAACATGTCTTCTTTGGCACTGACCTGGCAATCATCTGGATAAATCCGCAGCCACAATTCGTGTTGCAGCGCACCTGCCTGCGTGATTGTTTTGAACCGCGTTTGCAGCCTTAACGGAAACAGCAGGAATGGGAAGCTATCGTCTAGTTCGGTTATTTGCTTGGTGGGGTCAGTTCCCTGTGCAAAACTATTCAGTAATGCATGGCTGTTTTGCGTGGCCGATTTTACTTTGCCGTATAAATCTGTCAGTTGCGTTTGTAATCCGTCGCGGAGCTTTTGCAAAGTTGCTATATCGGCCGTGTTGCTGTTGTTGGCCATCCTGCCGGCAGTTTGCAAAAGGGTTTCAGCCGATCGCAGTTTTTCTTTTGTTTCACGTAGTTGCCGGGCAATCGTTTCCGATTGCAGGCGCGCAGTTTTAATATCCGTTTGTTGTTGCTTAAAATCGGTCATCTTTATTCAGTTAGGATGGGTTATGCCGGTAACATTTTGGAGGCATGTACTGCAACCAATACAGGTGCCTGGAAAAGTATGTAAGCGAGCGATGCCGCATTGGTTTGCGGGTTCCACTGCGCCTGCGCATCTTCCTTGTTGTTCTTATTATCGGTGCCTGGTGCAGGGTCGGTTTCAATAACAATGCTGCTGTTGAGCACGATGTTTTTTCCATCTGCAATACCTGTATTTTGCCAGGACAAATCATTCCAGTTATAAATATGAGCAGAAAGATTTTCATCTAGCCCGAACCGGGGTTCGCCCGGCCTTTCCTTGATCACAAAAAACCAGCCCGGTTTATTACTGGTACTGCTGGGGTTTGGATCGCCAAGTGCCTGTTGTGCGGTAAGATCAAATCCGAAAAAATAAATATCCGGATCCACTTTCGCCTGAAAAAGCGGCGTCTGTATTTTGTCAGGATGGTCGCCGGGGTTTTGTCTTTCTGCGTCGCTCAGATCGATCAATACCCTGTCTTCATGAATATCCGCCACGCCGTTTGCGTTTTTCCCCCAGTCTGCTAACTGCGCATAGATAACGGCGGTAGGATATCTTTTCAGTAAGTCTCCGCGAACCACCATTACAATATTGTCGGGCTGGTTATTGTCGGCCCGGGGATTGTGTTTACCCAGCTTATGCTGAAGGGGTTTCTGCGGACTGGGGATGGTTGGCCATAAGTGAATCGGATATATATCCCTTAACTTTTCCCGTAATACATCCGGTATTTGTCCGGAAACGGGTAGAAAATTACTGATGTCCCAGAACTGCCTGAAATAGCTGCCGCGCTGATCGGTCGGGTATTCCCGCCATAACAGTTCTCTTGACATCTCATGGTTGAGACCCACCATATAGGATTCAATGAACCGCTGGTTGTTCTGTAGTAAGGTCACTGAATTCTGGGCAATCAGGTTAATATTCGGAAGGAATAATTCAGCCGACAAATCACTTAACGGCTTATACATGGGCATATCCAGTTCAGGATAAGCCATCACCGGTGTAAAAGTTTCCGTCATGCCAGCTTTGATGCGATCGGGGATCTTTAATTGGCTCCATAAACGCTTTTGTATGCTAACCGAGGGATGGAGGGCAGCGGCGGCCTGTGTGTTAATGGCAGCCATATTCAATGCTGCCCTCACTGGTTGCACAAAGTCAATGCTTCCGAAAGCGTAAGCATCCTTCAAAGCAGTTTTGAAATGAACCGCCTCGATGCTGTCTGCGCGACTGGGAACTGGCTTATAGACTTCGCCAATGCCCACGATATTGAAATTGCCAATGGTGGGTAATTGATCTACCTCTATAGAAGTCTGGTTTTTTTCACCTATGCCTTTTAAAATGGGCAATGAGGTGTCCCTTTCCGTAACAGCGGTGGTGGTCGTGGTGGTGGTCGTGGTGGTGGTACTGAATTTACTCAGGGCGTCGGTTAGTTTGATTGAACCTGCCGGAACCGTTTTGGGTGCCACTATCACCACTTTTCCGGTATTTATTTTACTGAACAGCTGCCCGGACTGAAAAGCTGGATGTTGCTTTAGTCTTTTCAGGAAAGGGCTCCTGTCGCTGGCAATACGTCGCATGGGGCCGGAAGCAGTTGCACCCGGAACCAGGCTGTTGCGAACCTGCTTGTAAATGGTAAGGCCATTCAGCAGTATTTTTTTCTGAACCGGCGCAGTAAACAGAAATTGTTTTTCTGCGGGCAGTGCCAGCAGGTAGTTGCTATAAAACTGGCCAGATACGGCCGTTGCCAGTTCTGCAAAGCGGATTTTATTATTGGCGGCCAATACATCGCCTACCTGTTCCCAGGCCGCATTCATATATAATTCCTGTCCCTGCTGAATAACTTTTGTTCCAAACCCGGCGGCTACCCGAAACCGTGGGTCCAGGTTTAATTCATGTATCCAGTTTTCCTGTTTGGCCGGGGCCACCGCTGTGCCGTCTTTTTCGGTCAGCAGGCGTTTTACCAGGGCATGCCAGGTTCCGTACAGCGGCGAGGTGATGATTGGATCGGGGTCGGGGCTGCCGTCATCCAATATACCTGCTGCTGAATTAACATCCACCACTTCTTTTGTTTCGCTGGTATAATCATCTGCCAGGTTAATGCGTTGCGCCATTGCTTTTTCAAAAGGGTGCGGGTAGGGGTGTTCATCCCATTCATCGTATAGGGTTACTGCCGCCTGATCCGGCGCAGACAAGGTTGTAAAAGGTACTTGCAATGCGCCCCCTAATTTCAGTACACCCGCCAGCGCTGCCGGTATATTGATGGCCGGCAGGTTGGAACCGGGGTGCAGCACATCCATATCGCGGATGCCTACACGCTTATCGGCAATTTTTGGCTGCAGAAGGCTGACCAGGTATTCAAAATCACCCACCGCGCCTGTTCTGAAATACCAGCTGTAGTAATAAGGGAATTCGGTTTGGTTATCGTCCCATGCTCCTTCGGTAGCCACCAATGCAGCCGGAATGGTTTGACCAAGGCCGGCCAGGCGGCCGCTTTCAAAACTGGGAATTAAAAAAGCATGATAAGACGTATTGGGTTCCAGGTTCCTGGCACAAAGCAATCTTGAATAAGCGTTGTCAGGGTCGGTATCCAGCAATTGCTGAAAGATTGTTTTTACCGCGTCTGCGTTAAATGGAAAGGATGGCGCGCCGAGGGAAAGGTCTTTGTTTGTATGCACATGCGCCCATGCCCACAATTGACTGGCATCCGGAAACAGGTCTTTGGCATTGATGCCAGTCGGAAGGCTGAAATAGGGCAATGGCTTTCCCTGGGTATCTTTTCCCTCTGTAAATTCATTTTCTTTCAGGCAGACCAGGCTGATCCAGGGACGGAGGCGGTCTTTGCTGCTATCGGCTTTTGCCGGGGTATACCGCCAGGGAAAGTCTTCCTGGTAGAACTCTATATATGGAAGGTAGTTGGATTCAAAATTGGTAATCCAATTAAGCGGTTCCGTTTTTATGATGGCTTTGTTGTCAATTCCAATAATATCGCCCGGCCCATAGAGCTGAATATTTTGCGATAAATGGTTGTCTACGGTAGTTCCATCGATCCTGGTAGCTGTTAACGTTAGATCAACAGGGATGGCAGCCCTAAGTTTTACGCTGGGATCCTGGTCGTTCTGCAGGATATTGTTGGCAATACCAAGCCGCATCCAGGGCAAAAATGAATAAGTGCCGGTAGGTTCACTCATGTGGAATTAGTTCATAGTGTGATAAGAAAAACATCATCCGCCAGGGTAATGGTTAAGATCTTTTAAAGAAGCAATTACTAATCAATATGGGTGGGGATTGGAAAACTGTTCAGGAGTCAGCAACAATGGCAACAGGGTACGGATATGTTTAAAATTAACGGATTTTATTTCTTATCGCCGATCGATTTCAACACTTAATATGAAGATAAGATGCCGGTACCATTAAAGATAGGCAATGAAAAAACGCCGCAAATACTACAAAGCGGGTATCAACAGGGTATTATTTGCCCTTAAAATGTCGTCTTTACACCCGCTGCGGGGTATTATAACCCGGTATTTTTATAGCCGAAACTACCAACTATATGCATATTGTCTTCAGCAGCCGCAAAAGCAACCTGCGTATCCTGCATGGCGTTTTCACCTGTTTGTTAGGAATATGTTGTATGGGTCTGCCGCTACCATCCGGTGCCCAATCAAAGATGGAAGCCATACTTGAAAAATGGCCCACCGATCTTGAAACAGATTTTGCGCTCAGTGCATTGCCTCCCCACCTGCGGGCCGATGCATCGGTTTATTTGCTGGACCCTGCAAAAGGGTATTATTTGAGTCGCCAGGGGCGGAACGGGTTTGTGTGCTTTATTTCAAGAACAGAATGGGAATGGGGTGAATTCAGGCCTGATTTGGCCGTGCCGATGAGTTATGATGCGGAAGGAGCCAAAACCGTATTCATCGTTTACCAGGATGTTGCCGCTATGCGTGCCGCCGGAAAATTGACCGCGCTGCAGGTGCGGGATACGGTTGCGCAACGGATTAAGACCGGCTACTATAAAGCACCGTCGAGGTCCGGCATCTCTTATATGCTGGCGCCTGTTATGAGGGCTTATGAAGCGGATCCGGACAATAAAAAAATCAATACCATCAGCGTTCCGCACTACATGTTTTACGCGCCCTACCTTACTACGGCAGAGATTGGCGTAACGCCGGGTTCCCAACAAAATTTCATTTTGGCCAATCCGGGCGATTATGTGCTGGGCGCCGGTAAGGGGCCGTTTGGCATCCTGATTTTCCCTGCCGATCACGAGCTGAAGCAAAAAATTGTCAGCGATGCCAGCGCCTTGCTGAAAAGGCTGCTGGATTACAAACCCTATTTCGCGGTAGAAGCGAGTATGAAGCACCATGGATAGCTATTGTGTGGTCTGGTTACACTTATCTGCCCCATCATAAAATCTGTGTTCTGTTTGGCAGCAAGCTGCCACCAGCCGGCCGCTTTAATTGTAGTAACTTAGACAGGCAGTTTGATCATTTCCACTGCAATAGCCATCAAATCGACCTAATGAACGGGGTATGAGCTTCGACCTTTTACTGTCTACTATAGCAAAGCATGTTTCTTTAACCACGGAAGAAACAGCTTTCTTCAAATCCCTTTGGCAGGCAAAATCCCTGGCTGCCGGGGCATTTTTACTTCGGGAGGGCGATATTTGCCGGTATGCAACTTTTATCAATAAGGGTTGCCTGAAAACATATTATACAGATGAAAATGGCACAGAGCATATAGTCGATTTCCTCGTAGAAGAATGGTGGGCAGATGATTTGTATAGCTTCTTTAAGGAAACGCCTTCCAAATCGAATATCAAAGCGATGGAGAATACGGATGTCTTACAAATAAGTAAAAATAACCTGGAGCTGTTATACCAGAAGATACCCAAGTTCGAACGTTTTTTCAGGCTACTTTTTCAACACGCCTACATTTCGCAAAAAGACCAGATAAACCTGATGTTATCTGCGCCTGCTGAGGAACGATACCGATTGTTCATTAAACAAAAACCTTATTCGGAAAAACGGTTTCAGCAAAAAGACATTGCTTCTTACCTGGGCATTACCCCTCAATTTTTAAGCGTCCTCAGGAAAAAAATACGGTGAGTTAATATAGATTAACTGTTGGTTTCGCCTAATTCATTTTTTTTGTTACAGTTTTCAAACAAATTAAAAATGACCGGAAAGAAACTATTAAAAGCTGAGATAATAACAACCCTGTTATTTGACGCCATCGAAACGCAGCACCTGATAAAGGCAGGCAAGACAGAGTCCCGGTTAACGGCAGAAATTGCCGCCTTAGCCGCAGAGAAATTTGGTATCATGGATCACTGGCACAAAAAAATTGTAAGAACGGGGGTCAACACCCTGGCCACTTACAGTGAAAACCCGGCCGACAGGATTATACAGGAAGATGATATTTTATTTATTGATTTTGGGCCCATTGTAGATGGATACGAGGCAGATATTGGAAGAACCTATGTACTGGGTAACAACGCAGGCAAACTCAAATTAAAAAATGATGTGGAGAAAGCCTGGTATGAGATCCAGGGCTGGGTACTGCTGCAAACAAAATTACCTGCTTCTGCCCTGTTCCAGCTGGCTGTTGAAAAAGCCGCCGCTTATGGCTGGACTTTCAGCGGCGATATTGCAGGGCATATCGTAGGAAAATTTCCGCACGAGCAACCGGCGGATCCAAATAGCCTGGAACTGGATATTCACCCGGACAATCACAACGATCTTTTTTTATTGGATCCATACGGCCATCGGAGACACTGGATTTTAGAATTGCAGTTTACCGATCAGGAAAAGAAGATAGGTGCTTATTTTGAACAGCTGATCTGAGCGAGTTGGCGCATGGCATATAAATTTCAGTCATAGATGGATATTAAAAAGACAGACAGACCTGCCTTAATTTTGGTTGATATTCAAACGGGGTTTGATGATATTGACTATTGGGGCGGCCAGCGAAACAATTATGGTGCGGAAGAAAATGCCGCCGATCTTTTAGGTTGCTGGAGGAAGAACGAGCTGCCGCTTTTTCATATTAAACACTGTTCTTCCAATCCAGCCTCTTTGTTGCATGAAACGAATGCAGGAAATGCGTTCAAAGACTTGGTAAAGCCGATAAGCGGTGAACAGGTCATTACTAAAAATGTAAACAGTGCCTTTATTGGCACCAACCTCCAACAGCAACTAGGCCAGGCAAAAATTACCAAACTTATTATTGTAGGGCTCACCACAGATCATTGTATATCTACCACGGCCCGGATGGCCGGGAATTTTGGCTTTGACACTTTTGTTGTCTCGGATGCTACCGCTACTTTCAATAAAAAAGGCCTGGCAGGTCAAAATTATCCTGCTGAATGGATGCATGAAACAGCCCTGGCGAGTTTACAAGAAGAGTTTGCAACGGTAGTAACGACGGGTTTTTTGAAAAGGCAGCTCGGCCTTTAATTTTGCCACAGCCAGACCAGGATTGAATAATATATCCAGCCACTTATTCTGATCGGAGAATACGAACAGGATTGGCGGTGGCAGCTTTCACAGCCTGCAGGCTGATGGTAATAAAAGCAATCAGCACCGCCATTCCACCTGCCACTGCAAACACCTGCCAGCCGATAGAAATTCGATAGGCAAAATCTGCCAGCCACCGGTGCATACAATACCAGGCAACGGGTGCTGCAATCAGCATGGCAATAAATACCAGTTTCATAAAATCTGTAGCGAGTAAACGTATGACGCTGGTAACTCTTGCGCCGAGTACTTTACTATCACCGATTTCCCGGGTACGCACCTGCGCCGTATAGGCTGTTAAACCCAGCAGTCCAAGACAGGAAATAAAAATGGCGATGGCTGCAAACCAGGAAAATAAGGTGCCCTCGCGTTGTTCGCTTTGATAAATCTGATCAAAAATTTCATCCAGGAAAGCGTAGCCAAAAGGATATTCAGCGTTGTATTGTTTGAATTGCGCGCCGGCGGCTGCGATAGCCCGTTGGGTGCCGGTGGCAGTTGTTTTGATATAGATGGTGTTCAGGTATTGCGGGGCAAACCAAAAGATGCAAGGTGCTATTTTTTCTTTCATTGACATATAATGAAAATCTTTTACCACGCCAATAATGGTACCCGTGATACCCTGCATCCGAAATCTTTTGCCAATGGGATCTTTAATACCCATTTCATTGATGGCGGCCTGGTTTAGGATGTAATGCGCCGTATCTATCTGGCCGCCCGTAAAAGACGTGCCGGTCAACAGCTGCATTTTAAAGAATGATAACAGGTCCCTGTCAACTACAATGGGATGCATGATGGTGTTTTGTTTGGGATCCTTTCCATCCCAGTCAACATCGCCGGTAAAACCCTGGAAGTGCACAATGTTTTGATTGGATCGGGTAACGCCGGCTATGCCTGGCTCTTTTAATAACTCCGCTTTTACCGCATCATAATGTTTGTCCATATCCCGCATCCAGAAAGTGAACACATGTTTTTTATCGTATCCAACACCGGTGGTGCGGATAAAATTCAATTGCCCGGTGATGATGATGGTGCCTACAATCAGGATAATAGAAACAGCAAACTGCGTAACCACCAGTATTTTACGGAAGAGCACATCGCCCAGGCCGGCAGATATTTTTCCCTTGAGTGCTTTCAATGGTTCGAAGGATGACAATAGCAGGGCAGGGTAGATGCTGGATGCCGCCAGTGTACCGGCAATGGCGGTGAGCAGCAGGAGCCAGACACGGTAATCTGCCAGGTTAAAACGCATGTCTTTGCCGGATAAAGTATTGAAAACGGGGATCAGCAGGTAGATGAACGCAATGGCCAACACAGCGGCAATCGTAAACAAGAATGCAGTTTCTACTATAAACTGCGTAAACAACTGCGCCTTACCGGCACCGATGATCTTGCGCATACTTATCTCTTTTGCCCGCAACATCGACCTGGCCGTAGACAGGTTTACATAATTAATGCAGGCAATCACCAATATCAGCAGGGCAATGGCAATAAATATGCGTACAGTTGAGATGCCGTTATCGCTCATGTCTGCATTGTATAAATGCATTTTGTTGATGGGGAGCAACAGGTAGTCTGCATCGGTATCATCTGGACTGTGTTGCAAGTGAAGTGCTGTAATTTGCTTTGCCAGCTTTTTGAGATCACTGCCCGGTTTGATTTGCACGAAAGTGATATAATTGAGAATGGCAAAATTATTGCTCATGTCGTTTTGCTGCGCCAACTGCCTTTTAAAATGAGCGCTTATCGGCATGATTATATCGTATTGCAGGCTGGAGTTCTTTGGCATATCATCTATTACAGCACTTACCACCAGCGGCGCTTTGTCATCGCCCATGATCACTTTGCCCATGGGGTCTTCATCGCCAAAAAACTTGGCTGCCATTTTCCGGGTAATGACAACCGAGTTGTCGGCAATAAAAGGCTTTGCCTGGTTGCCTTTTATAAGATGGATATCAAACATTGAAAACAGGGAGGGATCTGCGTATACAGATCGCTCATCGCCAAAAACCTTGTCTTTGTACTTGTACAGGGAGTAATCGTAGTTGCCGGTTAGCCTTGTGTAGTCTTCTATGCCAGCCAGCTGCTGTTTGGCAAACAGCCCGATGGGCGCCACCCCAATGCTGAATATCTGCCGGTTATTGCCCGTACCGCCCCAAAGTTCTACCCGGTAAATGGCATCCGCCTTTTTGTAATAACCGTCAAATCCCAGCTCATCCTTTACCCATAGCAACACCAGGATGCCTACCGTGAGGCCAAGGGCGAGACCGGCAATATTAATGGCGGAATAAAATTTATGCTTTAGTATATTTCTCCAGGCCGTTTTACAGTAATTTCTAAACATGCTGTTGGTTTGAGACCATGAAATTACAGCTGCGGCGGGGGGCCGGCGTCCCATTTTGTAAATCGGGACTCCTTTTTTTAGGTCTGTTTTATATTCTGCGGGCGTTTTGCCTGTCATTTCTTTAAAAATGCGGTTGAAACTGGTTTTTGAGTTGAAGCCGGCATCCCATGCAATGCCGAGCAACGTAATTTGGTCATAGGCCGGATCCTGCATTTTTTGAATGGTATCGGCCACGCGGTAGGCATTGATAAAATCAGCGAAGTTTTTTTTGATGCCGGTGTTGATGATCCTCGACAGTTCGTGGGAAGTCAATCCTAGTTTTGCGGCCAGCGTTTGTACATTGAGTTCCGGGTTCTGGTAATAGGCTTTTTCTTTTACCATTTGCTTTAGCCAGCCGGCTTTTTGTCTTAATTCCGAAGGCACTGATGGCTTAACAGGGGAAGGGCTGTCGCTGTTGCCGGCGGTTTCCGGCCTTATAAAAGCCACCACTGCAATCCGGATAAACATCATGGCTGACAGCAGCTGCAAACTGTGCTCAAGAATTGCACCCAACTGCAGGGGGTAAAAAAAATAATTGGCCGCTGCGGGTAGGAGCCACAGTATCCATCCCAGTGCTATAGCCAGCAGTTGGTTCTGTAGCCAGCGCAACTGAAAACGGTGCCGGTCGCCGCCGCTGAAAGGTAGTTGCCGGTAAAATTGCCGTATCTGCCAGGAGGCAAGCCAGCAATAGACGGCCGCCGATACAAATGCCAGCCAGGGAACAATGGTATCCAGGTGCCCGGGCAGCACCTGGGCGGCCAGTTCAATCAGCAATGGGCTGAAATGAAGCAGGTCTTTTTTGCGGAATGCATCGGCGGGCTGCGTTATGCGGCGCACATAGAAAAAAATCAGCGGGCCCAATGCCAGGGAATATTTAAGGGGCAGGTGCGTCCAAAGCGGAAAAGACGCAGGTAAGCCCATATCATTACCTACCAGCCGCGCGAGCCATACAACTACAATGGCCAGTGCCGCCGCGAGAAAGCGGTTGGCCGCCTGCTGTTGTCTTTTGGTAAACCAGAGCAACAGGCCGAAGTTGAGCCCGGTAAATACCATTCCCAGGAAGACAATGTCGAAAAGGCTGATATGGAATAGGGGGGGATGCAGATAATATAAATTAGACTAATTGCGCGCTGTATAGAATACGGTGTACATTGGTTTCTTGATTTGTAAAAATACACTGCAATAAAATAGGGCTGTATGATACTATCTTTCCTGGCTTTATTTTCTTTTTAATAAATTTTTCTTGACTAATATATGTTTTTTATGTGGTTCGGTTTGTCACTGAACACAAGACATCTATGTATGTCATCATTTATTTACTCAGCAACCGCCTTTGCGAGGGGCACGTTTATACATTATTTTATCGTCTCGTTCTACATAGTCGCCCGATACTATTGGATATGCATACTTGGGCGCGTACGATACAACATGGCTTTTTATAATTATTTTGTCATTAACTTTCAGGGTGTGCAATAGCTGAAATTCATTGGAATTTTCCAGCCCAAAACTAAGAATATAATCGTCGCCATTAATCCTGGCCATCACTCCGAAACCCAATAGTGAACCTGGCGGAAGATATAGAGAGGTTACAACAGCCTCCATATTGGCAGAAGTACTGGTATACTTCCCTAATTTTGCAGCACCGGCAAGCACTTTTGTACCTTCGGGAGAGGCTTCCCATTTTTTGTACTTTATACCCTCAGGGGTCGCCTCCCATCTTTTCAATTCGGCTTGGCTTTCAGCAGCAGAGAGTGGCTTGGGGGTTGATTTTGTAGAACTGTCATTTTTGATTTCGCGATTGGCAAATACTACTAGTCCGCTTATTACCACCAGCGGCAAGATCAGCGCATAAATAACTTTTTTCATATTGTTTGTTGGTTTAATTGACCTGTTTTATTTCTTGGTACATCAGATCCGTTTGAGGCATTTCGTTGGTTTTTCGTATCCTTTTAAAGTAGGTGCAACAAAAATACTTTGATTTATGGCAGCCTAAGGAACCCGGATCGTAAATAATAGTGTAAACTTTGTAAATAATATCTTGACAGTATGCTTATTAGAAGAAATCTCCTGCCCATTAGCCGGAAGCACAGGGTCGGATTATTATTGTTGTTTTTTATCTCCATCATCTGCGTGGCTTTCAGTATGACCGGCCGTGATGACTTTGACTTTGCCAGAAGGGAAATTTTGCTTCGCCGGATCGGGCATGAAATACTCCTCCAGTCGGGCGACAGCACTTCGCGGGTGCTGCCGGTAAAGAAGGTCGCGGGAAATGAATACCAGGTCAGCTTTGAGAAGGCTTTTACTTTTCAACCCGACTCCCTGGTGCATATTACGCAGCGTTTGTTGGCCAAAGACCCGCTTGCCAGTGATTATGTGGTTGATGTACTGAACTGTTCCGATGGCAGTGTAGCTTATGGATATGCGATATCCAAAAATAAGAAAGATGATATTGTGGCCTGTATAGGGAGAAGGCAATCCACAGCGTGTTACATGATTAATATAAAATTTAAACCGGCAGGCATCGTTACAGCAAAGAGCGGGTATTTTTTAGGCGCGCTGTTGTTTTTAGCCGTTGCAGGATTTATTTTTTTGGGATTTGTCAGGCAGGAGAGGGCCTCGCCGGCCGGTCTGGGTACTGGCCTGTTCACTTTGGGGTCGATGTCGTTCGACGCAGAGAATCATAAGCTCATGGTAAATGGAGAAACCCTCCACCTGACCAACACAGAGGCCCGTGTACTTCGCATTTTCGCGTTGTCGCCGAACGAGGCCATTGAGCGAAGCCGGCTTCAAAAAGAGATATGGGAAGATGAAGGTGTTATAGTAGGCCGCAGCCTGGATATGTTCATTTCAAAACTGAGAAAAAAACTGGAATCTGATCCGACTATCAAAATTGTCGTTATACGAGGCAGGGGATATAAACTTGAAGTGAGGGCTTAAAAAGAATTATAATCAGGCGAGTAAAACAACTTACATATTTTTGCTGCCAGCTCCCGCGGTAATAAATCAAGGTTGAGGGTTGCCTTGCCTTTTTCATGCTTAAACCTGATGAGTGATTTGTAGGTGATGGCCTCAGGATATAACAACAATATTTTTTTTAAAGTGATGTTTTCAATCACGTTCTTTGGTATAAGCCGGGCATTTTGCCCTGAAAATGGAGCCATATTTGCATTGATTTGAGGTATATTTTAGGCATGCTCTTTATTGAGCAGCCGCCTGTTTGTTCCAGGGATGATAATAGTCGAATTCAATCTGCAGCAGTTGATTAAAGATAGATGGTTCCAAACTGGTGCTCATCACTTTTACGCCTTCACCAGGTGTAGGAACGGTAATATGTTGCCAGTAATCTCTGTTGAGAATGGGATAGTGCTCTTCAAACCAAATAAGAAACCTGCGGTATTCATCCAGCTCAGGCGTGCTTTGCATTCCTGTAATGTAATCTATTAAAAAGCAAGTCGGCTGTATTTAAAGACAAATTGTCTTATTTAAGGATGATTATTCCATTATCATCATTATTCCTACTTGCAGGATCCAAAGCCGCCCAGCCTAAAAAGCTGTCGTTATGAAATTTCTGTAGGGTTGTGTTGAATATACCGTAATAGTACGGCTGCCATGCTTTCAATTTACGCCCAGGCAGCTCACGCAACGACATTTGGCAATTCGCCGCCGGGGTTTTTGGCAACCAGCACCAAGTCTTCAAGCGGTATCCACCCGTCAGTGGGTTCACCATGGGCTTCCCAATCACTGAACGCGCATTTTGCCCGGCTGTCGTCGACCTCAATAACAGTCATGCCAGCCAGGTTGCTGAAACGCGGATTGGACTTGTGGCGGACGGTGTCGCCGGGTTGGATGATTTGATCTTGCTCTGTCATGGATTAAAGATGGGGTAATGTACGGAAAGTTCAACAATTTTAGTGGGGCTATGCTTATAGAAAGGACTTAAATAGAATATAGCTTACAGTTAGCGTCCTTGACCGGTTGAATATATACTGCTACAATTTAATACAATCAGGTGGTCTGTAAAGTAGTATAGCTGGTGGCATCCAGTAAGAAATCTGCGCGGCCGTTTTTTACCTGTACTGGTTTTTCTTCTTTCATACCACGCTGTTTGTCAGTGACCCAGACACGCAATGTTTTTATGCCAGTTGGAAGACCGCTGATACTGGTGTTTCTGGCAGCCGCGTTGTTTACTATGTGGATAGAAAAAATTTTCTTTTCATTATCTCCTAACGCCGCGCAGGATATATCGGCAGATGAAGATGTTATCTGCAATGCCTGTAAGGATTTTGGCGTACTGGCAAGTTGTTTGAGGTTCCAAAAACGCTGGGTGGGACGCATTGGGGAATGGTCTCCATAGACACCTCCCCCGGCCACAGGTGAATAATCAGATGTAAGTTGCCATTGCAAAATTGACGCGGGCTGGCAAATATTCAACAGCCTTGTGTACAGGTTGATTTCTTTTAACGCGTAGGTTTGTTCTTCCAAAATAGCAGGATAAGCCCAGGCTGCGGCGTCAATGCTTCCCTCACCAATTAGCAATGGACGGTGGAGTACGGTAGCCGCATCCGCCCATTTCTGTAATGTCGCAGCATCCCATCCCCGCCATGAATGAAAAGATACGGCGCCTATATATTGATGCGTGGCGGTATCTGCCATGGCAGGATCGATAAAGGAATAACTGTTGGCATCGGAATTATCGCCGAGTAATATTTTTGTTTGCAAGCCTTTTGATGCAAAATAACTTCCAAGGCCTTTAATGAGCGCCGCATGCTCTTCTCCTGTCTGGCGGATGTTGATCCCAAGATCCGATTCATTAAAAGAAAAATCTGCTACGTCCACACCATACTGGTTTTTTAAATAAATAATATAATCGGTAATGGATTTATAAATGTCAATGTCTTTTGTATGATCTAATGGGTTACCCCAGACGCCGACTGGACCTGGAGAAAATGCTGGTTTTCCCAAGATTGCCCAGGCGGGAGGAAACCAGGCAGTTACAATTACCGGCATACCCATTTTATACAGTCTTTGTGCCATTTCCATTGATTTTTGCACGCGTGGGTTTAACCGCCCTGCTTTGGCAATTTCGATTCCACTGGTGTCAATCGATGGTTGCCAAAAGCGCCACGGCATCTCAACGCGTCCCCAGGCAACACGAAGATTGCTGAGGCAATAGTCAATGACCTGCGGGTCAACAGCGGGATTTTGTAAACGGAAATTGCCACCCAGTCCTTCAAAAGAACGTCCGGCAATCTTTGTATTAATCACAAGTTGTACCGGCTGCCTGTTTATTTTGCCGGCTGCTGTAATGGAGAAATCGGTACTGATGGATTCGCCGTTTTTTACTTCGCCGGTATGTAACGGCAAATAGAAACGGATGGTTTTTGTGTCTGTTGGAATCTCGTTTTTAATAACGAATGCAACAGGTTTTTCAAATCTGATGATCAGTGTTTCGCTGGCAGAAATAAGTGTTACTTTCTTTGCGGTCTTTTGTAAATAGGAAGTAAGCGTGGGATCTTTTATTAAGACAGGTTTATTGTTGTCCAGCTGAATGCTTCCTTTGTCAAATTTGTTTGCAGGCAGCAGAAAACCATAATATAAGCCCGCTGTTTGTAGGGGGGCAGTTGATGTTAGTACAAGACGAATATGCGCCAGCCCTTTGCCGGTATCCGTTACCCATTGTTTAAAATACAGGCTGTCTATATTGGAGGAAATGATCTGTGTATTACCGGAGCGGGAAAATTTGGGCCGTTGTTTTTCTTTGGCGGTAACTTTTGCAAGTCCATCTTTTTGAAGGAGCGTAAGATTTGTTTCAAAGTCCATCAGTTGCCCCTCCGTTCTGATACCGGTGATATTGCCCCAGGGTTCAACTTCCGTTTGCCCAAATATGAACTGAGAACAAACAGTCATCAGCAGGCAAATAATAATGAATTTGAAATGTTTCATCGCAATGAATGTTTATGATTACGAAGCTAATGAATGATTCTTTGCGGTTTTTATCAGCTTGTGGTATTATATTGGCATTTATGATTTGTCAGCGATGTTAGTAGACTCACCCGCTACCATGGTGCATTGAATATTGTAGACCAGCTTACTTATTCTTACAACGATCCCTCGAACGGCAATGTGATTTTTGACGCCAACAAGCAGTTTACCCTATATTATATACACTCAAAAAATAACTGTTCCCCTAGCAGTTTCATCTCATAAATTTGTTGATAATAAAGCCGAACGCGGTGATAGATATACGCAATTTTTCTTACTTTTAAAATCTTATTACAAGTGAATTCTAGTATCATAGAATCAAAAATCAGGCAAATAATAGATATCAGTTGGGTAAGCTATCAAAATAAAGTAGCGTCAGGAATGC